>NZ_SADP02000911.1:0-310 GCF_004010375.2 Mesorhizobium sp. M2E.F.Ca.ET.209.01.1.1 | reverse complement strand
CTGAAGGCTCGGCCCCTGAAGGCTCGGCCCCTGAAGGCCTGGATCGTCTGCGCCCTCACACGCGTCGGCTGAGATAATAACGATCGGCGGGCTCCGAAGTAGGCGGCGGGAGGCGTTGCAACAGCGGGTGATCGAGCGGCGTGCCGCTGACCGCGAAGCCGCCGACGCGAAGCAGGCGCGCAATCAGGCCCGGAAGCCAGGTAGAGGTTATCGCATCGCGATCGTCATAGCCGGTGCCGATGCCAGCATGAACCAGAGCGGCGTCGATGCAGACGAACCTGACCACTATCTAGCGGATCACGACGAGCAC
>NZ_SADP02000910.1:0-310 GCF_004010375.2 Mesorhizobium sp. M2E.F.Ca.ET.209.01.1.1 | reverse complement strand
CTCTTCCGATCTTGGACTTGATCCTGCTTTTTCTTCTCACCGAAAAGGCTGGGCAACTCAAGTGTCGGCAGATGGAACGAAAACCCGCTCTCGGTTGATTGCCCCGAACCGCTCGCCAAAGCGGTTACGCCTGATAGGAGCAGCAGCGCAAGCGTGCCGCTCAGAACCGATCTCAAATGCATGTGCCTCTCGCCGTCCAATCGTTAGCTTGTTCGCGCCTTCCAATCGATGTGAGACCAGCCAAGCGCCCTCGGCTCATAGCAGGGCGCGAGACTTCGGCCAAATTTTGTTTCGGGCCCCAGGATATGAA
>NZ_SADP02000909.1:0-310 GCF_004010375.2 Mesorhizobium sp. M2E.F.Ca.ET.209.01.1.1 | reverse complement strand
TCCGGGATCTCGCCGGTCAGCGTGAAACCAAGTTTCTCGTAAAGGCCGGACGCCCCCTCCTCGCTCGCGGTGTCCAGCACCAGCAGCGTGCGGCCCTTCTCAACGGCGAGTTTCTCGGCTTCCCGCATCAGGCGGGTCGCGACGCCCTTGCCGCGATGGTCGCGGCCGGTCATCAGCTTGGCTATCTCGGCGCGGTGCGGCTGATTAGGCGGCAGGTCGAGCAGCAGCGTGACGGTGCCGGCAAGCGCCCCATCCTGCCATGCGCCCAGCACCGCCCTTTCGCCGCGCGCGGCCGCGGCAAGCGACTTGC
>NZ_SADP02000908.1:0-310 GCF_004010375.2 Mesorhizobium sp. M2E.F.Ca.ET.209.01.1.1 | reverse complement strand
CTCCCGTCGCCGGAATTAGGCTGCAATAAATCGAAGCTGAGCCAAATGCGACTTCAGGGGCGGCCATCGCCCGATGTAGACAGCCGGTAGCGGCAACGGGACAAGACACATGGACAGCATCGATATACTCGAACGGCTGATAGCCTTCCCGACCGTGAGCCGTGACTCGAATCTCGACCTCATCGGCTATGCGGCGGAGTTGCTCGGAGCAAACGGCATAGCCAGCCAGCTGATCCACAGCGCCGACGGTCACAAGGCCAACCTCTTTGCCATGATCGGTCCGGCCGACAGGCCCGGCATCATGCTGTCC
>NZ_SADP02000907.1:0-310 GCF_004010375.2 Mesorhizobium sp. M2E.F.Ca.ET.209.01.1.1 | reverse complement strand
GCCAACCCCACCAGCGACGCTATGGCTTTGCTTCCCAAGCTGCCCAGTTCGGGCAACTCGCAGGCCAGTGTGCTGATCAGGATGGGGCCGACGCCTTTGAGCGCGCCGATGTTCTTCCAGCCAGGCTGTCCCTCAAGCTGCTCGGCAATAGCTTTGTCCAGTTGCTTCAGGTCGTCAGATAGCTGAGCTATATAGCGTTGCTTCATCGCAATCAGATCCGGATCGACCAATCGCCGCAAGCGCTGCATCTCACTGACCCGCATCTGCACCAGATGCCTGCGGCATTGCGCAAATTCAGCCAGACGCTGCT
>NZ_SADP02000906.1:0-310 GCF_004010375.2 Mesorhizobium sp. M2E.F.Ca.ET.209.01.1.1 | reverse complement strand
CCGAGAGGTCGGCCCCGGCCATGCCGAGATCGGCCAGCATGTGCTCCGGGAACTTGCCGCCGTCCTGGATGTAGTGGCGGAAGCAGAACACCGGGATGATCAGCGCCGCGGTGATCAGGCCGGCCCACAGCGCCATCGGGTTCCACACCTTGGCGCCGGCGCCCATGAAGATGGCGTTGACATAGGCGAAGATGGCCCCGATGCCGAGCAGCCAGGACGGCGCACGCCAAGGCCGGTTGATGTGACCGTTGTCGATGCGATGGATCCAGCCGGCGTTGAGGTTGAGGAAGTTGAAGATGATGTAGCCGCA
>NZ_SADP02000905.1:0-310 GCF_004010375.2 Mesorhizobium sp. M2E.F.Ca.ET.209.01.1.1 | reverse complement strand
GAAGGGTTCGGCGTTTCGTCGGGCAGGGTTGGACGCGTTTAGGCCGGAACTGCTCCTGGAAATGAAGTGGAAATGTGCAGCGCGTCGAATCGACGCCTCTAAGTCGGGTAATTGATTCGCTTTTTTCATGCGAATCATGCCAGAGGCGCTTGACCTTCTGGCAGATTGGCGGAATCAGGACGATTCGAAACGTTAACCGTGCCCCGGCGTCGGCGGGAAATTTGAGCGATGTGAGGTATCGGTGACGTCTGGACAGGCAAAGTGCCTGCTCCAGATATCAGGGTTAATCTGGACTTAATGCATGTCGCCC
>NZ_SADP02000904.1:0-311 GCF_004010375.2 Mesorhizobium sp. M2E.F.Ca.ET.209.01.1.1 | reverse complement strand
GGCCAAGGTGATCCGCGTCACATCAGCCGGGGCGGCGGCGGCGCAGCGCGCCATTGTCGCCGTCGAGGCCGCCGACGCGGCCTTCTTCGAACCGGTGGACGAGGCGAGGCTCGTCGGCCTGCTGCGTCAGCTTGCCGGCGAGATCCGCTGAGGCCGAACGAGCGTTACGCCAGGAATTTGGCGATGATCGCGTCACCCATGGCAACAGTGCCAACCTCGGTCATGCCGGGGGAGAAGATATCCTTGGTGCGCAGGCCCTGGTCGAGCACGGCGGCGATTGAAGCTTCGAGCTTGTCGGCTTCATCGCCCAT
>NZ_SADP02000903.1:0-311 GCF_004010375.2 Mesorhizobium sp. M2E.F.Ca.ET.209.01.1.1 | reverse complement strand
ATTGCCTCGTAGGTGGTCGGCCCGCTGAAGCTGGTACCGCCTATGCTGACGGAAAGCGGACAGGAGCGGCCGCCCGGGGAAAAGTCCATTTCGCGTATCCGTCGGCGGATGCTTTCGGCAACCAGCCAGGATTGCGAGGGGTCGACACCGGGAAGGAATACGCCGAACTCCTCGTCGCCGATGCGTCCGACGATATCGCCGCCGCGCAGCTGGCCCTTGATCGCCTGCGCGATCAGCTTGAGCGCCTGGTCGCCGCAATCATGGCCGAGGCGGTCGTTGATCGACTTGAAGTGGTCGACGTCGACGATGAG
>NZ_SADP02000902.1:0-311 GCF_004010375.2 Mesorhizobium sp. M2E.F.Ca.ET.209.01.1.1 | reverse complement strand
AGCACGTCCTGGCCACCCTGGCCGGTCACCCATTTCAGGAAGGCCTGGGCTTCCTTCTGGTGCTTGCTCGAAGCCAGCACGCCGCCGCCGGAAACCGACACGAAAGCGCCCGGATCCTGGTTCTTGAAATAGTGCAGCGCGACGTTCTTGGAGTTCTCGCCGGTCTTGGCCTGATCGCCAAAGTAGTAATAGTGGTAGATCACGCCGCCTTCGATCTCGCCGGCATTGACCGCCTTCATCACCGCGCTGTTGCCCTTGTAGGCGGTGAAGTTCTCCTTCATCGCCTTCAGCCAGCCGGCCGTGGCGGCCTC
>NZ_SADP02000901.1:0-311 GCF_004010375.2 Mesorhizobium sp. M2E.F.Ca.ET.209.01.1.1 | reverse complement strand
GGAAAGACTTCTAGCCGCAGTCCTCTTAGCCGATGTCGTGGGCAGCACGCCCCTCTATGAGCGCATCGGTGACGAGGCCGCTCTGCGGCAGGTTTCGGATTGCCTGGACGCGATGCGGGCGATCGTCGCGCAACATGGCGGTGACTACATTTACTCGAAGGGCGATGACGTACTTAGCCTGTTCGAGAGCTCGGAGATGGCGCTGAGGGCCGTCAGCCAAATCAGCCACCAATTGACGAAAGGGCCGTTGACCGCCCGCATCGGACTGCATTTCGGGGCGGTCATTCGCGCGCGGGGCGCGGTATTCGGTG
>NZ_SADP02000900.1:0-311 GCF_004010375.2 Mesorhizobium sp. M2E.F.Ca.ET.209.01.1.1 | reverse complement strand
CGATGAAGCGGTCAGCCGCATGAGCAGCGGGGCTCAACTGCAACAAAATGCAGGACCAGGCCAAAGCCGCCGCGGCCAATGATCCTCGAAGAATTCGCATCTACACCGTCCCCCTTGCGGACTTGTCCGGATTCTCGTAATCCGAAAGCGCTGTCGCTATCTCTGTCGCGGCACGTCATATGTTTCGAGCTTCACGCCGCGAAACACCCCGATTGTAGCGCGGGCCGGCGGTTCCGGCTGAACATATTTTACGACTTCCTTTACAACTTCCTGCACTTGTGGTGCGGGTGCCACAGCGGGAGCAGGCTTCA
>NZ_SADP02000899.1:0-311 GCF_004010375.2 Mesorhizobium sp. M2E.F.Ca.ET.209.01.1.1 | reverse complement strand
GGTCGCCGCCTTCACTGGCCGGCGGTACCCGCGGGCCGTCATGACGCAGCACGCGCACCTGCAGGCTGTCGCTGTCCACGCGTGCGCGGGCCACGGTGGCGTCCGAAGCGGCCAGGCCCACGGCGCCACGCACCTTGTCGCTGTGGCACTGGCCGGAAATCACGCCATCGATCGGCTGTACCTGTGCGACCGGCGTACTGCTGCAGGCGGTGACGGCGAAAGTGAGTACGGCCACGCTGAATGCGCGCATCATGGTCCTGCTCCGTGGTGATCGGGTCGACAGCGTGCCGGGCGCTGCGTGGTGACGGCAT
>NZ_SADP02000898.1:0-311 GCF_004010375.2 Mesorhizobium sp. M2E.F.Ca.ET.209.01.1.1 | reverse complement strand
GCCAGCACACCCACCGCCGCCTTCGTCACTGTCGGCGCGGTGTTCCTGGCCGTGACCGGGGCCGAGGCGCTTTATGTCGATCTCGGCCATTTCGGACGCAAGCCGATCGTGCTGGCATGGTTTTCCGTGGTGTTTCCCTGCCTGCTGCTCAACTATTTCGGGCAGGGCGCCTTTGTGCTCGCCAATGACGGAAAACCGACCAATCCGTTCTTCCAGATGCTGCCTGACTGGGCACTGATGCCGATGGTAGGACTTGCAACTGCCGCCACGGTCATTGCCAGCCAGGCGGTCATTTCAGGGGCTTTTTCGCT
>NZ_SADP02000897.1:0-311 GCF_004010375.2 Mesorhizobium sp. M2E.F.Ca.ET.209.01.1.1 | reverse complement strand
AACTAAGCTCGCACACTTAGGCAGAGCATTGTTCCTCGTCGTGATCGCGATCGGCGTTGCCGGCTGCGGCACGGTCAAAGAGAAAACGGCCCCCTGCAAGCGACCCGCAGATCTGACGTCCTACGCTGCCGACCCTCGCCAGGAATGCGGCCCGATGTCGTACGTCAACGGCGACCCAGCCACGGCCGCGGCCGCGATAAAGGCGATGGCAACTCCATAAGGACGATCGGCGGCAATGGAAGATTTCTTAGGCGACCTTCTCGACCGGATTGAAGACACCGGAAGGACCTTTTCGGAAAATCGCTGTCCCT
>NZ_SADP02000896.1:0-311 GCF_004010375.2 Mesorhizobium sp. M2E.F.Ca.ET.209.01.1.1 | reverse complement strand
GCAAGCCCGACTTCATCGACGGTCATCAGCACGTGCATTTCCTGCCCGTCGTGCGCGGATGGCTGCGGGCGTATTTTCCCGACGCCGCCGGCAGGCCGGTGCTGCGCGGCGCTCCGGCGCTTGGCGATGCCGCCGTCGCTTCGAAGATCGCGGCAATCGCTGCCGTGGCCGCCGGCTTCAATCAATCGATGCAGCGCGCCGGCTTTGCCGTTTGGAAGCCGCTCGCCGGCATCTACGACTGGCGGCAACCCGAAAAATTTGCGCCATTGCTGAAGGCCGCGGTCGAAGCGTTGCCGGACCATGGGCTGTTC
>NZ_SADP02000895.1:0-311 GCF_004010375.2 Mesorhizobium sp. M2E.F.Ca.ET.209.01.1.1 | reverse complement strand
AGCGCTGCAAGCTTCGCGAACTTGATGCCGACATAATTTTGCCGAGTGCTGCGGAGCGCTTGAAAATTCGTGTGAGACGCCTTGTCGAAATCCGCATGGTTCGCCGTGTGATATGGCGAGACGAGGAATGAGGAACGCGGCTATCCCTTAGCCTAGAACAGAGATCCTTGCGCCGGTGCCTGCTGCGGAAACTTGATTTGTGTGGCTGGCTTCTCAACGATCACCAACGCGTTGTCTGGTGCTGTTCGCTGCAAATGCCGTGCTTCTGCCCAAGGTGCTGTAAGCCAGGCCTCGGTCTCCTCCGACGTGGT
>NZ_SADP02000008.1:0-285595 GCF_004010375.2 Mesorhizobium sp. M2E.F.Ca.ET.209.01.1.1 | reverse complement strand
GGCGCAAGTCGAGAGCAGCCTTGCAACTTTGCTGCAGGACATTGCGGTTGCGACCTTCCGTGCCTGCCAGTGCCGGGACTACGCCCGCGTCGACCTCCGGATCGACCGCTCCGGTCAGCCCTTTGTCCTGGAGATCAACTCGATGCCGGGGCTGAGTATGTGCGGCACTTACGCCTTGGCCGCTATGACTGCCGGACATAGCTACTCGAGCTTGATCAATCGCATTCTCGATCTCGCTCACACGCGATCCTTCGGAATCGGCATCCCCTAGGCTGAGTCACCAGAGCCAGATATGAGTCCCCATAGGGCAAGGCCGAGATGGCTATGGCATCGGGATTTCCTGCCGCAGGCTTGGGCGGAGCATCACCGGTAGCCTGCGCTCGTGTAGGTTTGCCGAATGTTGTTGATGTCGTCTTAGGTGAAGAGGAGGACAGTTTCGCTTAATTCGGTTGCGATAGCCGTCGTAGGTGCTCAGTCCTCTCGAGCATCTCGGCAACGTATTTGAGAGTGGTCGATCGGCTCAACAACCGGACAGGCTTCGGGACAGTCTTGCCCGCTCGCTCCGCATCCATTCCCATGGCGCCTCTGCGATCGCCGGGTGCCTCGCGCGGGCGGCCAGCTCCGCGAGGATTATCGCGTGCGCACTGGCAAGATCATCAGGAAGCTGATCGGCTCATCGGCCATGACGAATATTCGCTCCTCCGTGCAACGACTTTGCTCATCCCGCCGAGTCGCGCTCCAGGTTATTTGCGGCATGCGCCAGTTGAGCGGGCGTGATCACCAGGGTGCCGTCGGCCACGTGGCCAAATAAAACGTCCATTTCGTAAAAAGGCAGGCCCACTGGCCGTCATGCCAGATCACCTTGATCAGCCCTCCCTGACGCCCGAGCAAGTGGCCGCTGTGCGGATCGCGCTTCAAGATCTTCTGCACCATCAATGCAAGGCCGGGGAAGCCCTTGAGCACATCCGTATAGCCAGTGGCAAGCCATCCGGCCGAGCGCCTCGCTATCGATGTCACCCTCGACCTGCAGCCGACGGGCGCCGCCAAGCTCGATCGTCACCGTGCTGCTCTTTTTGCGCCGTCGCGGTATCGGTGGTTGCTGCACAGGCGGCTGCGCCGCAGGCCGCTCCTCGACGACTTCCACTGCACGAGCAGTGGCACTGATGGCGCCGAGATCTGGCAAAGCTCTTTGCGCCACCGGAAAAGCTGGCTCCCATGAATGCCGGCCGATCGAGCGATCTCGGAAACTCTGGCCCCAGCTATCTGAAAACGCGATGGGACGGTCCAGAACATTATATTGGCTAACTCAATGCCAAGTGGCGCATAATCGCGCACCGAGTGGCCCTCTAGAATACATTGAGCGAAGCGAAGTGCAGATCAGAGACGTCCTGCTCGCGCCCGGAAATGGCGCGTTCTTCTATGACGACCAAGCCGCCATCGGCGCCGGAGCAATCCAAGACGGTTTCATCTATGTTGGCAGACCGATGACGACGGGGTTCACCTCCATTCGCGTTCCGGCATCTTCGCTCAGCGTGGGGCTTGTCCTCAGCGACGATACAGTTGTCTGGGGCGATATGATGAGCGTCCAATACTCTGGTGCGGGCGGGCGCGATCCGTTGTTTGAAGCCGCTCAAACCGCGGATTTGACGTCAGGCGTTGTGGCGCCCCGGCTGCTCGACGTCGATGCGTCTCGTTTCGTTGATGCCTGTGCAAAGGTTTTCGAGCCCTTTGAACATAAGCGGCTGCCTCTCGCGCTTGAGTATGGCGTCAGCCAGGCGCTGCTCCGCGCCGCGGCCCATCTCCACCACAGTACGATGGCAGAGGTAATATGTAATGAATTCGATCTGCCGCTGCCGACGTGCGCGGTCCCGATTTACTGCCAAAGCGGCGATGCTCGCGAAATCAACGTTGACAAGATGATTCTGAAGGGTGTGGATGTTCTCCCCCACGGCCTGATCAATTCACGGCAGAAATTCGGGGTGGGCGGCCAGACCTTCATGGAGCTTGTGAAGTGGGTTGCAAAGCGCACGCGCCAAATCGGCCGCCAGGGTTACGATCCGGTGCTGCATTTCGATGTGTACGGCTGGATAGGACTAGAAATTGGCTTGGACCCGCAACGGATCGCCGACTTTATCTGCGGGGTCGCCGATACCGTTCCGGGTGTCACGCTTAACGTTGAGTGCCCCGCGGATTTTGGTTCCACGCAAGCGCAAATTGATAACTACGCCCGGATAGTATCGATTCTGGATGACCGGGGATCCAGCGCTCGGATTGTCGTGGACGAGAGGTGCAACACGCTCGAGGATATTCGGCTCTTTGCCGAAGCGAGGGCCGCGCATCTTGTCCAGATCAAGACGCCCGATGTCGGTTCATTGGCTGACACGGCACATGCCGTGCTCCTGTGCAAGGAGAACAAGGTAGGCGCGTACGTTGGAGGAAGCTGTACCGAGACAGATCTCTCTGCCCAAGCTTCTGTCCACATATCGGTGGCGACCCAGGCAGACATGATGCTTGCGAAGCCTGGAATGGGTGTCGACGAGGCATTCTCAATAGTTGGGAACGAACAAAATCGGTTGCTGGCTATGCTGAACCGTCGTCGAATTCAAAACGAAAACGTTGGATGAAAACACGGTGTCGCATGCAGAAGTCTCTTGAGGGGATCACCGTCGTTGCCGTGGAGCAGGCGGTTGCTGCGCCTTACGCTTCGTCTCGCCTTGCTGATGCCGGCGCCCGGGTGATCAAGATCGAGAGGCCCGAAGGGGATTTTGCCAGAAATTACGACAAGTTGGTGCGGGGTCAGAGCGCTTACTTCGTCTGGCTCAACCGGGGTAAGGAGTCAGTCTGTCTGGACCTGAGATCTGAGGCGGATCGTGCCGTCCTGGATACGCTCATTGCCGGTGCCGACGTTTTGATCCAAAATCTAAAGCCGGGCAGTATCGAAAAATTGGGTTTCGGGTCTGCGGATCTGCGTCGACGTTTTCCGCGGCTGATCACCTGCGATATCTCTGGTTTCGGGGAGCAGGGGCCGTATTCCCACTTGAAGGCTTATGATCTCATCGTCCAGGCCGAAACTGGTCTGTGTGCGATCACCGGGACGCAACAGGGACCCGCCCGTGTGGGTGTGTCGGTTTGCGACATCTCGGCAGGCATGACAGCGCACAGTGCCATTCTTCAGGCGCTGTATCACCGCGAGGTCACCGGCGACGGGACCAGCATTCAGGTGTCACTGTTCGATGCCGTCGCCGACTGGATGAACGTGCCGGTTCTTCAAAACGAATACGGCGGCTATCACACGGTTCGCGCGGGCGTAAAACACCCGTCGCTCGCGCCGTATGGCGCCTATCGCTGTGCCGACGGCAAAGAGGTCATCTTTTCGGTTCAGAATGACCGTGAATGGGTGAATTTCTGCGAGAAGTTCCTGAAGCAGCCGGGGCTTATACGCACACCTGGTTTCGCCGATAATATGGAGCGCCTCGGTCACCGTGCGCAACTTGATGAGATCATCGAACAGCGGTTTTCCGAACTGTTATGCCACGAAGCAATGCAGGAGCTTGAGGCGGCCGGGTTGGCATATGGCCGACTGAACGAAGTCGCGGATGTTTCAAAGCACCCACACATTCGCAAGGTGCAGGTCGGAACACCCGAAGGAACCATCGAGGCGATAGCGCCGGCGGCGATCTTCAACTCTGAGCGCCCTTTGCTGCGCCCCGTTCCGGCTCTTGGAGCTCATACCGAGGCTGTCCGCGAGGAGGTTCTGGGACGTTTGCGCGAACGAGCTGCGTCAGCGTGAGCGCGCGCCTTGTCGGGAAGGGGGCGCGGTTGCGACCCACAGAGTGCATGCCTACTCCTAACCCTTTCCAGTCCCACGGCCGCCCAGCCAGCTCACTGACACAGCCCGCGCTAAAACCGGCACCAGAGGCGACTTCATGAAGGGCACCATTCCGGCCGTTGAAAGCCCGATGTCCATTCGCCGATGGAGATCTCTGCTCTTCGTTCCTTCTCATGTTCCGCGTTTTGTGGAGGCGGCTCATGAGCGCGGGGCAGATGGCATCATACTCGACCTAGAGGACTCCGTTCCCCAGGATCAAAAAGGTGAGTCACGGCGCCAGCTTGGTGCATCCGTGGCAAAGGTGGGCCGCAGGGGCGCTTCTGTTTTAGTTCGCGTGAATCGCGGTTTGCGAGCCTTGGCGGCCGATCTCGACGCAGCCGTGATGGCGGGCGTTGATGCACTTGTTCTTCCGAAAGTGGATTCGGCAGCGTGGGTAGCTGAGATCGCGAATGCGGTATCGGAACTCGAACGAGAAAGAAATCTTCCGTTGGGATGTATCCGGTTTCTTGCCCAAATCGAGACCCCAGGTGCCTTGCAAGAGCTATCGGCCATTGCCTCGTCACATCCCAGGATGGTCGCAATGGCCCTTGGCCCTGAAGACTTTAGTGCCGCTGTTGGCGGCGCCCCAGAACTTGATCTTCTCTTGACGCCAAACCTTTCTGTTCTTTTTGCCGCCCGTGCGGCGGGGTTGCTCCCGCTGGGCTTCATAGGAAGCATTGGCGCGTTCTCTGACACTCACAAACTTCGTGAGGCTGCGGAGCGTGCACGGCGGCTCGGCTTTGCCGGAGCTTTGGCGATCCATCCAAACCAGGTTGCCATATTCAATGACGCTTTTTCGCCAAGCCCACAGGAACTCGAATGGGCCCGTCGTGTCCTCGCGGCGGAGAAAGATGCGACGGCGCAGGGCATAGGCGCGTTCGCCCTGGACGGAAGGATGGTCGATCCACCGGTTATCCAAAGGGCCCGAGATATCATCGCCACGGATCCGGGCGCCGGGTTGGGCGTCTGAGGCCTCAGAGGTTGGTTACCAAACTGGAGCGACCCTACGGCTAGGAGTTATGCAACTCGGCACAATTATTGCTGTCGCGCCATCGCATTTCGAGATAGATTAAACTAATTGCAGTCCGCTCTCGGATGGGTACTCGTGGAAATCAGGCAGTTAAGATACTTCGTCGGTGTGGTCGAAGCAGGCAGTTTCACGAAGGCCGCTGGCTTCCTTAATGTTGCCCAGAGTGCGCTGAGCCTGCATGTGCGTCAACTGGAGGAAGCCTTCGGCACTCAACTGCTGATACGCGACAGGACCGGTGTGAGCGTGACGGCGTCAGGAGCCAAACTGCTCGAACGCGCTCGGGCGATTCTTAAAGAAATTCGACTTACCGAGGTGGAATTGACCAACACAGCTGCTTCCCCCGCCGGGGAGGTGACGATTGGCATTCCGTCTGGAGCTGCCCGCGTCCTGAGCGGCCCCCTGCTTGAGTCGGTGAGAAACGAACTGCCCAGGGTCTCCCTCAAGATGGTCGAGGGTATGACGGGACCGCTGGAGGAGTGGATGGCTGCTGGACGCTTCAATCTGGCGGTACTCTACCGCACTGCGGATAGCGTAGGCCGAATGACGGTGATAGCGCGCGAAAACCTTTGTCTGGTGGTACCGTCGGGTGAGCCGCCATTCGAAGATGCGATATCTCTGGCCGACCTGCATGCATTCCCCCTGGCGGTTCCCATGCGCAATAACAATGTCAGGCGTTCGGTGGCTGACGTCGTCGCACAGCACGGTTGCGCGCTGGACGTCAGGTTTGAAGTGGACTCGCTTTCAACGATCATCAACATGGTCGTAGAGGGGAAAGCGCATTCTATTCTCGCCGCGTCTGCGGTTCAGAAAGAAGCCTCTCAGGGTCTGGTCCGTACGGTCAAGATCGTGGATCCGGTGATTACCCGCTCCGTTGTGCTTGCTGTAAACCCGAAAGATGAGCGTTCCGCCGCCGTGTCCGCAGTCCGCACGCTCATTCCGAAGGTCGCTCGAGAATTGATTGAAATCCGGAGCTGGGCAGCGGTGGCGCCTGAGGCGACCTGACAAACTAACCTTTAAAGCTGGGCATGATCTTTTGCGGCCATTAGGACCAGCCCGATCTGGATTCCAGATGGATTTCGGCAATATTCGATATTTGACCCGCCGCGACCATCGCGATGAAACTGGCTCAAGCGAGTTCAGCAGTTTCGATATCGAAACTGCGCTCGTATGCAAGAATTCAGTCAAGTGGAGCCCGCGATGTCCGACGCCAAGAGTTACGAGCTCTTCATTAATGGCAAATGGCGAGCCGGTGGTAGCCGAGCCACTTTGCCGGTGATCAACCCGGCGACGGAGAAGGTATTTGCCTCAGTGGCCTCGGCTACGGTTTCAGACTTGGATGAAGCTCTTGCTTCGGCAGAACGCAGCCGCAAGGCGTGGTCCTCACGACCCGCCAAAGAGCGTGGCGAGATACTCGTCTCTGCCGCCAGCATTCTGGCAGAGAAAGCTGGCGCCGCAGCCAGGGACCTGTCGTCCGAACAGGGAAAGACGATTGCCGAAGCAACAGGAGAGTACGCGCGCGCAGTCGAAACGCTGGAATGGAATGGCCGGCATGCCGATGAGTTGTCGACCCCGATTCCGTTGGGTCCGAACAGGATGATCGTGCCGGAGGCCCTCGGTGTCGTCGCTGCCTTTACGCCGTGGAACTATCCAGCCGTTCTCATCGCCCGCAAGCTCGCCCCCGCGCTGGCGGCAGGCTGCCCGGTGATCCTCAAAGGGGCCGAAGAGACGCCAAGCGTGGCTGTCCATATCGTGGAATCTTTGCGTCAAGCAGGGATACCGGAAGGCGTGGTCAACCTGGTGTTCGGTGTTCCTGTGCATATATCACGGCATCTGCTCAGTTCGCCAATTGTCAAAGTCTTGACGTTCACGGGGTCGACCGCTGTTGGGAAACAGCTGGCCACACTGGCCGCGAATAATCTGCAGCGCTGCATCCTTGAGCTCGGTGGACATTCCCCGGTTATTGTGTGCGAAGATGCCGACCTGGCAACGGCGATACCGGCTATTTCGGAATACAAATTCGAGTGCGCGGGCCAGAGTTGTAATGCGCCCAGCAGGATTCTTGTCGCCCGATCCCGCTATGAGGAATTCCTGTTCCGGATGACGGAGGCGGTCCGAAAAATCAGGATCGGTCCACCGGATGACCCTGCAACGCAGATGGGTCCCATGGCAAACGCGCGGCGAATCGAGGCCATGCAACGCCTGACCAAAGATGCGGTAGAGGGCGGCGCCCAAATCGAGACCGGTGGCACCCCCCTTGACCGACCGGGGTTTTACTGGCCGCCAACCATCCTGACTGGCGTACCGAAGGAAGCGAGAGTGCTTCATGAAGAGCCGTTCGGACCAATTCTCAGCGTGGCTCCTTTCGATACGATCGAAGAGGCGATCGATGAAGCCAACGCCACGGAGTACGGTCTGGCCGCCTACTTGTTTACTGGCGCGGCCGATACGCAACAGAGGCTTGTGGGCGGTCTTTCTGCGGGCGCTGTTAGTGTGAATTACCTGAAAGGGGTTTCCGCTGATGCCCCTTATGGAGGAGTCAAGCAAAGCGGCTATGGATATGAAGGCGGCGAGCAGGGGGTGCGAAGCTTCCAGATTCTGAAAATGGTGAATGGCCTCGGGTCATTTGGATAAAATCCGGTGGGAAATAGAACACGGACCATCGCTGGCAAGGACATCACAAGAAGCGTCGCCGACGCTCTTCAGTACATCTCGTACTATCATCCTCCAGATTATATCCGGTCTCTTTCTCACGCATACACGCGAGAACAGAGCCCGTCGGCGAAGAATGCCATAGGTCAGATTCTGCTGAACTCCCGCATGGCGGCCTTTGGGCGGCGCCCGATTTGTCAGGACACCGGAGTTGTGGTTGTCTTCGCAAAGGTCGGCATGGATGCCCGCATTAAGTCAACGGCCAGTTTCGCTGATCTTGTGAATGAGGGCGTACGTCAAGCCTATCTCGATCCGGACAATCCCCTTCGGGCATCGATCGTTGCGGATCCCCTCGCCAGACGGGTCAACACCCGCGACAACACGCCGGCAGTTGTCCATGTCGACCTGGTGCAAGGTAACCAGATTGAGGTCACCATCGCCGCAAAAGGCGGCGGGTCGGAGAACAAGGCACGTTTTACCACCCTCAATCCCAGCGCCTCCGTTTCCGACTGGGTGGTCAATACCGTTTCGACCCTTGGCAGCGGGTGGTGTCCACCTGGACTGATCTCTGTCGGCATCGGTGGTAGCGCTGAAAAGGCGATGCTGCTGGCCAAGGAGGCCATGAACGAGCCCATCGATATGGCGGAACTGATCGCAAGGGGGGCGTCAAGCGCAGAGGAGGGGCTGCGGATTGAGCTTTATGAGCGGATCAACGCGCTTGGTATCGGCGCCCAAGGCCTTGGTGGTCTGACGACAGTCGTTGACGTCAAGGTTGCGACCTATCCTACTCATGCAGCGTCCAAGCCTGTGGCGCTCATCCCGCAATGCGCCGCCAACCGGCACCTGAAGTTTACTTTGGACGGCTCTGGACCCATCAGCCTCCAGCCGCCCGATTTGCGCGAATGGCCCGACATCGGAGCCGACGAATTGAACCCAGCCGGCGTCCGGCGGGTCAATTTAGATACGCTGACGAAGGAAGAGACGGCATCGTGGCGCTGCGGTGAAACGCTCCTGCTGTCTGGAAAGATGCTGACGGGCCGTGACGCTGCCCACAAGCGAATGGTCGAACTGATCGATGCCGGCAAGCCGCTTCCAGTCGATCTGCGGGGACGCGTGATCTACTACGTCGGTCCCGTCCGGGCAGCGAGAAATGAGATCGTTGGACCCGCCGGTCCAACAACCTCCAGCCGCTTGGACGATTTTACGGACAAGGTGCTCGCCGAAACCGGCCTTTTCGCGATGGTGGGCAAAGCGGAGAGGGGACCGGCGGCCATCGCCTCGATTGTAAGACACAAAACGCCATACCTTGCTGCAGTGGGTGGCGCTGCGTACCTGATCTCAAAATCGATTAAGGCGGCGCGGATCGTTGCCTTTGAAGACCTGGGCATGGAAGCCATCTATGAATTCGATGTGCAGGACATGCCTGTTATCATGGCCGTCGATGTTGAGGGAAACTCCATTCACAATTCCGGGCCTCTTGAGTGGCGTAAGCGTATGGCGGCCGACAGCATCGCACGCAACATTGGCGTTTGAGTCTTTCCGTTGGGCGATTTCGGCCAGACTCCAGCGTCAAATTGCCGTGAGACGAGCGGCATTTGCGGTGCCTTGCGCCTCCGCGAGCCGGACGAGCAAGGCCTTCAATTCACCCCAATAGCTGAATGTGCCACTGAATACTGCATTGAGTATGCCGTCCACGCGATCGAGGCTCGAATGCTGTCGCACGTCTATCAAGTACGGCAGCGGAGATTCAAGAAAATGGGGTATCTATTTATTAGGAGGTCTTCGCCGCCGCCGACTATTCTCTCCAGCGGCATCATTGCCCCGTTAGGCGTCGGGGCGATAGCCAAAGTACTTCTGCAGCTTTTCTCAGCGGATCGCTCTCCCTCAGCTGATTGTCGTACCCCATTCTGGCACATTTCGGACCGAGAACGGATGCGTTCCACTACTACATTCGGTCATTCAAGATGGATAGAATTGATCGGCGCACAAGGCGCTGTCATCGCTGCTTGAGAGCAACAGGTTATGAAGTCGAAACCCGACCCCGTGCAACTCGACAGTTGGGACGTCCGGATTCTCTCCGAGATTCAGGCAGACGGTCGGATTTCAAAAAGTGAGCTTGCAAAACGAGTTCATCTTTCGGCGTCGGCCTGTTCGGAGCGGCTCCGAGCACTCAAGGCCGCAGGGATTATTGAGGGATTCTATGCGCGACTGAGTCCTGCCCTCATTGGCGGCATGATCTTTGTGATGGTAGAAGTCGTGCTGGATCGCCATCGTCTTGAGGACCAACGACACTTCGAAACTGCAATCCAAGAGATCCCGGAAATCCTGGACTGCTGGGCAATTGGGGGGCGCGTCGATTATCTGATGCGGGTCGCATCTCCTTCTATGGCCGCCTATCAGGATTTCATGGAGGGACTGCTGCAGGCAGGCTTGGGCATTGATCAATACTATAGCCTTGTCGTCACGAAACCAGTGAAGTCCAATTCACCGATACCTTTGTCCGCACTGAGGCAACGGTGAAACCGAAAGTTTAAGTTTCAACGGCGTTTGGCGCGGATCCCGTAGATTCGTCGGCAAAAGGCGCCCATTCCGACGAAACTCAAGGGACATTTGCGGTATACTAATTGCTGGAAAAAGGTGGCCGAGCGCTATCCGCCAGTTGATGGCGAGGAAGGACGATGCGCTTGAGCAATCTGGAACCGATCATTCCAGGAGACGGATCGAAGCAGCCATCGGACGCACTTGCCCAGCACGGTTACGGCGAGAAGCCAAACCGGATCGTGCCTGGTTGAGGAGGCGTCCATATCTAAGATGCGAAGTGCCGAAAAATGCCTCTACCGCTACTTCAAGGGGGGAACTTTCGCCCTGGATTGGCGATCAGTGGCGATTGAGCTTAGTCGCGGTCAGCGCATCCGTGTAGGGGGCGAAATCTACAGCGAGGGTTTGGCAAGCCGACGGATAGCGGGAGTGCAAGCTGGCCCGCTCGGCCTTGACGACCAACCGGGCCCTCGACGCCTGCGGACATTCGGAGATCGCTCCATCGCGTTTTTACGTCCTAAGTTCGTTGCTGATCGAGATTAGGAGATCGTCTGTCCTGTTTGACATTGCTGGTCTCCGCAGCCTTCTAAGTGAGGAGCATGGCTGTGCCGGGGGCGCGTAGGTGGGTGACAAGGCCGGTCACTCCTGCCAGCCGACGTGGTCTTTGAGAAGGTGGAGGTTGCGCTACCCGGCTGGAGAGCATGGTGCCAGTTTTCACAAGACAAGGGTCGCTTAATCGAATGGGCGTCAAGTTCATAGATTGCGAACAGATCATGGGGGGATTTGAATAGTGCTACTGACCGAGGCAGAGCTGAAAAGAGTTGCGAATGCCAGTCGAGGACATAGAGCCGCATCGATCGTTCTAAAGGAAGAGACGGCCGCAGCTACAGCCAGATCGTCATTCGACGTTTTTCTGTCACATTCTTTCAAGGACGCAGAGATCATTCTCGGTGTGAAGCGAATTTTCGAGGAGCTTGGGTTCACTGCTTACGTAGATTGGGTCGAAGATTCACAACTGGACCGCACAAAGGTCTCCTCGGCCACCGCCGAGTTGCTGCGAACCCGTATGAGGCAGTCAAAGACGCTTATCTATGTGCATTCAAACAATTCTCCAGGATCCAGATGGATGCCTTGGGAGCTTGGCTTTTTCGATGGGTTTCGGACCGCGGTAGCGGTTCTGCCCGTGGCAAAAAATTCTTCGGAAACATTCTCCGGGCAAGAATTTTTGGGCCTATACCCTTACATTGATGGGACAGGACCTGCATTCCTGTTTATGAACAGAGGGACCGCGCCTCGCTCAAGAATAGGCTCTGTAAGCTCGACTGCTAACCTCACGTTTGCCAAATCCTGGCTTAAAGAATTTACCGCCACAAAATAGACTGGTGTGCTTCAAAAATGAAATATCCTGGACTCTATAATAGCGCCGACGTGGCATCCAACGAGCAGCAGGCGACGTTTCTGCGCCTGATCCGGGCAGAGTACGTTCTTCTTTTTTTAGCGTCGGTGCTCTCTTTGGACTTGTCGTCATCAAAAGCCTATTTCGGTGTCTATGCTGCGGTATTTCTTTGCTCAATGGGAGTCCTCATTTTCCGGTCGGTCACAAAGCCCGAGCAGGTCTGGTATCAGGCTCGAGCTCTGGCAGAGTCGGTGAAGACATTGACTTGGCGCTTCGCGATGCGAGCACAGCCGTTCGATGACGCGCGCGCGGCTGACGCCAGAGCTGATTTTCGAAAGCTCATGGAAGATATCCTTGATAGCAATCGTCACCTTGGTAGCGCGTTGAGCGGCACCGATTCAGCATCGCCCCAAACAACGGACGAGATGATGTCGATAAGGGACTCCCCGCGAAAAGAACGAAAAGACCTATATCTGCAGAGACGAATCTGCGACCAACGGAAGTGGTACGAGAAGAAGGCGCGCTCGAACAAGAGGTCCGCGAAAGTCTGGATGGGCCTTGGTATTTTTGCATACGCTCTGGGATTCTCGTTCATCGTAGTACGCATCGCTGACCCCGCGATGCCAGGCTGGCCGACCGAGCCGCTAATTGTCATCGCCGCCTCCCTTATCGGGTGGACCCAGATCAAGAAATTTAACGAATTGGCATCGGCTTACACGTTGACAGCTCACGAGATCGGCTTGACTGCCGACCTTATTACGGACGCCAACTCGGATGAGGCATTCTCCGCCGCGGTGAACGAAGCCGAACTGGCTTTCTCACGGGAGCACACCCAGTGGGTTGCTCGTCAAAACAACTAAGAGACAACAATGGCATACAGCGATCCGACCTATGTAATATTTGACGGCGATGAAGACGCTTGGGCATACCGCTTTATGAAAGGGTGGAACGCCAGCGAGAATGTGAGTTTTGAATTCGCGAACGCTCACGATCTGGACAATATGACGGGCCGAGCACAGGACGAAGATTATGTTAAACGCAATCTTCGCAACAGAATGAATGGATCGAGCCAGGTACTTGTCCTGATCGGTGAGAAGACGAAAAACCTTTTTCGCTTCGTGCGCTGGGAAATGGAATTGGCTCTTGATCTAGGTCTGCCGATAATCGCAGCAAACCTTAACGGCTCGCGGCAACAAGATGTGAGCTGTCCGCCTATCATCAGGGACAAATGTGTTGTGCACGTGCCGTTCAAGATGAAGGCCATCAAGCACGCGCTAGCCAATTGGCCGAGCGAATTTCATCGGCTTTCAAACGCTCAGCGTGGCGATGGCGCCAGGAGCTATGGCGAAAGCACCTATCGCGATCTCGGCTTATAATCGCCCACCTAAAAGCACTTAGCCGCCAAAACATCCTCGCCATCCGCTGGCGGCGACTAGCCTTAGCAACGACCGCCAGCCTGTTCCGAGCTTGCCGAGCGATGATAAGAAGACGTCCGATTTGCTGAGTTTGGCAGAAAGCTGCAGGTCATGTGCAACCTATTTGAGGAGCCCCGCTCGAAGCGTCGGATCGTCAGGCACGATCACGTCGCGCGAGGGCGCTGGTTTCGCGAGGAAAAGGAGCGGCTGTTCGACGTTGAGGCTTGATCCAGCGTTTCGAGACTGCACGAGCGGCGAGCATTGATGGAGGCAGCTTTTCAGGCCGCGCAATTCTGTCGGCTGCCCCCTCCTGCGAGCCGCAGCTCGGCTCGCCCTGCGCTGCAACCACGAATCTGCGATCGCAAGAAAGGCAACACGCTGACCGATAGAACTTGGCGGCGCTGGTCGGCTGCGAATCAAGATGTCGATGGCAAGGAGCTCTCGCCGCGCGTCTTTGCCGGGCCGAACCTTCTGGCTCTCGTCCAGCCGCTTGTTGATGGCCGAGATCGACGAGGCCGAGAACTCATGGCCGCACAGCTCTTCGGTGATCGCCTTGACCTTCCGGGTCGACACGCCCTGCACATACATCTCCGCAAGCGTCGCCACCAAGGCCCGCTCGGAACGCTGGTAACGCTCGAAAAGTTCGGTCGAGAAGCGGCCCGCCCGGTCCTGCGGAACCCGCAGCTCAAGCTTGCCGACCCGGGTGACAAGCGTGCGGCCATAGTAACCCGAGCGATAGCCGAGACGCTCCGGCGTGCGCTCGCTCTTCGAAGCACCCAGCGCCTCGTCCATCTCGGCCTCGAGCACCTCCTGCATCACCGCGCGGATCACCTCGTGCAATCCATCCGGATTCGAAAGCAGAATGTCTTTGACGGCAGCGCTGGCGGTCTTACTTTCTGTCTTGGTCATGGTGGCGTTCCTTCCAGGGAATCGGTGACGTTGAACATCACCAGCCTGCCATGACCGCCCTCTCTCAGCGAATTTGCAGAACCCTCAGCACACTACCCAATATCGCCCGCTAATCGGGCACTATGGTGGGCGCATGCGCGTCGTAAGCTGTTCGTGTTTGCAGGACGCGCCCCCGACCCTCGGCTAAGGCGAAGGTGACGCCTTAGTTTTCACGGCAATTCGGGCCGATCCCGCGAATTCCACGGCCAATAACCTGCATTCCCGAGAAACTCGAGGGACGTTTCCGGTATGCTATTTGCTAAACAGGTGGCTGGCCGAGTGCCCTCCGCCAATTTATCGCGAGGAGAGGGACATGCGCTTGAGCAATCTGGGAACCGAGCAACTCCGGGAGAAGGATAGAAGCTTCGTCTTCCATCCTTCTACGCATTTGGCCAAGCACAGCCGAGGCGAAACGCCAAATAGGATTATGGCCGGTGCGGAAGGCGTCTATATCTGGGACACCGAAGGCCGAAGGAGCCTCGACGGTTTCGGAGGACTCTACTGCGTCAACATGGGATATGGATGCACGGAGATCGCCGAGGCCATTGCCAGGCAAGCACACGAATTGCCGTTCGCGCACGTCTATGCCAGCCAAGGTACGGAGCCGGTCGCCCTGTTGGCAGAGGCCGTGGTCGAGTATTTCGGTCAGAACATGCGAAGGGTCTATTTCGGCCTCTCCGGTTCCGATGCCAACGAAACCAACATCAAGCTGGTCTGGTACTATAATAACATTCTTGGCCGGCCCGAAAAGAAAAAGATCATCTCGCGAAATCGCGGCTATCACGGGTCTGGATTGGTCACGGGTAGCCTAACTGGCCTTCCCTTCTTTCACAATTTCTTCGACCTGCCTCTGGATTTGGTGCGCCATACAACCACGCCGCACTATTACCGCCAGGCGCGTGTCGAGGAGAGCGAGGAAGCGTTCTCCCGGCGCTGTGCCGATGAGCTTGAAGCCTTGATCCTGGCCGAAGGACCGGAAACGGTTGCAGCTTTTATCGGAGAGCCGGTACTTGGGACAGGAGGTATTGTGCCGCCCCCCAAAGGGTACTGGACGTCCATTCAAGCGGTGCTCGACAAATACGATATCCTTCTAATCGCGGATGAAGTGGTCTGTGGCTTCGCGCGAACCGGCGAGAAGTTCGGTTCCCACCTGTATAACATGCGTCCGGATTTCGTGACCATCGCAAAGGGTTTGAGTTCCGCCTACCTCCCCATCTCCGGGTCAATCATTGGCGACCGTGTCTGGTCGGTTTTGGAACAAGGAACTGAGAAGCACGGCGCACTCGGCCACGGCTGGACATATTCGGGGCACACGCTTTGTGCCGCAGCCGCGCTCGCCAATATTCGACTGCTTAAAGAAAAAAATATTCTGGAGCATGTCCGCGATGTTGGACCGTATTGGCAAGACCGGATGAAGGCCGAGCTGGCGGGACATCCCATCGTTGGTGAAGTTCGCGGAGTGGGTATCCTGTCGGCCGTAGAGATGATGCGGGACCCAAAACAAAGGATACCATTCGAACCCGACCTTCAGGTCGGGGTGCGCACTGCAGCTGCTCTGTTTGAGAATGGTGTCATCGGACGGGCCATGCCGCATGGCGACATCCTCGGTTATGCCCCCCCCCTGATCATTACCCGAAAAGAGATCGACATCATTGTCGACGCGACGGTAAAGTCGGTCGATACCACCTATCGCGCGCTGAAGGCCGAGGGTGCCGTATGATTTTGCGATCGCGAAGGAGCGAGTCCGGAGGCAGGCATGTCCCTGCGCGCTACTGCGCCGAGCAGACCCAAAACTGTTGAATTCCAGATATCTGATCTTGAGCATGCTCCGGGCTATTTCAGTCACGATTTGTAACCGAATCAGATCTGCCGCCGCTGTCCTGTTGCCCAACGACCAGGACCTCTGTGCGGCGCGCCCTGCGGGTGTACCTCCCCGCCGGCAGGGCGCCCTTTTTGACCCACGTAATCAGTATCATTATGGCCCGTGCGGAATCGAGGGTCTGGTAAAGGTCATCTGCACGTTCCGATGCAGATTGAGCTTAGACGTGCCCTTTACATCATTGCAGCGGGCCACGGTCGCCGGTTCCAAAGTGCGGCAATGCCGATGATTATCTTCCTTCACATCACAAAGAGCAGAATAATCATTGCGGTGAATTTTATCACGTCAGGTATATAAAAGGACGATACTCACACGCCACCCCGTTCACAAGGAAAGGCATTTTAATATTGTTGAGACGATTTGCCTATCAAAGAAAAGAAAGCATCGCAACACTTCTTTGCGGATCACGGCGCCCCGGGTGGGGGATGAGCGGCTATCCGAATTGTTATGCTAATGCCGACCCAAATTCCTGCAAAAGCTGGGGTCAATGATGGCTTTTGGTCAGCGCAGGATGATTTCTCCTGGTTTGGTCGGTGCAGGGGCGGTCATGATTTAATGCATGGAGATTCTCTGATTGAGCTGTTGAGATCATGAGGCGTCTGCCAGACGCCCATCGGGTGAGCCCAGCATGATTGGGATGACCGACGAAGATCGAAAGTGTGGCAGCATTCTGGAGCCCGGTCAGCCCAGCGACGCCCGCGGATTCAATCACGTTTGTCGGGACATACACGACGCAGCCGGAAGGCGTGCAGAAAGAGGAAGAATCGAGCGCGACGATGACGAGGGACATGCCACTTGTTTTCGAGACATTCCTAGAAAGACTGTCACAGAGTGTCGATGAGGCAGATTTCCGGGATGCCATGGCTGAGGCGGCCGGACGACTTGACCTAATCTTCTTTGCCTACCTCTCCTTGCCAGCACGGCCTTCCGGCAAACCGAGGCTAATTTCAAACTATCCACCCCGCTGGACCAGACAGTATCTGGAAAATCAGTATGAGAAACTCGATCCTGTGGTCTTGCGTGCTCGAAATGGCGGCTGCCCGTTTCACTGGGGATCGAATTTCGGAGGCGATAAAATGTCGCCGGCTCAACAGCAGCTATTCGATGAGGCGGCTCAATTCAGCATCTGCTGCGGTTTGACGATCCCAATTGTCGATCTCCGCGGCCGCATCGCTGCGGTTACTTTTGCCGCCGATGAGCCTCGTCCAGTATTTCTTCGGGTCGCTGAGCGGTACGAACAAGCTCTTCAACTGATGGCGGCCTGCTTTCATCGTTGCGTTCGCCGCAAATTGCCGAGCGATCGAACAGTGGATGGGATTTCGCTGACATCCCGCGAATATGAGTGCCTGAGGTGGGCAGCGCGGGGTAATTCAGCCTGGGTGACCGGCCGCATCTTGGGTATCAAGCCACGCACGATCGCTTTTCATTTGGACAATGCCAAGAAGAAGCTAGGCGTGCGAACCCAAAATCAGGCTATAGCCCTTTTGGGGTCCGAAGGGTCCTCAATTCTCTGAGAAGCTTTCTGATCCCCTTGTGCTCGGGCCATTCGATCGCACGCCTTGTATCGAGCGTTGACTGGATGCCAAGATCTTCTGTTCCGCCGGCTCGGGCGATGCAGCCGTATTCTTCCAGTCCGCGCCGGTGCTCATAGTCTATGGGTGCTCGAGCGGGTGTTTCGTCGCTGACGAGCTAGTCGTGCGGTTATATAGTTTCCGAGGATGGCCCGCTTGCATACCTGCCTGCCGGTAATCTCTAAACCCTTAACTTAGGGCGATGGCTGTCGGTTATGCGGCTTGAAAGCGAAGAGGTGGACCCTTCGTCGAGCGCCGGCACGATATGGAGTGCTGCTCCGGGCTAATACCCATCCAGACAGAGCGGAACCTTCTATCACGTCAGACGCTCGGTTGCCAAACCCGATTTCCTGGGAACTTAATTGTGCTCGCCACTGGGGCCATTTTGCCGGGGCTGTAGTGCAGGTCCCGATCAGCCTGACCGTGGCTGCCACAGGAACTGCCTGCTTCTATGACCGAGCACTGCGAATTTGTCAGCTGGCGAACAATTCCTTGTAGCCGCTCGTCACCATCCAGTTCGCACGGTCGAGATGACTACGAAGCGCCTTCCTGGCGCGCTCCGGTTCAAGTGCCGGATCAATGCCGAGGATCAGTTGGGCCATTTCCTCTTCGGGCGCCTCATCGGCTGAGGCGTCCAGGAGCCTCATATAGATGGTAAAGTGCGCCCTGTCGTAGGAGGTAAGACGGTCAGACCAAGGGACTTCGTCGAGCAGTGTTGAGCTTTGAGTCCTATCTGTTCCCGGTGATCGATTCATGTCTGCCGCGAACCTCGCATGTTGATCGCTGGATGCAAGGCAGAATATCCCAAAATGGGATAATCCGAAACGGGGATTAGTCGCTGAGCCGGTCTCTACCTGACCGGTTCACCTAAATGCCCAAATCTCTTCGATCTCCCCGCCACCAGCGGTTTCTGGCCCAGTTGATCTCACTGCGCAATGTCAAAGGGCTGACGCAGGCGCAGGTGGCTGAGAAGCTTGGTCGTCCGCAATCTTTCGTGGCGAAATATGAGGGTGGCGAGCGGCGTCTCGATATCATTGAGTTTCTCGACGTAACTGCGGCCCTCGATGCTGATCCGTGTGAGATTCTGTTGAGCCTGCGCACGTAGTGGGCGCCCGCGCCCTCACCGCGCGTGCCGTGTGCCGGTGGATTGATCCCCGCTTTTCTTGGCTCTGGCGTCTCGACCATTCCGCTGCGCCTCCTAGCGCGTCGTTAGACTCTCGCAATTCTCTCTGTTTGTGCCTTTCCCAGCAGGTGGCGCCGTATCCTTCTAGGCCCGCCGCGGCGTCCCGCAACCCTTAGCCAGCTGTGAGCTTTCAGTAGGTCGTCCATCCGGTCCTCCGGATGCGGTGCGGCTCAGACGGCGCGCCCCTTCCTGTCATGACTCGCCGCCGCACCGCTTCCTGGGAAGCAGCCATTGGCGAGCGGAGGACAAAACGATGAGACCAGCGAAGCGCAGGGCCATCCGCGCCGACTGGAAGTCCTCGCGATCATCTTGGAGCGGCATTCGCGCTGTGGTGATGCGTCGATGCATGGTGGTTGCGCTACTTCGTTGCTTGAAGCGAAGCGACCGCACCGCCCATTTCGTCAATTGGCGAACAAATCCTTGTAGCCGCTCGTCACCACCCAGTTTGCACGGTCGAGATGACTGCGAAGAACGTTCCGTGCGCGCTCCGGTTCGCGTGCCGGATCAATGCCGAGGATCACATGGGCCATTTCCTCTTCAGTGGCGTTGTCGGCTGAGGCGTCCAGGAGCCTCATATAGGTTGTAAAGTGGTCCTTGTCGTAGGGCGTGATGCGGTCCGACCAGGGGACCTCGTCGGCGAACGGCGTGTTCGATCTGGGCTGCAACATCGCTAATTCTATCTCCGGCCGATGGACCCGCGAAGCCCTGTGCCTGCTAAATGTGGATTACATATTATAGTTGATAAACTCAAGCCGCCTGATCCGCTGGCTTGCGTGCATGGATATGCGCAAGTTGGTCGGACGGAATGTGCAGAGGATCAGGCAAAGGAAGCGCCTGACGCAGGAGCAGCTTGCGGAGATTTCCGGGTTCAGTCAGCAGTACATCAGCGGCTTGGAGAAAGGCCGAAGAAATCCGACAATTATCACGATCTATGAACTGGCATTGGCCCTCGGCGTCAGCCACATGGATCTGGTTCGGCCCGACAAACAGGCCTGATGCCCCCGCCCTCCAAGTAGCTGGCGGCCTGATGGCGCGCGCCGGGTGCTTGTGAGCCCACGCTTTTCTTAGGTCCCCCGGCAGCCCCTGCCATTTAGCTCGCCCTCGCGCGGGCGCACCCTATTGGACAGTCGGCCGCTGCGTTTTTGTCAGCTTTTCCTGGGACGTGGGGTGGTCGGCATTCCCTTTTAGGCCCGCCGCGGCCTGCCGCAACCTTCGCTCTCGCTTCAGGTCCTTCTCTTGGTTACGGTCCTTCGGATGCGGTCTGCCTCTTTCAGCGGGCCTAATCGCTTTCTGTCGCCCGCCCCACGGGGACAGGCACGCGAGACTAGTATGGAGCGTTGCGGTTAGCGCGCGAACAGCAAAGGAACCGAAAAAACAGGCAACTGTCGCAGCATGGCTGAACCAGCCATCGTGTCGGCATCTAGGAGTCGCGTGTTCGCCTTGCGCTGACACGAAGCTCAGACATAACGTCCGGGAGACGATGCTGGCAAATAGTCTGGCTGAAGCATTCCACCCACAATACCAAAGCCCGTCCCGATCCAAAGCGCTTCTAAGCCCTCCATCTCAGGCGCGAGGCCTGCTGGCCAGTGCACCTTCTTGGTCCGCCGGAAGAGAGCCCCGCCCTCTCGACAATCGGCTTCATGAGGTCTCGCCCTGCAGTGTCGACCGTAAAAAAGGGCGCGCGAGGCGCCCTTCATTTAAACCGGCAGTCGGGAAGCAGACTTCACTCTGATATTCAAAAGCGGTAGGTGACACCTGCGCCTATCAGCCAGGGATCGAGCTCCGCCTTCCCCGTCAGCTTCGCGCCGGCCACCGTGACGTCGAAGTCCGGCTTCAGGAAAAGCTTCTTCACGTCGAAGTTGAGGCCCCAGTGCTGGTCCACCATGTAGTCGAATCCGACCTGCAGCGCCGTGCCGAACGTGTTCTTCACCTTGAGAGCATCAGCGCTGCCAGTGTCCTGGTTGTAGAAGATCGTGTAGTTCACGCCTGCGCCGACATAAGGTTTGAACGCGCCGAGATCGGTAAAATGGTACTGCAACGTGAGCGTCGGCGGCAGCAGCCAAACTTTGCCGATGTTGCCCAACCCTCCGATCGTCCCTTGGCCCGCGATGTTGGCATAGGTGGTACCGAGTATGAGTTCGGCGGCGATGTTGTCGGTGAAGAAATACGAGATATCGAGTTCCGGCGTCACCGTGTCCGAATACGAAAGACCGGAGCCGGGAAGCGTATCAACGTAGCCCAGATCTTTCGTAACGACGCCCAACGCCCGCAGGCGGATCTGCCAAGGGATTGGCGCTTCGGTGACCGAGGCTCCCGTCTCCGCCAGGACGGTCTCTGCTTGCGCAGGCTCCGCGGCGACGGCCTGCTGTCCCACCATGATCAGGGCCACCGCCGCTGCTGTTGCCCGCGCTACGCCCATTCGCGTTCTCGCCATGAGATTCACTCCTTGATGTTCAGAAAGGATGCACTGCACTATTTCGTCTCCTGCTCGAATGAATTGTTGATGGACCTCAAATGCCCCACTTGCGTTGCAACGCGTTCCGCCGTCTCCGGAAGGTGATCGTTGAAGCCGATTGCGCTGCGGAGAAAATTGGTGCCTAGACTGATGAATGCGGCTTGCTCCCGATTGTCCTCGCCGCAGCCGTGCCCGCCTGCGCTGGCCTCGTAGAAGTAAGCGGGATAGCCAAGAGCCTGCAGTTTTGCGGCCATCTTGCGCGCATGGCCCGGATGGACGCGGTCGTCGCGTTTCGTGGTGGCGATCAGGATAGGCGGATAGGGCTGTCCCGGCGCTGCGGCGTGATAGGCGGAGATTTCCTTCAGGAAAGCCCAATCGTGAACCTTGTCCGGATCGCCATATTCGTCGATCCAGCTCGCGCCCGCCAAGAGCTTGGTGTAGCGACGCATGTCGATAAGCGGTGCTGTGCAGAACAGAGCCCCGAAATGCTCAGGATAGCGGGTCAGCATGTTTGCGATCAGCAGGCCGCCATTTGAGCCACCCTCGGCGGCAATCCGCCTCGGCAGGGTGATGCCCCTTCGCACGAGGTCGGCGGCAACGGCGGCGAAATCGTCATGGGCGAGACGCTTGCCCTCCCTGCGCCCGGCTTCGTGCCAGCGGGTGCCGAACTCGCCGCCGCCGCGGATGTTCGCCTCGACACACGTGCCGCCGCGCTCGAGCCACAGCTTGCCCAGCGGGGAGTTGTAGTAGGGCAGGAGTGATACGCCGAACCCGCCATAAGCGGAAAGGTGAATCGGAGCATCTCCGTTCCCGTTCGCCGGACCAACCTGCGTATAGGGGATCAGCTCATGATCGATAGAGACTGCCTCGTGGCGCGTGACCACCAGTCCGGATGCATCGAAATTCTCCGGGCTGCGCTTCAGGATTGCTGAAGCGCTGAGAGACGGCGCGGCATTGAGATCGAATAGCAAGAGCTGCGGCGGCGTGATCGGATCCTGAGCACAGACCAGGACCTCTCCATTGGCCTCGTGAACTGCCGCATCGAATGACCAGACGTGGACAGTCCCTTCGGCGGGCAGAGTGTCCAGGACTCGGCGCGTCCATTCCTGGTGGCCGGGAGTGAACATCTCGAAACGCGGTACGAGATTGATGAGGTAAGAGATAATGAGCTTCCCGTCATTCCAGAAGAATGACTGCAGGGAGCGCCTTTCCCCTGGTTGAAACAGGGTCTCAAATCGGCGTCCGCCGGCGAGGAAAGAGCAAAGCGAGATGACGATCAGCGCGTCGGCGGGATGGGTGGTGCCTCCCACCGTCCACGGCTTGCGCGGCCTTACCGCCAGCCAGTCGCCGAAGACCCGCCACGACGCGTCACGAGGAAGATCGATCTGCCTCCTCGGCCCGCTCCTGTCGCCGATCCAGCTGATTTCCTCGAAGAAGGCCGGCTTCTCGATGAACCAAAGGCGCTCGCTGCGGCCGGTGCGGTCCGAATGACCAGACACCTTGAGGCTCTCGAACCCGGCCTCGAAGATTACCGGTGTGGTGAGGGGATCCGCGTCACGCTTCCACAGTCGCACGGTGCGCGCATAGCCGGAGCGGGTGGCCATGCCATTACCAAGCGCACTGGAAAGCAGAAGCGTGTCAGGGTCCAGCCAACTAACGTAGCCTTTGGCCTCGGGGAGATTGAAACCGTCGGCGACAAAGCTCAGAGAGATCAGGTCGAATTCGCGATGCACGACCGCGTCGCTGCCGCCGCGCGACAGGCGCAGAACGGCTCTTTCCCGTCTCTCCGGCTCGATGGACGCGCCGTCCCAGATCCAATCCTCTCCGTCGCTAGCCGCGAGAGCATCCAGATCGAGCAGTAGCTCCCATTGGGGATCCGCCTTCATGTAGGCGGCAAGGGTGGTCCGGCGCCACAGTCCGCGTGGATTTCCGGCATCTCGCCAGTAATTGTGGAGGTACTGACCATGGCGCGCGATCAGGGGAAGGTTGTCGCGATTGTCGAAAATGGCTGTCAGAGCCGCGCGGTCGCGCTCGAACTGCGTTCCACCGAAGTGCTTTAGGGTCTTTGCCGACTGGCCGGCGGCCCAGGCAAGTGCCCGCTCGCCCTCTACATTTTCAAGCCAGAGATAGGGATCGTCGTCGGGAGCATCCAGCGTTGGACGGACATCAAATGCGTTCATGTCCGAACGACCTGAGGAATGAAAGTGGAATGGCTTCCGTTTGATCGGGAACGCTCAGTGTTGGTAGCGGCGCCCACATGTTCGAAAAGCGTGATCATTGATGAGTTCTTCCAGTCGGTGCGGCATCGCAGTGCTTTTGCGCATAGGACCGCAACCGACGTGCCAACTGGGAAAATCGTTTCGGAACAATGCGATCGCTCTGGAAGCGTTGTGTCACATGTCCGACATCGTCGAGAATCCGACAACGAGTGCTCCTCCTAATCCCGGGTCAACTCCGGCGCCAGTCGGTGACACCGTGCAGAATTCGAGCAGACGAGCGCCCCCAAGCTCGCGAAGCGCATTGAAATACGTGAGCACTGTCAGATACGGATCGGCGGCATCTTCCCCTTCTTGCGTCGGGCTGGAAGTCAATGCCTGCGCGCCTGCCAGCAGGGTCTGCATGCTCCGAAGAAAGAGGAGTTTAAGCCCGCGACCCTGACTCGCCACACCGACGTAGAGGCGGGCTGGCTCTCGTGCCGATGGCACAGTGCTGGCGAAGAAGCTGTCGGTACGGTGGATGCCGGGTGGCGGAAATACGGCCGTCTCCGAACGATCGAACAAGGCTGCGATCTGTTTCTCCGCCCTTCGGACGGTCGCGGTCGAGGCGACGATTTTTGGACGAATGAGTCCATGAAGACCCGGCCGCGACGACAGCAGGTCGATCGCTGTTTCGTAGAGTGCGGCCGCCGTTCCAAGCGGGCCAGAGATCAGGTGCAGTTCGTCCTGGATGACAAGATCCGGCGGATCGAGCCGATGCCCGTTTCCGAAGGGGCGACCTTCGCCTGGCTCAGACGCGCCGAAGAACCCCTTGTCCGGATCATGCCGATCTACGTGTCCAAAGAATGCGCCGCTCTTGCCAATCCATGGAAGGGAGGCAAATTTGTCCACCGTGGCGATGAGAAATGCGGGAAGACGGCGGTAAATTGGCTCGTCCACCACGAGCACCGGCAGGTGTCGATCCCGCGTGAAGTCGCATTCGGCGTTCTCGCATTTGAGCACTAGATTCTGCGGAGCTGTCCTGTTGGGCGTGAAGTGGAAGCTCTCTGGCTTGAAGGGCTCACCACACCAGGGACATGCCTTCAGTGGCACCGGGGTTTCGTCTTAGGTCTGCTCTGGTACCGCTTCAGCCAGGTCGTCGCGGCGTCCTTGCCGGAAGAATTTCGCGGCTGGATTGTTCGGTGAGGCTGCGCCGCCCACCCAGAGTCCAATCTCGATCGGCCATTCGCCAAGCGTCTTCCGGCCATTGTCATCATGGGTCCGCAGGAGTTCGAGCGCGCAGACGAGACCAGCGGCGTGAGCAGGCGTAACGTGTAGCGCATGATGACGCTGATGCCCGCACCCAGCACGCCAGATCCGCGGAGCCGCCTCGGCACAATCGCATAGGCGGCAAGTCCAAGATATGCTTCCGTCTTGCCGCCGCCGGTCGGAAAAAAAGCAGGTCGACGATCTCGCGCTCACCACTGTTTCGGTCGGTCACGCCAACGAGATTGAGGAGGACGAAGGCTAGCTGGAACGGCCGCCATGTTGGCGGGTCTACATCGCCCGGCAGCTTCTTCTGCCTCGCGCCGGCGGTTGGCCATCGCCATCGCCGTATTCATCAGGCCGAATGCTTCACGCGCCATCGTATCACGCTTAAGGAGATCTATCCCATCGCGAATCCTGCTGCCGGCGGTGTCAACATTTTCCAGAAGCGCCTGGCCCGTCTTTAGCCGTCTCGGCGCAAGCCCTGTCATCAGTCCTTCCTGACTCCGCCGCCACTCGGCGTAAAGTTCAGGCAGTGAATCCAAGGCTGCACTGACCGCTTCGGCTCCGGAAACGGCAGCCCGAGCGAGAGCCTCCATGCCGAACTCGACGCCATCGCTCCTTGCCGGGACGACACGTTCCACCTCCTGCTGCGGAAGGAAATCGGTCCAAACACGCGTCACGGGGAGCGGATCGTTCGTCGCGTCAAGCCGTTCTTGCCAGCCTGCAGATGTGTTGCGACCAACGGCATATTCGCGGACATCGCGATAATGGAGATCGCCCAGCCTAAGGTCGAAATCATCGGACTGGTAGGTGGACAGGTCGCTGCGCGGATAAAATCCATCCGCACATTCGAGCTCGATCCGGGTCTGGAACGCGTAGGCCACGTCCTTGTACGGAGCCTTTGTGCTCCGTCGACGGTTTACCAAGAAGACGGTGATGACGCGCAGACGCTCTTCAGCCCCCTCCGGAGTCTTTTGACGGAGCACACGGTGTCAACGGCGACTTCGATGCCGCCGCCCGGCCTCTGAGTCAGCGCTTTCCGGCAGCAGGATTCCGGACTGGTTCCGAGTGACGTCGAGGACGATCGCGGCTTCGCCGGGAACCCGAACCCAACGGAGGTTCTCGGGCTTTTCTGGCTTTGGCTTGCCCTTTCCCGACAGTTCGGGAATGAGGAGCGCATCGGGCAATGGGGGCTCCGTCTTATAGTTCCCCCATGTTGCGCGCAGCGTGACTTGACTCACCGTTTGCGGAAGAACCACCGTCAACCCTATCGACGACGGAAGAAACCTGTCCCGCGGTGGTTGGTCAGTCGAATCCTTCTCCTCGACCTCCCCCTCGACAGCGGAGTCCAGCATCTCACTGGCGAGAAGGTCGTCGGCGGTTTCTTCGATGGTTTCCTCGCCGTCAGGTATCACAGGCGCAACACCGTCGTAGGCGGGAACGATAAAGCCCCCGGCGTCCCAGCGATTGCTTCTCGGTCAAACTTCGCGTGCGAGATTCTGATCAAGGTCAGGATTCGGGCCGACTAGGTCGCGGCGGAGGATGTCGATCAGCTTGTTTCGTACCTCGAGCGAATTCGTCATGGTGTCGGTCTCTCAAGGTAAAGCTGCGCAGCGTCTGGTCGAGCCATTTTTGGGTATAGGCATCTTTAACAGGACCTTCGGACGATGGCCGATATCGGCGAGGAGCCGCTCCAACGAGACCAGTCTGTCGCGCAAGCCGAGGCGCAGCCCAACGCGAAGACTCGCCTTATCCGGACCGCAAAGGAGCCAAGCGTCGCTGCGCGTGATGGTGTGTCCAGAGCATCTGCTCTCCGGCGTCCAGAAAGCGCATATGGTCGTCACGCAATAGCGCGCTCGCGCGTTCAATGTCGCTGACCGGATGTACGGCTTTAAGTGTCTCTCTCAGAACATTAGCTTCGATCTGCTGTTCGGGCCGCCGCCTCTGGAGCCCTGTCTGGGTTTCGATCTCACACATCTCGACCGTCTCCACCGGGTACCCGCTCGTCAGCGCCTTCCATGCCGACACACGCCAGCACTCGATGATGACGTTGGTATCGACCAGCAACGAACTTCGGTGCCGCGGCATTCACCCGCCTACAACTCGTATGGCGCTTCCACGCTGTGAACTGCAAAGAGGTCCGCAAGATCGTCGATCGAGATGCCGAGCAGGTGCAATACGCGCCTCATCGCCACACGACCCTCATTGACAGCCTTGCCGATCACCTCGACGAACGTCGGGGAGAACAGCGGAAGCAGCGGCTCTTCGGCGGGCTTGCTACGGCCGTTGTTGCGAAGGCGATCTTCGGCGATACCCCTGCCAATATCCTTGTCGATCCAGTCAAGGCCGACCAGCCGCCAGCGCAATGCGGAAGCCGTGACCCTCAATTCATCTGCGACCGCGTTCAGCCGTACGATGAGTTCGTCGCCTGCCAATTCGGACCAATCGCCAACCTTGCCAAGCACAGTTGAAGGCATGAGGAGAGCCGAGGCGAAATTGTCGGCGAGTTGCTCGACCCGGCTACGTTTCTTGGGCACGACATCTTCGACATGATCCGGCGGCATCGCGTCCCAGGTGAGGATGTGGAAAAGCTCGTGAGCGAGGTCGAAATGGCGGCGACCCGCAACCTCGCGGCGATTGATCAACACGACATCCAGTTCCGGCAGGCGGCAGGCGGCGCCCGACACGCCTTCGATCGGATCAACCATCAGGACCAGCATTCCGAGATCCCGCTCCATGACCTCGGCGAGGCGAGCGGCAGGCACGTTTCCTAGCTTATATTCGCCGGCGAACCGGTCGCCCGCAGCCGATGCATCCTCGTAGCTGGATTCTTTTGAAAGACCGAGCGAGCACCTCAGCAGCGGAGCTTCCCTGCCCACTTGTGGCGCGAGCGTACGGAATGCCGCGATCACGCGGCCCGCGTCTTCTTCGTAACCCAGTAGGGCACGACCGATGACGCCGTTCTGACGCCAGGAGAACTTACCTTCGCCGACGAGCAGAAACGGATCGGTGAAAAAGTCCAGCGGAACGCGAAAGATTTCGACGGCGCGAACGAGTTCCTCGGCCGAAAGTCGCCGCTCGCCCGTCTCGATGGCGGAAATGGTCTGGCGGTCCTTGAAGCCGAACAGACGCGCGGCCTCCTCCTGCGAGAGGTTGCGCTGTCTGCGCAGCGCTTTCAAACGGATGCTGATGGTGGGAGTCGACATGTCGCACCTCCGCAATCGCTATAATCTTGCGAATTTTGAAATGCAAGGATATGTCGCGATTTGGACCAGCAAAGCCCCCGTGAGGATCGTGGCTGGCCGTTGATCGGAAACGAATCGGAGGCACCTTCAGGTAACGCACGATGAATTTCACCATTTCCCTTTCTGATGCAGCTCGTCACACTATTACGCTTGCCACACTGGAAGCCTATGTTCTCGGAGATGGTCGTCCGCGCCGAACAAAGCTGGAAACGCTGGGGTATCTTTGGGGCTTCAGTCGCGAGGACTCGAAAGGAACGACCCATTTCCATGTCGATCTTATGAGTCTCAGCATTTCAGCCGAGCGATCACGGAACAGCGTGAAGCCCAACAATCAGGCTGTCCGCCTGAAGAGCGAACTGATGGATCGATGGGCACCACACTTGACGCTCATCGGTGATTTCCACAGTCATCCCTATGAAAATCTTGCCGAGGTACGGGACAGTAGTGGATTCGAGTTTTCGGATGCTGACGAAGCAGCATTTCTAGACGACGACTTCCTGTGGGAGCGGGCTAACAGCCAGCCAATCATGCTGGCAATGACAATCTGCAAGCTGGCGCGGGTCCATGAAAAGCATGCCGCTGAGACCATACGCTCGAACATTGCGCATTTCGACGTGGGTGAATTTCGGTTCTGGTTGAATGCCGCTGTTGGATTCCTAGACGCCTCCGGGTCCAGACGCTGCACTGGGAATCGGCCTTCAAACGTGGAACTCAGAATTGATTCTCGCTTCTACAATTTCTCGAGAGACAGGCTCGTCGTTGCTACCGTGCATTGATTTCCTCGCCTTCTCCTATGGGACCTTAAGTTTCGTGCGGAAAAAACGATTATCAAGAACTCGCCGACGTAAGTCCGGAAATTGGCACGCTACAGGGAGGCCTTACGGTTGGAATGATAATGACACTAGAGCTCATCTTATGACTTGCGAGTCGGTTTCCGATGTAACTACGCGAAATATCAATTCGTCACAGCTATGTCCCTGTGGTTCATGACGGCGGTTTCGGGGGACTATTCTTTTGCAGAACGCTTCTTCGACGCGACACCGCCGAGTGGAAAAATCTCTGAGCGTGTTTCCGCTCCAGAAGAGACGTTGGTTGGAGCCGACGCAAGCATTCTAGACTTCATCCGAGACGCCGACCAAAGGCCGTGTCGGCTAGTTGTTTCCTGACGCCAGACCGAAGGTCTCGTCAGCATTTCAGACATGCAGAAATTGCCAGTGCGAGCAGCGTCCATGGCGGATGCGATAAGGAGACGCTTCGAAACGCCGGGCCGCTGGCTGGAGAAGCTTAGCGCCGAAAGAAGAAAGAAGATTTCTCAAGTGATCGCCGATGCGAAGAGTGATGATGGATTTGTGGACGAGATCCTATTCACTCAGTTCTGCGACAAATCTGATGTTGTTCGAAAAGGAATAGAGCTCCCCCGGAGCGCGACATCGGCCGCCGACGTGTTCCGGCGAGCTGAGAAACTTAGAAATGCTGTTGCGCATGGAAATGACTGTGCCTGGCTCCTTCCGCCGCGAAAAATATCGCAGTGTTGGTCACAGATATGATGATTTTCAAAAGGGAGATTGATGGATAGAAGGCTTGCTCTGCACAGTTGCCTTTTTGGTGCGTTGGGAGACTGTCGACAGCGCGGCCCTTGCGTGTTGGATAAAGCCGCAAACCGGTTGCAAGAAATTCCGTTCGGATCGACGAAAATGACGGTGGCCGCCATCCCATGCACCTGCATCATGCCATTCAAGGCCGAGGCTCTGGTCGAGGTCACCTCATTGAGGATGACGGCGGCCTGAATTGCCTGGATCAAGCAGCCAACCGTGGTACGCGACACCTCATTTATTGAATTGAGGGTGGGTCCGGTGTTCCGGCATTGAAGTCCTGATATCAATTGTGCGACAGGCTGCCTCATCGAACCGCTGGCGGAGGCAAGCGTGGGCTGCAGTACCAGATCACAGGCATGCCGCCAGCGAGGCCCTCCCATGTGCTTAATGGCCATGCCGCCAAGATCGAATTCGCTACCGGCATGAAACCTTGGTGTGGTGGAGGTGTTGAGAGGCACCTGCGCCAGGCTGGCGAACGGTTAGTAGCGGGCAAAACCCGTAGCTCAGCTCATAGCCCGCCTAAACAAAGGCGGGCATCGTACAAGGCCGCAGTCCTTCGGACTTAGGTCCAAAAGAGCGGCCCAGGTGATTTCGCAAGCCGGGCGGGGTTTGCGCCGTTCGCATCAAGAGCTGTCCGCCCGGCCAGTTCTGTCCCTCACATAAGCTGGCGGTCAGCCGCAAACGGTATACCAGCTGTCGAATCGGCCATTGTTTGGAACCGCACACAGAGCGCCGTAACAAACCTTCTCACCCTTGAAGTAGGCCAGGAACTGCAGCAAATGGGATATTTCGCGCTGTTCATCTTCGTCCCGGATAAGCTCCGGACCGCCCTGCGACTTCAGTGCCAGTTCGATCAACTCGATCGCCCGATCTTTGTTGCCGCTCTCGTGATAGTAGAGGGCTGCCAAACGATAGGGCAGGAGCTTACGTTTGTCGCTTTCCGGGGGATTCAGTGCCAGGATGTGTTCGGACAGCTGTTTTCCCATCGCCAAGCGCTCAGCAGACGGAAAGTGCGAATGGTCATAGTTCGGAAAGAAGAGCTCGTCTAACGCCGCAACCATCCAATTCTCGGAGTTTCTGTTGATCGCGTCGCGAACGAATTGGCGCATGACGGGCAAGCCGACCTGCATGTCCTTCATTTTGTGAAGCAACAGATTCACATGAGAACGGCGGAAACCGAGGTTGTCCGGCATCAAGGCGATGCCTTCTTCGATCGCCGAGAGCGCCGTCCTCCAATTCTTTTTCTCCACCGCCGCCCGATATCTGTCATTGATCGGCTTCTTCAGCGCTTGTTCGCGCGCTATGGGTTCGCCTTCCGCGATCCGCTCCGCATCGGCGGATTTTGCTTTATCGCTGGTGCGCCAGCTGCCGTTAAGCACCTTCGGCAAGACCTCATCGAGTTCCGTCGGTGCACCAATAAAGGCGATGCAGCCGTCTCGGTCGACCACGAAACTGGTGGGAATCCAGAAAGAAAAGCTGGGCTCCATCCAAAGCTTGTCCATTTCGCCTGTCGAGTCGAATGCGATCCGATAGTTCAGATTCGGGAACTTTTCCGTCAACCAAGCGTCCAACGTGCTTCGGGCCTCATCGGCCGTTGGAGCGCGTTCACTAGCCGCGACTCCTACGATCTCAACGCCGCTTTCCCTGTATTTCTCCTGCAGCTGCATCAGATGGGGCATCCCGTCCACACACGAACCGCACCAAGTTGCCCAAAATTCGACGATGTACACTTTGCCAGGCTCGAAGCTGGTGAGGGGCTCGCCACGCAGCCAGGTTTCCGCTTGAATCGAAGGAGCCGGGGACTCGATCTGCAACACCACGTTGTTCTCCAAAGCCGTTGTCAAAGGTTGTGAGATTTTCTGCACGAGCTTATTTCCCTCTCAGAGACGGCACACGGTTCAGGGGAGAGAACATCCTCGTCTGCTCCATTGCATACCGTCCTGCTGCAAGCGTTGCAAGGTCCATGCCAGCGGGCTCAGCGCGCAAGTGCATGAATATGCTTTGAAAAACCTCCGTAGTGCCCGGATGGCGGTTGGATTGAACCTGACAAATTTCTGCCTTTGTCAGGTTTTGAACGCGCATTGCCCGTGTTTCGCGCCGCCAGAAAAGCGTGGCCCATCCGCACGATCCTGAAGCCCAAACCGTCGAACCCGTGCGACACCGCCGCAATCATGTCGCGCCATGCATCGATGCCAAGCGCCTCGGCGTTGAGCTCGCAGCACGCCAGAGACATCATCGACGAGACGTTCAAGCTCTACCCGGGAACGGGAAAACGGCCCGAGGTTTGGCCTTGGTCGGGACGGCCGAACGGCAATATCGCCGAGAGGGAAAGACGCAGAAGAAGATCATCACACCCGGCGAGCCGAAAGTGTCGGCAAGCCATCGCAGAAGGCAGCAAACATGCAGGCCCAGACGTATCGCTGGGCGATCTGAGGGAGTGGCATACGTCGCGCGCCTGGTGCAGAAATTGCTCGCATCATGCCGAAGTAAGGTCGGCCGCGCTAATCCGCCGGTATGGCAAAGGCGCGCTATTCAGCACGGTCGAGGGCACTTGGTTGCCCGGGAATTGAACCGGCTCATCACTGGTCAGTGACAATGCCAGCGAGTTCATCTCGAACGCCATCCTCTCCTGCGCGGATCAGAACCGGTCGAATGGCATTCCATGCGCATGGCAAGCATCGCTATCGCCTGTGGCGCGCCGACTGCAACACCGCGCGGCCGCACTCCCAAATCGCCTGGCAGACATCGGCCGAGTTCGCCACCACCTTCAACCCGCGACGGTCGCTCGCGCTGCGCTATGCGAAAGGTTCCGCGCCAGCGCCCGTCGCTTCACCCGCCCAGCAGCGCACAACCCACGCCGGAAACGAACCCAAAACTGGAGAAACTCGGGGCGACGTCATTTAGATTCCACCCATGCAGAGGTACTTCATTCCGAGGTAGTCTTCGAGCCCGTGGCGGGAACCCTCCCGCCCGATGCCGGACTGCTTCAAGCCGCCAAAGGGCGCCGCTTCCGAAGACATACGCCCGTATTGATGCCAATCATGCCATCCAATGCCTCGGCCACGCGCCAGACACGCCTCAGGTTCGAGGCATGGAAATAGGCGGCGAGCCCGTAATCGTGTCGTTTGCCTCACAGATGACCTGATCCGCATCGTGGAAGCGGATGATCGGCGCCAACGGCCCGAAAGTCTCCTCTTGCGCAACCGCCATGATGCTGGAGATCTCGGTGAAGACTGTGGGTTTGAAAAAGGTGCCATCCTTGCCGATATGTTCGGCCGCGCATCGAATTATCCCACCTTTGGCAACGGCATCTGCGATGTGGGACTCGATCTTGGCCAAAGCATGCATGTCGATGAGTGGTCCGACGTCCACTCCCGGAGCGAAGCCGTCGCCAACCGATAAGTGCCGGACTTTCTCCACGAACTTCTCGACGAACTCATCGTGAACGCTCGATTGGACGTAAAGCCGGTTCGATGAAACGCGCAAGTCTGGCCGGCATTGCGGAACTTCGCCTGGATCGCGCCGTCAACCGCAGCGTCAATATCCGCGTCATCGAAGACGATGAAGGGCGCATTGCCGCCGAGCTCGAGGCTGACCTTCTTGATCTGGTCCGAGCGCTGGCGCATGAGCAGTCGGCCAACCGCGGTGGAGCCTGTAAAGCTGATCTTTCGGACCTTGGCATTGGAGCAGAGTTCGCGGCCCCACGCGACCACCTTCGGTCGCATAGACCCAGGTTGACGACGACGTCAGGAAAAGCCGGCTTGCTGCGCGAGGGCAAACATTGCACCTAGCCGTGCCACGCCACGATCAGATCGAGCGCGGCTTCGTTGCGTGCGGGTTCTGTGGTCAGTGGAGGGCGGAGGAAAAAGCGCTCGGCGTGCTCGCCCTCGCGATACCGCTGGTTCGCGCCGGCAAGCGCCCATGTCGCGTCGGCAGCGCCCTGGGCGCTGCCGTATTGTTCTATGAGGCGGTTCGCGATTGCCTCGCGCATCGTCTCGCCGATGGATGCCGCGTGTTCGCTGCGCAGGCGGAAAGCTTCGAGGAAGCGCTGGCGCATCGAGGAGACGTCGATCCGGAATTCTCCCATTCCATCATCGACAACCGCTTGAGCGACTGATGGGTGGTCGGGAGCTGCGTTCTGAATGATTTCCAGCAAGCGCAAGCGCGTGCGCTGTATTCGTCGCCCGCTCAGGAACAGGCGGCCATCCCGGGTCGGGCCGAGAAGCACAGCGCTCGCCGCCGAGAGGTAAGCGTTGGGATACAGGTATTTGGCGATGGCGTGCTTGAGTATCATGGCCTCGATATCCTCCCCGGCATCGAGATAGATGCCGCGCATTAACTGGACGAGCTTGCCCGTTTCAGCCTGATAGTGGCTGCGGGTTTTATCGATGTTTTCACAACGAGGTGAAGGGCCATTTCTAAAGTTCCCTGAGATACGGGAAAGCTAGCATAATCATCATATTCAAGAGTTTCTAACTTTCCCGTATTTGGTATACGCAAAAGTTAGAATACTTTCTCGGAACGACGGCATTCTTCGGGGCGGGAAATCGAATCACGGGAGAGAACCTGGTCTGCGAGGGCGCGCAGGCAGTCTCAAGGCGTTCATTCTGCCACACCATAATCGGATCAGCCACACGTAGTTCGGCGAGTCCTTCAGCTATTGTAGAGCGTGGGATTATTCGCTGTCACGGGCCAACGCCCGGCCGAAAGCAGCTTCTTCGCCGCCGCCCTGCCTGGTCGAGGATCACCTGCTCGATGAGGGCCGGGCGGCGCTGGATGTAGTCCATGCCGAGTTTGTCGAGCTGCAACCCGACAAGCGTGGCGGAAATCGACCTGGAGGAACCCAGATTGTCGATAGCATAGGCGCCGATCAGATACTTCTTGCTCGCTTCGAGTTCGGCCGCTGTTGGGCCTGTGTCCACCAGCTCGTTGATTGGTTGTGTTATCAGGTCGAGCGTCTCGGCCGCCCTGTCGGCGCGCGTCGACGTCGTCACGACAAGCATGTTGGAATGCTGGTAGCCTTCCAAGCTGGACGAGACACCGTAGGCAAGGCCGCGCTTTTCGCGCACTTCCTGGAACAGACGTGAGGTAAATCGTGAGCCTCCGACTATATCGTTCATCAGCTGTCCCGCGTAGAATTCCGGGTCGTTGCGTCCAATGGCGGGAAAGGCCAGCTGGAGCGAAGTCTGGTGGAGGGCGTATGCGACCTGCGTCCGCTCGGCGCTTCGGGGTGACATCAGGTACGGGGGCGAGCGCCTGTTTCTGAGGCAAATCGCCGAACAGCTGGTCGAGCCTTGCTCTCAGGGCTTTGGCATCTATGTCGCCTACGACCGCCACATGCAGCCCGTCGCGGGCGAAAGCGGCTTTGTGGAAGGCGCTTAGATCGGAGGGCGTTACGCTGGTCAGGCTCCCTTGGGCGGTCTCGAATACGCCGTAGATTCCGCGCCGCCAGGCCAGCTCGGCGATCGCGTGAGGTTCGCGCTCATTGGCAATGATTTCGGAGAGAAGCTGGGCGCGTATGCGGTCGAAAAGTGCTGGTATAGCCGGCTGCGAGTCCCGCCGCCGAGGATGTCGGCCAGTAGTCGAGCGCCTCGGCCTCGCACCAGGGACCGCCCATCGAATGACTCATGCGAGGCGTCTCAAGGCTGTCCGCGATCCAGCGCCAGATCTCCGCCTCGCCCGAGGCGCGCAGAGCTGGCCGGTTGTGCAGGAGCCGTAGGCAATATTCGCCTTCCTTGTTCGGACGTGTAACGCTTGCGTCTCCCGTCGCATTCTACCTGGCTTTCCGAACGTAGCCGTGATGCGAACTCTTGCTGCATATAAAGTCGAATCAGGGGGATTGAGTCATACGATACGGAGTCTTGACTTTGGCAGTCGCTCTGCGACATTACCTATATAAAGGTCGAAAGATGGTGATATGGATCATGCATAGGTCACGGAGACCCGAATGACGGCAGCGCATAAACGCACCTATTCGCGCTACGCGATGGAAGCGCTTGGCCTTTTCGGTAAGACCATCCGGCTGGGCCGGATGCAGCACCGATTAACCGCACAGGAGTTAGCCGAGAGAATCGGTGTTTCACGCAGCACCCTGCAGCGCATCGAGAAGGGCGATCCCAAAGTCGAAATCGGACTGATGTTCGAAGCTGCTGCCATTGTCGGTGTGAAGCTGTTCGATGCCGACGGCAATGGCATCACAGCCCTCACAGGCCGCATTGACGATCGCATCGCGCTGCTGCCGAAGCACGTCTACAAGGCCGGCAAGCAGATCGTCGATGAGTTCTAAGGTCCCCAAGTACGACGAAGCCTATGTCTGGGTCTGGCTGCCGGGCGAGACCGCGCCGGTTGTCGCCGGGCGGCTATATGCCCATGACGGACTCGTCAGCTTCAACTATGGCAGGAGCTTTCGTGAACTGGGCAGCGCGATCCCGCTTTATCTCCCGGAACTGCCCCTGAAGGCAGGCGAATTGCCTTTGCTTCCTGGCCTAACCATGCCGGGATGCATCCGCGATGCTGCCCCCGATGCCTGGGGACGACGGGTTATCCTAAACCGCAAATTCGGTGTGAAGGGCGATGAAATCGCGCGGCTCGATATTTCAGAACTGACGTTCCTGCTGGAATCAGGCTCGGACCGCATCGGCGCGCTCGATTTTCAGTTTTCGCCCACGAATTACGAGCCGCGCGCACTGGCCAATGCCACTCTCGAAGAGCTTGTCCAATCGGCGGAGCGGGTAGAGAAAGGTATTCCGCTCACCCCCGAATTAGATCAGGCGCTGCATCACGGCAGCTCGATCGGCGGCGCAAGGCCAAAGGCGCTGATCGAGGATGACGCCGTCAAGCATGTCGCGAAATTTTCCTCGTCTGCCGACCTTTACAGCGTCGTCAAAGGAGAATTCATAGCCATGCGGCTTGCCGCCTTGTGCGGCATCAGAGCGGCATCCGTCTCGCTCGTTCGCGCCGCAGGCAACGACGTGTTGCTCGTCGAGCGATTCGACCGGATCAAGGTCACGGGCGGCTGGCAACGCAAATCCATGGTCTCAGCGCTGACGATGCTCGCGCTCGATGAGATGATGGCGCGTTACGCCAGCTACCAGGATTTGGCGGAGATCATTCGCCACCGATTCACCGCGCCGTCGGAAACTCTGCGCGAGTTATTCAGCCGCATTGTCTTCAACATACTTTGCGGCAACACCGACGATCATGCCCGCAACCATGCGGCATTCTGGGATGGGGCTAAGCTCACCCTCACGCCTGCGTACGATATTTGTCCGCAGGCCCGCAGTGGCCAGGAGGCCAGCCAGGCCATGCTCATCAGCGGCAATAACCGCATGAGCCGGATAGCGTCCTGCCTTGAAGCCGCGCATCACTTCCTGCTCAGCGCGCCGGAAGCTCTTGCGATTGTTGAAGGCCAGCTCCGATGCATTGCGGAGAATTGGCCGCGTGTTAGCGAGGAAGCTACGCTATCCGGCACAGATCGCAATCTGTTCTGGGGCCGACAGTTCCTCAATCCCTACGCTTTTACGGCGCTGGAAGGAAGCGCCGACGTTCTCCGCGCTCTGGCTGACGAACTACGCAACAGTGTTCACGCCTGATCCGGCGCTGGATTTCGGACAAGCTCGGCAAGCGTAAGACGCCCACAATATGGACAACCCTTGCCGTGCCAGGACGAAGATTGAACAAACGGCTCTTCAACAGTGACAACGTGCACTGCGGAGAGATGTGGAGCTGACATCGCAAAAGCCCAAGACGCGCGACTTCCCGCGATACAACTCCACATAACTGAGCGTCTACAAGCGGTGCAGCCAGCCAAACATCCAGCCATCAAAGCGATGATCGTCTGATCTTTTGCCGATGACATCACGTCGGGGAAGACTTGTTCGAGCGCTTGCCGCTTCATATCGATACCGGCCTGGGCGTAGCGCATCGTTAGTTCAGCCCGAGTGGCCTGGCCATCGACTGATGGTGGCGATGTCAACACCCGCCTTGACGAGGTGGATGGCCGTCGTGTCCCGCAAAGGGCGATGATGGATGCTTTTTTCCGCCAGGGTGGTTCCTTCGCCCGCAGCCATGTGTGCGCAGCAAGTATCGAACACCGAACCGGGTGAGCAGTGTGGGGCGGTCGTTGCTTTGCTCGGCGGGACAGGGCGATACCAGACGAAGGTCACAATCGAAGAGTCAGGATCCCTGAACTCGTGCATCCGTATTGAACATCAGCGAAAACAGAGCGTAATCCCGCTGTCCAGAAGGCGTGCGGCGGTCGATACGCGCCAGGACGCTCTTGATTTCCGGGCTCATCGAGATATTCGACAGGTGCCACCCACGCGCTCTCTTGAAGGGAAGTGTCACCACCAGTTGCAGCGTATCCTAATATTCGGGGTGCTCCGAAATCAGGAACCGCGCAAAGGCATGCATCGCCGCCAGCCTTGCATTGCGGGTCGCAACTGCCACGCTCGACCTCAAGTGATGTGAGAAAGCTGCCCATCCTGTCGGTATTGATGTCGGAGACCGCTTCTTTCAAGAATATCTTCCCGCTCTCCCGCGGCATGAGCCCGTGGCATGCTTCGGCCCAATGCTGTGGATTGATGTTTCTTCATGCCACAACCTCGCTGACGAGACCGCCGAAAGGCCCTTCAAAGCGGTCGGTGGCGATCTCTCGCAGCTTTGGAAGGTAGTGCATTGATTTTTCGTGGAATGGGGACCCTGTTTAAAGGGTGATTTTCGTCCAAACGGGACCCTTTAACGATGGGGTCATCAAGATGCCTCCGGCTTGATCGGAGGCATTTGTGTTTTGGATGTTGGTTTTAGAGACGATTGCAAAGATACGTCGGCTGTCGCTGGTCCAGGGGAAGTCGATCAAGGCGATCTGCCGTGAGCTGAAGATCTCGCGCAAGGTGGTGCGCAAGGTCCTGCGTTCTGAGCAGACGGAGTTCCGCTACGAGCGCAAGCACCAGCCCTCCCCGCATGGGAGCCTGGCGTGAGACGCGGGACCGGCTGCTGTCGGCGAATGCGGCCAAGCCGCAGCGGGAGCGGCTGCCGGTCGCTTCGACGGCTTCCATTGCATTCCCCCGTCGGTGTCGAAGACCTGCACGGTGCGCTTCGACAACAACAAATACTCGGTGCTGTCGAGTGCCGTCGGTCGGCCCGTCGAGATCCATGCTTATGTCGATCGGATCGCATCCGCCAGAGGATGGCGTGGTCGTGGGAGAACACGTTCGCTCCTTTGGCCGCAACGAGGTCGTCTACGATCCCTGGCACACGGCGCGCGCCGTTCCTTAGCTGGGTCCTGCGGTCGGCAATGGAGAAGGTGCGGCGCAGCTCAAGGCGGTTGATGACGTCGACCGGCAGATGGTGTTGATCCTCACCTGGGTGCTGACCGACGGATTGAGCGCGGTCGAGGCCGCCTGTCAGGAAGCCATCGAGCACGGTGCATCGTCGGCGCCGGTGATCCTCAACATCCTGGCCCGCAGCCGCGATCCGGCGCCGGGCACGATCCTTTCCATTCCCCAGGCGCTGAAGCTAGCTCACGAGCGGTCGCCGACTGCGCCCGCTATGACAGTCTCAGGAGGACAAACAGCCATGGAACGCACCGAGGTACTGGAACTGATGGGAGCGCTGAAGCTCTACGGAATGCGCAGAGCCTATGACGAGATCATGGGCGCGTCGCCATCAAGCGACGGCACGAGCCCAGGATTGTCGGTGATCTCTTGCAGGCCGAGATATCGGAGAAGCAGGCCCGCTCCATCAAATACCAGTTCGCTGTCGCCAAGTTGCCGCTGGCCAAGGACATCGACGACTTCGACTTCGCCGACACGCCGGTCACCCCCTGATGCGCGATCTCGCCCGGCGGCGCCTTCGTCGCCGATCAGCGCAACATCGTCCTGGTCGGCCGCCTTCACGGGTCACCCAACTCGCGCGGAAGGTCGACCGCATTGCGACGGGCGCGTGTCGACTTCCCAACAATGTCAGACAGGAGGCACAACGCTATCGGAGCGATCGCATTGCCCGAAACGATTTTCCCAGTTGGCACGACAATTGCGGTCCTATGCGCAAAAGCAAACTAGACCTGAGAGCCGCACCGCATGAATGTAGCCTCCCAATATCTGCCGCTTGTGGCGCATCACGAAGCCGGGCACGCGGTGGCCGCCATCGTTTTGCACCGTCAGGTGTTCGACGACGACCGTGAACTCCCTGCTTTCTCAAGTGTTAGTATTTACCCCGACGCCGGTGACGGAGAGTGCGGTGGTGTTGTCGAAGGCGCGGGTTTTTATTCAGCGCAAGGAGTCACCTCGAAGCGAAAGCCGATTTTCGAGGACGATATGGATCGATATTTGAAACGCGATTGTGCGATCCAAGAGATAGTTGCGTGTCTGGCAGGTCCTTTTGCAGAATCCGCATTCGAAGGCTATCTGGACCCGCGCGATATGGCGATGAATGCGTCCGATGGGAATGACGGGAGCAGCGACTACGCGGATGCCAAGCGAATCTATGGTGAGTTGCGGTTCCTGATGCCGCGCCGCCCCCGTTGGAGGCGGATCGAAGATCGCACGGCCCGGCTAGTACTCGATCACTGGTCAGCCATCGAAGCATTGGCCGCGCATTTGCTGGTCAAGCATGATCTCCAATTCGATGAGGCTCTGACGATTGTTGCGCCGCATCTTCCGCCCATGCCAGCAGCTACGCCGCCAGAGCGTCATCCGCAGCCTGCTTGATCAGCCATTCGATGTGATTTGACCACATCTGCAACACCTCGCGCCTCTCCTTGACGTTGCTAAAGAGATTGTAGATTTCGCCAATGTCTCAGGGACGACGCCTTGTGTTCACTATGTGCTCGATGACGTGTGGCAATACCTGCCGCCTGCCGAGATTTGTCGCGAGCGTCCTGCGCAGATCGTGAAGGGTCCCGTTCTCCAAAGCCACCCCGTCAACATTGACCTTGCCGTCTCGAGCCTTCTTGCCCTTCGCGTAGCCTGAGAAGTGGCTTTTTTTGTTGACCCTGGCAGGGAAAACAAACGTGTCATTAGTCTTCGGTGCCGACTGGGGGACCGACACCGCCAGTGTGGACAGCGGAATAAGCGTAGGCTCTTCGTTCTTCGTGCGGTCACCCGATAGTTCTCATGTTCCGGCTTCAAGGTTGAGTTCAGACCAATGCATCGCGGCAACTTCCGTACGCCTCTGTCCGGTCAGCATGAGCAGCTTGACGATGGAGCCGAACGAATAGCCGATATCGCCCGGTTCGGGCTCACAGCCCGTCCATATAGCCGCCAGTTCGGCATCGTTCACCACTCGCTTGCGCTTGACGATCGGGGCCGGATACCTAATTTTCCAAACCCTCGCGGGAAACCGCGATGAGCCGTTGCGGCGGTTTGCGATACCAGTTGAAAATGCCCGCATATACCAGAAGGCCGTGTTAGCCCTTTGCGGGTGACCCCCGGCGACGATCTTCTTGGTGATGTTAGCAATGTCGGTGTCGATCACATGGTGGATAGAGCGACTCCCGAGGGCAGGCACAAGATACCGGTTCAGGCTGGCCTCGACCAGTGCGGTGTTTTGAGGGTCGTTACTCGGCGGCCTGGAGGTGATCGCCATCGCCGTCCTCGGTATCGTCAGCGCTGATATGCGCCTGATCGGCAAGGAAGGCTGGCAGTTCCGATGGAGCTATGCTGGAATTTGGGCGACGAGGCTGATCAAGCGGCGCTCTGCGGCTTCGTTTCGATGACCTGGATTCCGTCCAGGAACCTGGCACCTGCGATGAGTTTCGGCAACTGATTTTGTCCTTTCAATCGTCGCCACTTCCTGGCCGCGGCCAACAGCTTGAAGACCATCAGCTGGGCGGTTTTCGAGGATAGCGAGCCCTTGGTGCGAACCGTGCGATAGCGAACGGTTGCAAAGACGCTTTCGATGGGATTGGACGTTCGCAGATGATCCCAGTGTTCGGCGGGGAAATCGTAGAGCGCCAGCGACGCATTCTGATCTTTCGTCAGGCAGTCGACCGCCTTGGCATACGCCTCGGCCTCCATCTCGATCGCATGCGCAAGCAATTTGCGCGCGCCGCTGCGAAGTACATCCGTCAGGGTATCATCGATTTCGTCGGGCTGACGAAGGCGAACAATGTGTTGATAGTCTCGTTCATGGCGTATCACTCTCCTTGAGAGGTACTGGCAGGCTTCATCACCCGCCTCGATACGCCGCTCTCCTCAAGCCGCCATCATCCAGTTTCCGCCATGGCTCCCCCTGATTGATCCGCTTCACCTGTGCAACTGCACAGGCTGCCCTAGCGGGGAGATTGGCCTCCAATGGCGAAAACTTGCCGCAGGAGACCCTCCGATGACCGTGCCTATGGCGCCGCCGCTACGACAACTTGCCGACAAGCAGCGTGCGATCCACTGCCGCGCTACTGCGCCTTCAAGGGACGTCTGGATCGCGACGCAGGAGCCGATGACCGTTACGGGATCAATTCCAGGTCGCGCTGGCCGTCGCTGTGCCAGTTCGACGGTCTGGTGGCAATTTGGGCACATCTTCTGTCGCCGACAGTGGCGATGGCTGACGCTTCAACGAAACGGGGTCTTCGACGTCTGCTGCCTTCGCCGATGCTTTGCGAAGTGGCATAATGTTTCGACGCACGCAGGCGCGGGCAGGGGATGTCAGTCATGAATCTCCTGACTGGCGCGGATCAGGCCGATTGGCGGGATGAAAGATCATACGACTACACCGCTGGCCTGACGCTGCGGGAGTGGGCTTGGGAGTTCTTACGCCGCAATCCAGCGTTCCAGCGCGATCTGACCGCTGCGCGCCAGCATTGCAAGACTTGGTCTCTCCAATCCTTTCTCGATATGGTCGCGTCGGCCGGCGACCTGTCACGCTGGGGTGTTCTGTTTCGCGGAGTCTTGTGGCCGCGCTTCGGTCGTATTCTGGTGTCCGCTCTGGTGCGTCCATGTGCTGCCGGTCATTGCGGAACGGTTGCCTGCCTCGTCGCCGACACCGCCGTTCGAACTCTCGGCATTGCCCTGTCGTGCAACCGTCCTGCTGGCGCCCGACAAGAGCCAGCATGTTCTTCTTCGCAATGCGGACCACGCGCTGCAGCTCGCCGTCTCGGGCGCGAATATCCTCCACCCTGTTTGCCTGCATACGCAAGCCATCTGGCCCGCGGTGCTTTTAAAGCATCGACTGAGGGGACTGGAGTGCCTCAATGCTCTCAGTCTAGGGCAACAGTTGCCCCCCCGCTTGTTTGCGCCGGAAAAGCGCGGCGTCCGTTTGTCCTTCGTTCTTCGTGCGCTCGACGGTTCGCTCGCCGGAGCACCTCATCGCGAGCTCGCCGAAGTTCTCATCGGTCAACGGCGCGTCCATGCCGACTGGGCGGATCCTCGCGATCATCTGCGCGACCGCATCCGTCGGGCCGTCTCGCGTGGCCGCGCGCTCATGAATGGTGGCTACAGAGATTTCCTAATTTGAAAAGCGACAGTCCGCGCTGTGCGTCGGTGGATGAACGTTCGCTCGCAGCTGTACCCGTCACCAACAGTTCGCCCGCCGACAGGACTGCATGGCGCCTTGCAAGGTGCGCTCTGGTCTAGCTTGTCGATGCCGCAATGAGATGGGCGAGGGTGCCAAGGCGGTGGTTCATTAGGGCCGGCCTCGACCTGGACGCACATCATTGGTCGGAAAGCGGCGTGCACCGCAATGTCGCCATAGCAGCCAAGATCCTTTGAGTCCGGACCTGCAGTCCTGTTGGACCGGCGGGTGCAACAATATGGAGGGATTTGAGGCCTCACACCGCTCCCTGGTCGACAGCTCGGTCAGACATAGCACCCACCGCTTGATTATGGAAATGGTGTGCCTGGAGTGCAGCGAGTAGCGGCTTGCTGCGCACTGTCCTAAGAACAGCAGTCATGACCCGTCTGGGGGTCTGCAACACGACGATTCAACCGCTTGGGCATTGTCGCATATCCCCACAATGTAGAATGCGCAACAGGGCAAAAGCTGATCCATCGGCGGTTTATCAATGCTTTTTGGCTTGGCACGGCACATGCAACGCAATCGGCAAAAGGCGCACGAACTGAGTGGCCCATCGGCCCTAGGAGCGCTGACTTATGCCCTCCCAAGGCATGTCCGGCCCGGCAGCGAGCTCAGTCTCCTGCCGGGCATCCGTGTTTCAGGTCAACGGCGTTTGGAACTTCCAATTAGGTGGCGGCATTGGCCGCAGGCCGCCCCCCGGTGGGGCGGAGAGACAGTGCAGCAGGTTTCAAATCCCGCCCATGCAAAGATATTTCATTTCCAGATAGTCCTCGAGGCCATGACGGGAACCCTCCCGCCCGATGCCGGATTGTTTGATCCCGCCAAACGGTGCCGCCTCCGAGGACATGCGTCCCGTGTTGATGCCAACCATGCCATATTCCAGAGCCTCTGCCACACGCCAGACCCGCTTCAGGTTTGAGGCATAGAAGTATGCGGCGAGGCCGTAGATCGTGTCATTGGCCTCGCGCACGACCTGATCCGCATCGTTGAAGCGAATGATCGGCGCGAGCGGCCCGAATGTCTCCTCTTGCGCGACTGCCATGACGCTGGAAATCTCGGTGAGGACCGTGGGTTCGAAAAACGTGCCATTCTTGCCGATACGTTGGCCCCCACATCGTATTGTGCCGCCTTTCGCAATGGCATCTGCGATGTGAGACTCGATCTTGGCCAGAGCATGCCTGTCGACGAGCGGTCCGATGTCTACTCCGGCACCGAATCCGTCGCCAACCGACAAGTGCCGGACTTTCTCCACGAATTTCTTGACGAACTCATCGTGAACGCTCGATTGGACGTAAATACGGTTCGCCGAAACGCAGGTCTGGCCGGCATTGCGAAACTTCGCCTGGATCGCACCGTCAACAGCAGCGTCGATGTCGGCATCATCGAAGATGATGAAAGGTGCGTTGCCGCCGAGCTCAAGGCTAACCTTCTTGATCTGGTCAGAGCACTGACGCATCAGCAGCCGCCCGACCTCGGTCGAACCGGTGAAGCTGATCTTGCGGATCTTGGAATTGGTGCAGAGTTCACGGCCGACGCGATCACCTTCGGACGCATAGATCAGGTTGACCACGCCATCGGGAAAGCCGGCCTGATGGGCAAGGGCGAACATTGCGCCAGCCACGAGCGGCGTCTGTTCAGCGGGCTTGAGCACGATCGTGCAGCCCGCAGCCAAGGCCGGCGAGATCTTGCGCGCCACCATGGAGGCCGGGAAATTCCATGGCGTGATCGTGCCAACAACGCCGATGGGCTGCTTGATCACTAGCATTCGGCGGTCTGTCGAGGGTGCCGAGATCGTCTCGCCATAGACGCGATTGGCCTCCTCGGCATACCATTGCAGATACGCCGCCGCATGCGATACCTCTGACACGGCTTCGGCAAGCGGCTTGCCCATTTCCGCGGTCAGAATCGCGGCGAGATCGCCTGCATGGTCGATGATCAGCTGATGCCATCGCCAAAGAACGTCGCTACGCTCTCGGGCAGTCAACGCGGCCCATCCCGACTGCGCAACATAGGCCTTGTCTACCGCAGCACGTGTCTCCTCCACGCCCATATCGGGAAGCTCTGCCAAAACTTCGCCGGTCGACGGATTGACGACCTCGAACGTCTTATTGCCAACCGGTCTGCCGAGTGCCGGCAGGCGGTCGATGGCTCCAAACAGGTGCGGGGATTTCAGACGGCGGATCATCGGCAGGCACAGGGGCAATACCGGATTCCTCCTCAACGCAGCGAACATCCAGGTCGACAGGCCGTCGGTGTGTATTCTGCACCAGCGGGTTCGTCCTAGGGCCTCGGCAAAGCAGTTGGTAGACCAAACATACGACAACAGTTCCGTTAGTTTGAGTGCCCGCGGTTCATCAGTTGATGGATTGAGCAGCCGGATGTTTGCTTCATCCACCCGCTGCCTGCTGGTGGCGTGCGAGTGTATTCTGCAAAAGGCGGCATGCATGCTGAGGAGCGCCTTTTCGGCGAGAGGCCCCTGGACCGCCAATGCCGCGCAAGGCCCGCGAAACGACTCCGCGGGTCTGCATGATCTGCTTGGCCCACCGGCCTCCATATTCGCTCTTCCCACGAGAAGCCCCAAGGAAGAAGGAAGGCGAGATGAGTTTCTTTACTCATCCTTGCCGCCCAGCGGCGGGCCGACCACCAAAATGGCGGGCTCGGCCGAAAGCAGCTTCTTGGCCGCCGCCTTGACCTGTTTGAGCGTCACCCGACCGATGCTGCGGGCGCGACGCTGGTTGTAGTCGACGTCGGCATTTTGAATCTGCAAATCCAGGAGCCGGTCTGCAATCGAGCTGGTCGAGCCCAGACGGTCAATGGCATAGGTGCCGATCAGGTGCTTCTTCGCCGCCTTGAGCTCGGCCCCGGTCGGTCCTTGCTGCGCCATCTGCTTTACCACCTCTCGCACGATGCTCAGCGTTTGGGCGGCGCAATCCGAGCGTGTCTCTGTCGTAACCAGAAGCTTGTCAAGGGTCAGTTCAGAGCTGACGTGATAGGCAAGGCCGCGTTTTTGGCGTACCTCCTCGTAAAGGCGGGAAGTCAAGTATGAGCCGCCAAGGATGTCGTTCATCAGCACGGCGGCGTAGAAATTCGGCGCGCTACGCTTCACGCCAGGCCAGGCCAACGTTAGCGAAGTCTGCGGCAGGTCGTAGTTCTCCTCCACCAGTTGACCGAGTTTCGGCGCGACATCGTAGACGGGGACGAGGGTTTGTTGCTCAGGCAAATCACCAAACAGCTGGTCAAGCCTTTCCCTCAACGTGTTCGCGTCAATGTCACCCACCACGGCAATATGGAGCCCGTCGCGAGCGAAAATGGCCTGGTGGAAGGCGAGGAGGTCGGACGGCGTGATGCCGGCGAGGCTCTCTTTTGTGCCTTCTCCCGGCCTTGAACAAGGATGCGCGCCGTAGATCGCGCGCAGCCATTTGCGCTGAGCGATTGCGCCAGGGTCTCGCTCGCTGCCGACGATGCCGGAGACAATCTCGGCGCGGACGCGATCGATCGGCCCCTGGTCGAAGCGCGGCGCGTTCAGCGCGAGCCGAAGCAGGCCGAACGCGGCGTCCTGCTTTTTGGAAAGCATGCACACCGATCCGTAGATGTCGTCGCTTTGCGCGTCCAAACTCATTTCGGCGCCGGCATCGTCGAGCTTCACCTGGAAGGCATCGCTGTCGTAATGGCCAGCGCCTTCGATGAACAGGCCGGCCATCAGTTTGGCCATCCCCTCCTTCCCGACCGGGTCCTGCGTGGTGCCGCCGTTGAAGGCAAAGCCGATGTTGACGATTTCCACTGTGTGGTCCTCCACCAGCCAGGCGATGATGCCCTTTTCGGACTTCACCTCCTGGATGTTCATCGCAGCATGGGGCTGAGCGCCGAGCGTCATCTCTTGATTCTCCGTCTTGGGCAAGAGATAGCCCGTGGTCGAACGGTCGAACGCGAGATAGCGGGCGGCAACTGCTTTGATTTGCGCGGCGGTAACCCTGCGGATGCGAGACGGCCGTTCCTCGACATCTTTCACGGTGCCGCCGGTGGCCAGCGTCGAGCCGTAGATGCAGGCGAGGTCGTCCTGGTCGTCTTCGGCAAAGATCATATCGCGCACAAAGCGCTCCTTGGCCTTGCCCAGTTCCTCGCTGCTGACACCATCCTTGGCAATGCGAGCGACTTCGGCAGCGGCCGCCGCTTCGAGATCGGCCAGCTTGGCATCGCCGCGCGGCGCGCCATAGATGGCGAACCTGGTGTCGTCGAGCATGGTGCCCTGGAAATAGGCGCAGGCGCTGGAAGCGATACCTTGCTGGACAGCGAGCGCCTGGTAAAGCCGGCTGCGGTTACCGCCGCCGAGGATTTCGGACAGCAGGTCGAGCGCTTCGGCCTCGCCCGGCTTGGCGGTATGGTAAGACGGCACCACCCACTGCGTCGAAAAACTGGGCACGCTGACGCGGGCGTCGGAGAGCGTGACGGTGCGCCTGGTGTTCTGCTCGGGCTCAACCGGCCGGATGCGCGGCGGCAGGTCGGGCCCGCGCGCCACCTTGCCATAGGTCTTCTCGGCCAGCACCTTCACCGTTTCCGGCTCGACATCGCCGGCCACGATCAGCACGGAGTTGTTGGGCCAGTAGTATTTTTCATAGAAGGCGGTGGCGTCGACGCGGTTCAGCTGCTCGATCTCCTGCATCCAGCCGATGATCGGGATGCGATAGGGCTGGTTCTGCCACAGCGTCGCGTCGATCTCCTCATGGAGCACGTCCTGCGGGTTGGTGTCGGTGCTTGAGCGGCGCTCCTCGATGACCACGTCGCGCTCGGTCTTGACGACATCGTCGGTGAGGATGAGGTTTCGCATTCGGTCGGCCTCGAAGCTCATCATCAGCTCGAGCGCCGACGGCGCCACTGTCTGATAGAAGGCGGTGTAGTCGGAGGAGGTGAAGGCGTTGTTGGAGCCGCCGATCTCGAACACTGCGCGGTCGAATTCGCCGCCCGCATGGTTGGTCGTCGCCTTGAACATCAGATGCTCGAAGAAATGGGCGATGCCGGATTTGCCCGGCGGCTCGTCGGCGCTGCCGATCTTGTACCACACCATGTGGGTGACGATCGGCGCCCGGTGGTTGGGAATGACGACCACCTCCATGCCGTTGTCGAGCACGAAATCCCTCGCCTTGCCGTCCTCCCATGCGACGGGGATCGGAGCCGGCCCCGCGCCGACCAACTCGGACGCAACGGACGTCCTGCGAAGCCCATGAGTGCGGGGCTTGCTTGGTAGTTCTGGTAGGGAGAGTGGGGTTATGGGCTGCGTTCCTGGCAAAGTGATCTGTTCCTCATTTTGAAGGATCTATGTCTCCCGAACGCCTATTGGGAGAAAGTGGATCGGCACGCGACGCCGAGCCACATGAGCCGTCAGCGTGTTGCTGGGCCTGACGCGAGCCTCATCTTTGGATGCGTCCGGGAAACTTTCGGCATGGTGAGGCCATGGGAAGTCTGCTCGTTATCCATTGGGTGTTTGCGGATACCTGAGCATGCCCCGTGCCAAGTAAGAAAGCCCCGATTCGCAAGGTTTGATCCAACCTTGATACTTGCGATATCCGACATTGTCGGGCATCCGACAGAAAGCGCCTTTCGCCGGCGCGCCGGCTATGACGCTCGCCTCCTCCGGCGTGACGACGATCCTTTGGCGGGCGCCGCGCACACCGATCTGCCCGCCTATCAGCACCGCGACATCGAAGGACAGCGCGATCGTGACTGGATGGGTCTTACGCAAACATGCAGCAGTGCCACCGCGATCAGGACTTCATCCGCCCCACAAAGACCCGAGCGCGAGGGACGACGTGTAAGGCAACATGTCATCCTCGATAATGATGCCGCGCATAAAGAGGTAAGGTCCCTCGTCGTACCGGCGAGCCCCTTCGCTGGGTCTCGCGAGGGTCTGGTTTGCGAACGTCGACCGACAGCATCACGGCATGGGCGGCCCCATCGGTAGGCAAGCATTGACCGTGCCATCAGCGTTGAGGCAGCGCAGAGCCCAATTTCCCGGTGCCAGCCGGTACGTTGGAGCTTCAACTGTGGCCAGCCAAGCGGGCCGAGGCCGTGAAACTCCTGATACCCTGGACCGTCCGGATTGCAACGCACGACGCCTTGGTCTCGCGCCAACGTCCATTGACGCTCAGCGAAGCATCATGCGGACGAGCTGGGAAAGCTTGGCCGGGCCGGCGCCTTCCCAGGCGCACGGGACGCGCGACGACCCATGTGGACCTTGGATTTCACTACGCACTTACGCTGCTTTGGCCTTGTCAGCAGCCTGAGCATAAAGCGTGCTCAGCTTTCAGGGCGAGCCTCTTTCATGTTGATAGCATCTGTCGTCATTCAGGATCGCCCCATTTTCGCATGCCGCTTGCAGCTTTCAGACTGTTGTCAGCCAGGGCCGCCATAAAGGGTCTCGTTTAACGCATTCGGGAGGCTTCATGACTCGACCACATTAATTTCGGGCGGTTCGCCGGCGCTCCGAATGGCACTTAACACCAGATCCTCTCCAAACCCGTGATGATCCAAGAGGAAAACGAAAAATCCCTAAATCAGAAAAAAGCACCGATACGGTCGGCTCCAGGCTGATGAAATTGCGGTCTCACTGGCCACGCACGATACTTGCGATGGCGATGGCCATTGCAAAGGCCGGTCAAGCACCCAAGACGCTGACAAGCACGCCTCCGACCAAAGCTCGATCGTTGGCAGCCTTTCTAGCCGTATACTTGGGGCATTTTGGGCCGGCGATCCGGACGCCGATTAAAACCTGCCGGTCGTCTAAATGGAATGGTTGGTCCGGGTCCTTACTGGACCTGCGCCAACCCGATCGGGCCGGCGCACAGGGGCACCCAGACAATTGGACACGTCGCCTTTGCGCGGCGGCTTGCACTTTCTCGGATGGCCTCTTTTCTCCCCGGGCGAAATCGAGCGAGCGGTGAGGCGGAGCCTTCGATTTTGCCGATCATGTCGTGTCGCTTCGATCGAACTGCTCAGACGATGATAGCGGCATTGATTGCCGCGGCCGAAATGCGTTGTGTGAAGTACGATTTCTACGCCGTATACATACTGCCGTACAGTTCGCCATGTCAGCAGCCTTGCCAGCAATCCGCCCTGTGTCCAAATGTCGTCGAATTCACCGGTGTCATTGAGGAATTCGTATGATCGCCTCGAAACCATCATTGCGACCGCGGGCGGGCGACGCAAGCTCTAGACTGCCACCGATCCGCTGGATAACCATGTTAGCGATATGTAGACCAAGGCCTGAGCCCGCAGCAGGAGTAGCACCACGACTAAATCGCTTTGTAAGCCCTTCGAGGTCGGGGAGGGGCACCACCGGTCCGGCGTTTGCAATAGCGATGGTTCCATCAGTTTGGACGGAAACTCTTGTCGGAACAGTGGGCAGTCCATGTATCAGCGCATTCTCGATCAGGTTACGAAGGAGGATCCCAAACGCATCGACATCCACTTTGCGCATCAAAGTGGGGCAGCCGTCGACGTTAAGATGCAGGCGTCCGGCATATTGCGGCTTTTTCCTCAGGTCGTCGATTTCCAGCCGAACCGATCGGACAAGATCGATCGCGTGATCCGCCATGCCAACCCCCGATTCGGCTTGAGCGAGCTGAAGCACTTTTTCGACAAGGCGGCCAAGGCTCGACAGCGCTTGCTCGATGCCGCGCGCACGCATTTTGGCCGACCCATTGGGAAGCTCGGCCACTAATCTCTGCATCTGAGCGATTGAACCTGCGATCGGCGTGCGCAGTTCATGCGCACTGTTTGCGGCGAACTCGCGTTCGGCCTCGAGAGCCGCCCGCAGACGATCGAGAAGCCGATTGACGGATGCCGCGATTGGAGCCAACTCTGCCGGGAAATCGCCCAAGTCCATTGGTGACAGATTGCCGCCGTCGCGCGATCCGATCTGCTGTCGCAGTACCTCGATTGGCCGCAGCGAGCGCCGGATCACGATCCACCAAACAGCTAAGCTAAAGGGCAGGAGCACGAGTGTCGGAAGGAAGACAAAAAGTGCGCCCTTCGCGATTGTGGTACGGCGGCCATGAAGCGGTTCGGCCAACTGATGATACACGCCGTCTTGGATCTCCTCTGTGTAGACGCGGTAATCAGCGTTTCCCCAAAAGCCGTTACTCAGGGGAGCATCAGGGAAGGGCTGCTGACCCTCTTCCGGTTCAGAAATAAGCACTATCCCGTACTTATTAATAACCTGCTCACGATAGGTAAAGTACTTTTCGTAAGTGGAAAAGTTGTTATTGTATTGATCAACGTGTTTTCCATTCAAGACCTTGATCAGCTCTGGTTCTCTGTACTCTGCGCTCGCCTGGAGCAAGTCATCCGAACTTTCGTTTACATAATTGCAAAAAATGAACGCAGCCATGGTTGGGGCGGCGATCCAAACCAGGAGCGTTGCCCCGCCTAACCACGATAGCAGCTTTCTCGTCATGCTGTTCGAGTTCGTCATGTGACCACGAGCCTGTATCCGGAGCCACGCACGGTTGCTATTCTATCCCCGCCGATCTTCTTGCGGAGCCGGCTGACATAAACCTCCACTGTGTTGCTCTCGAACTCCGAATTGAATGAATAAAGCGCGTGCTCGATCCTCCCCTTTGAAACGACCGAACCGGGCTGGCGTAGAAGGCAGTCGAGCACCGCCCATTCGCGTCCAGACAGGTGGACCTCCTGCCCGTCGCGGAAGAGGCGTCGCTCGGCTGCCTGTATGGAAAGCGTCCCAACCGAAAATTGCGGCTCCGGAAAATGCCCTTGGCGACGTGCCACTGCACGGATGCGTGCCGAGAGTTCCCCCAGATCGAACGGCTTGACCAAATAGTCGTCGGCGCCAGCGTTGAGCCCCTCGATGCGATGCGAAATCCGATCGCGGGCTGTCAGAATGATGACCGGCGTTGTATCAAGCCCCTTGATCAGCTCCCGCAGATAGTCGATGCCATTGCCGTCCGGCAGGTGAACGTCGAGCAAAATAACGTCGTAGCCGGCCACAGCTGCATGACCGCGCGCTCCGGACAGGCCCTCGGCCCAGTCGACCGCGTGGCCACCAGCCACCAAATGATCGTGCACAGCACTTCTAAGGTCGTCGTCGTCTTCAATGAGCAGTATTCGCATCAGGCTGCCGAGCTCCGGTATGAGGGCAAGGCTCCTGCCTTATTGATCGAAGCTGACAGTAGGCTGAACCGGCGCCAGCGAATATCTGGGGGCTTTCAGGCTGCTGTCAGCTACAATTGCAAGAAAGGGGTCGTTAACAAAGCCAAACGAAGAGCCCCTATGAAACCCCTCCTGATCTCGGCACTTTTGCTCAATGTGACCACCGGCGGCTGTACACTGGTTGGCGGGCAATTCGACGTGGCGGTCAACGAATGGCAGCCGCGCCACGCGTCAATGTCCAGGCTTGAAACTGACAGGTGTCTTAAATACGAGGGCACCGTAGCGGGTGCCTCCAGTTATCGAACAGTGCCTAGCAGGTCAGAAGTGCACTTTGACCATAGGGGTCGTCCGTATTTTCGGCGCTCGCGAACAGAGTCGACGGTCAATCGATGCGCCACTGCCAGAGTCTGGAACGGTCAAGTGTTTGTTATCCCCCGTCCGGGCCATATTCTCTGCCGAGGACCAAGAAGGCCCTATTTTCGGTGCCCACGAACAGAGCCAACGGTCAATCGATGCGCCACTGCCAGGGTCTGGAACGGTCAAGTGTTTGTGATCCCCTGTCCCGGCCGTGTTCTCTGCCGAACTCGCCCTTGTAGTCGGCACACCAAAGATCGTTAGGGCGACAGCCGTTTGAAAGTGGTGTCCCCGTCGCCCTGTTGCGCCTGCGCTTGCGGCGCTCGACCATGCCGTGGCGGTCGAGCACGGCATGCACGGTCGAGATCGCGGGCCGGTGCACATCCGGATACAGCCGGGCCAGCCGCTCGCGTATCTTCGGCGCACCCCATGTCGGCTTGTCTTGCTTGAGGCGCACAATCAGCTTCTCGATTTGAAACGGAAGCTGATTGGCGTGGCGATAGGGCCGCCGCGATCGGTCCGTCAGCCCCTCCAGGCCGCTGTCGTTGTAGCGCGTGAGGATCTTGTAGCCGGTCTTGCGCGAGATATCGAACTCCCGGCAAAGCACCGCCATCTTCTCGCCGTCCAGCAGCCGGGCGACGAACTTCAGCCGCTCTTCCATGACGTTACACTCCTTCCAAGGCACCTTGCTCTCCTTGCAAAGGGCCGAAAGTTTAACCCATCTATCCGGAATGAACTGTCACCCATCTCTCGGGAAGGGCAGTCATGGCCAAGGCAACTGGAAGCCGAATTTTCTTTTAGAGTATGAATCAGCGCCGTCTGCCGAAAAGCGCGTCCACGATCTTCCCTTTTGAAACGACCGTGCAGGGCTGGGGCAGACGGTAGTCGAGCACCGCCCATCCGCGTCAAGTCAGGTAGACCTCCTGCCCCTCGCGGAAGAGGCGTCGCTCGGCTGCCTGTATGGAAAGCGTCCCAACCGAAAATTGCGGCTCCGGAAAATGCCCATGGCGACGTGCCACTGCATGGATACGCGCTGAGAGTTCCCCCAGATCGAACGGCTTGACCAAATAGTCGTCGGCTCCAGCGTTGAAGCCCTCGATGCGATGCGAAATCCGATCGCAGGCTGTCAGAATGATGACCGGTGCCGATTCAAGTTCCTTGATCAGCTCCCGCAGATAGTCGATCCCATTGCCGTCCGGCAGGTGAACGTCGAGCAAAATAAGGTCGTAGCCGACCACAGCTGCATAATCGCGCGCTTCGGACAGGTTCTTGGCCCAGTCGACCGCGTGGCCACCAGCCACCAAATGATCGTGCATAGCACTTCCAAGGTCCTTATCGTCTTCAGTGAGCAGTATTCGCATCATGCTTCCGAGCTCCGGTATGAGGGCAAGGCTCCCATCTTATTGGTCGAAGCTGACAATAGGCTGAACCGGCGGCAGCGAATTATTTGGGGAGCTTTCAGGCTGCTGTCAGCTACAACTTGCAAGAAAGGGGTCGTTAACAAAGCCAAACGAAGAGCCCCTATGAAACCCGTCCTGACCTCGGCACTTTTGCTCAATGTGACCCCCGGCGGCTGCATCAGCAAATTGATTTGGGAAACAGGCGCGCCGGTTCTAATGACCGACGCAGGCCGAGGTCTGGAACAGCTGGACCAGCGAACGGCGTCTTCGGTTTTTCAGGCAACAGCCACATGGAAGAATATGATTGGCTCGACCATGCGCCGAGCTTTGTCGAACGGATTGGTCGCGGGCGCACCACCACAGATTATGGCAGGTTTACGCCCTGGCCTTGACACCCGGGGTGATCGTCACCGGCGGAGCCGCGGCGTACTGATCGGATATCCAACGTCGCTGAGTCTCTCGTCGGTGCAGTGGATCTCTCGGCTTAGCCATCATGCAAAAAACGACGGTTCCGCGACACCACTTTTCAGGTCCGTGACACAGGCTTTGTGAGCCGATCTGTTGTTCTTACCCCAGGCTAATGGCTGAACAGCTCTGTCGCCGGCTCGATGCGCCAGATGGCGCGATGTTTTGAACCCTTTCACGAGGCGACGGCAGCAGCCGACCGGCTCTCCTATCGCGGCTCCCGCGATCCACACACCCAACAAGGGAATCTACCATGGTAATGAAGGCACCGGTTGCCGACGCTAGGAATGGGTCGGTAGTAGATCGGCTGGTCGGCATCGACCTCGCTCGGGGCCTGGCTGTCTTCGGGATGTATGCCGCCCATCTCGGTCCCGACCCCGGCGAAGGAGGACTAGTCGGGTTTCTGATGGAACTAACCCATGGGCGGCCGTCGGCCCTGTTTGCCGTATTGGCCGGTTTTTCAATCCTCCTGATTACAGGTCGCAAGGCGCCGAAGTCGGGGATAGCCGGTAGACAGGCCATCGCCAGAGTCGCAATTCGTGCCCTTGTTTTGCTCGCGCTTGGCTCAATCCTGGGCTGCCTCGGTACCCAGGTCGAAGTCATCCTAGAATACTACGGAATTTGCTTCTTGTTGGTATTGCCGCTCCATCGGCTCAGCGCATATCAGCTGGGCTTGATCGCTGCCGCTACGGCATTAGTTCTCCCGCAAGTCCGTTCCTCCCTTCTGTCGGTTGCCCCCAACCTCCTCGACCCGGTCTTCAACCTCATGGTCAACGGCTACTATCCCGCGGTGACCTGGGTTCCTTTCCTCATCGCTGGCATGGCCATCGCGCGCCTTAATCTTAATACGCTAGCAGCGCATTGGCGCCTTGGTCTGGCGGGGGTCGCGCTGGCCGTGTTGGGCCATGGGGGATCCTTGCTCGCGCTGAGTTCCCGCGCTTTGACTGAAACCTCCTTGTGGTGGTCTGACGTTGACGGCGCTTTTGAGCCTTCCAAGTCGTCATTTATAGTCAAGTCGTCATGGATAGCCGCACCTCATAGCGAAACGACGCTTTCGATCGTGGGCAGCACCGGTTGCGCAATGATCATCTTGGCGGCTTGCATGCTCGCTGTGGATGCGCTCCCGCGTCTGCGAAAGCTGGTCTGGCCAATAATCGCAGTCGGCTCGATGTCTTTGACGGCCTATGTGCTGCACATTGCGGGAATAGCCTATCTTATGAAGATAAACATTTTCAAAGACGAGAGCCTGTCCACGCTCTTTGGCTTCGTTGTGGTTATCAGCACTTTTGCGGTGCTTTGGCTGCGCGTCTTCCAGCGAGGACCGGTGGAAGTGCTGATGGGTAGGGTCGCAGATCTCGCGCGTCACATCCGCTGAGCACCGCCGCGCCCCGGCCTCCCGATCACATTACGGACAAGGTGGGGCTTTGTCCAAAGCTTGTTCGCGGCAGGGGAGGGTACTTCCTCCCACCCTGCCGCCTTGTTGATGGAAGCTAAAACGGTCGCGCAGGCGCTAGAGTTGCATCGGCATAATCAGCTTAAACTCGCGAAGTTAAACCCGCGGTTGGTCTATCTCGGCCCGCCTCACCTGAAAGGCTAAGGTATCCGTTTCGGTCAAGGGTTTTAGGGGCCATTTTCGCTGCGCCTTGAGGAGAGCGTTTGCTAGGATGAGGAGCTTTCGCAACAAGATGATGACCTTTGCGGGTTTGCCTGCCGCCTTTAGCGCCTGGTATTTTGCCTTGAGGTCGGGGTTGAAGCGCAGGGCGAAGGCCGGGCATGTAGAGGGCCTGGCGAACATTGGCCCGGCCGCCCCGGATGAAGGCGCGGCCGCTCCATTTTGCCGAGGCCGGCGAGGCTTGCGGCCTTTGGTTCCGAGTTCCGGCATGTCGATGGTGAGTGTGCAGGCGGTGGCATCCGATGCGCCATATGCTGGTCAGGATTTCGCGGCGCTGGACAGCGTCGGGATCGGCTTTCATGAGGGTAAGCATCGTCTGATCGATATCGCTGAGTTCACGTGGATCTGCTTCCAGCCACTCGTTGTTGTGGCGCCTGAGCAAGGCAAGCGGTCAAGGTCTGGCTCTGGTGCTGGCTGCGGTGCGATCCCCGCACGGGCCAGGTGCCGATCGTGTCGACGATCCACCTCGCCGCGGCCAGAGAGCTGCTACTCTCTTCCGCTGTTCATTCTGGCCTCTTCGCAATGAATGTCATAAAATCACCTGTCGCAATTAATGGTTTTTGATTTGGCTCCAACAGCTGGCAGATATCGCCGAGAGTTCCGCAGAGAGCGTCGAAAGTTTTGGCCGCCTTCTTCCGCAGCCGCGCCTTGAGTTTTGAGCAGACCTGTCTTGATCGGGTTGAGATCGGGCGAGCATGGCGGCAGGATCAGGAGCCAGTGCCCCTTTGGCCAACCAGTGGGCGGCGCGTACCTTGCCGACAATCTGGGGTTCCGAACCCGACAGTTGGTTTTCAACCCGACAGTGGCCCGCCTCAGAGCAGGCTACCGCCCTTCGGAGCAGGCAGAAGCTAATCGAGGTTCGCGGGTTCCGGTTTGAATGTGCAGGTCGCTGCGCGCCTGATCTTTCGGTCTGGCGGCACATGACAAAAACCCTCATTTTGGCCGACGATACCCGGTCAGGAGCGGGTATCGCAGTCGAGAAGCGACCCGAGCACGTCCACAAGATGTGCCGAGTTTGCAAGGTGTGTCATTGTTTCTGTCAACGTTCGAGCGACAGGGCACGACGAAACGTCTGGCATACGCCTCGTCTGGCACGCGCCTCGCATATGTTGCAGTTGCTGCTGGAGATCAGGCGATCGAGTGGGCCTTGCAATTTTCCGATTTTGATGCGCCTAAAGTCTCGTGTACAAATCAGGCTGGCGTGAATGGCCTGCCTAAGTTGCGACTTATTACAAAGGAATGGATATGGCGACTGGAACGGTGAAGTGGTTCAACAGCACGAAGGGTTTTGGTTTTATTCAGCCTGACAACGGCGGTCAGGATGTCTTTGTCCACATTTCCGCTGTTGAACGAGCGGGCCTGTCGACCCTTAATGAGGGCCAGAAGATCAACTACGAGGTGGAACAGGATCGCCGCACGGGAAAGTCCTCTGCAGGCAGCCTCAGCAAGGTTGGCTAACGGTCCGGGAAAGCCTTGGCAAGGTTCGTCATCGCCGGAACGCATTGACGGCTCGAAACCCGGGCCGGAGCATGCAAGTTAATGCCGCGGCAGGGATTGCTGGAGCCATCATGAATTACTCTGGAAATGAGGCTCTTGGACGGGAAAGGCGGGGCTCATCCCCGCCCTTTGATTCCGCGCAGATTGGGCCAACGGCTGCTGCGCGTCCGAACGACTGTTAATACGGATTTAGGCTGCGACCTTCTTGCGGGTCCGTTTCGCCGGCGCCGTGGCTGGGGCTTCCGGCTCTTTCGGTTTGCGGCCGAGTCCCATGGTCTTGGCCAAGGCGGAGCGCGCAGCGGCGTAATTCGGCGCCACCATGGGATAATCCGACGGCAGACCCCATTTGGCGCGATATTCGTCTGGGGTCAGACCATAGTGCGTCGCCAGATGGCGCTTTAGCGATTTGAATTTCTTGCCGTCTTCAAGGCTAATGATGTAGTCCGGTTCGATCGACTTTTTGATCGGGACAGCAGGTTTTTTTACAGGCACAGGCTCTTCTGCCGGTATGAGTCCAGCCGTGCCGTTTAGAGCCCCGTGCACTTGGGCGATCAGGGCAGGAAGCTCCCCCGCCGGGACGGGGTTGTTGGAGACGTAGGCTGATACAACATCGGCAGTGAGCTCGATGAGGATGTCGGTCTTGTGGGGTTCTTCTGTCATAAACTTCTCCGGGCAGCTTGAAACACAGTTGGGCGAAGTGTCGCTTCATAGTGGCGGTTGCCGCTGAAAGCAAATGGATCGACGGGTGCGCTGCTCCTCCACCATTGAAGTCTCGGCGACGCATCCCGTCATCGTCCATCGCTAAAGGCAGCGTATTGAATTATGGGAGCGGTCGCGCCCGCCCCACCATAGCGATACAGCAAGACAATCAAAAAAGCCGGTCTTTGCTTGGCCCCAAATCTTTTCTCCTTTCGTGAACGCTGAGCTGCCAAGCTGCTACAGTTCACCTCGCGGGGCAACCGTGCACAACACAGGAGTCGCCCGAGCGATACATTCTTCACTTGCCGCTTATCAGCGCTGGTGATTGCACTTTGCAGCCTGCCTCCGGACCCGCAGCGCTCACGCTGTTGGTTTTGCGCCTGCAGGCGTCGGAAGTCGGATCGCCGCAGCTAATTTCCTCAGGCGGACGAATTCAACAAATCGATTGTTTGGATCGAAGGCATCCACACCATCGATGCCTCTAGAATAGGATCCAGCTACAATCACCGTGCTGTAATGGCAGGGACGGCCAGCACAAGCGCGACACGATCCGGCGGGTCCATCGCTGCGTTACGTATTCATGGCTACTGCATCGGGCGCTCGGTCGACCGCCTTAAGCCAGGTCGCCGCATTGCGAGACGGTGACCGGCGAGGGAGAGGGCGCTCTGGCAACGAAGCGAGGCGGGTGGCCTTGCGGGTGGCCGCGTGATGTCATCCGGCTCTCCTGCCGATCTCTGCCGGCCAGATCTGGAGCAACTGTTTTGCATAGATATGGCTCTCTTCAGGGGGCCATCTATGATGGGAGCCGAGCGCGTGTTCGAGCCGGGGAACAGGCTGCGCATGCACTGTGCCCACCTATTGCGATCGTGCTAACCTTGGTTGTTTGGACTTGCCGTTAAAGGCAAGCGACAGATTGAAGTTATGCTGCACCATCTGATTGCCTGGCTCGTTTTCGAGAGCTCGCCGATACAGGGCCTGTGCCGCGTCATGCCGCCCCTCAATGTCCAAAATCACGCCCTTCGCATTCAATGCACGTACGTTTCCTGGGGCTGCAACCAAGACGCTGTCGAGCACCTCAACCGCTTCGTGCGGGCGCTTCTGGCCCACCAAGGCATTTGTAAGTCGTATCGCCGCATCAACATTGTCCGGGTGCTGCTTCACCTCATCCCGCAAAGCCCGCTCTTGAACATCCTGACCAACTTCGCGCAAAATGCGTTCGCGCATAGCCGGATCGATTTGATCGGCGCTGAGCAACTCGGGGGAAGATGTCTCCTGCACGGAAAGAGCCGGCTTTTGCCAGCTGGCGCAACCGCCCAAAGGCAGAATGGCGAGTACGGCAAAAAGAAGTGAGTTCCGGCGCAGAAACATAGGCGATGGAGAAACTGTATTACTATTCATGTTATCTCTCAGTTATCGGGGAGGCGCGTGGCGTTCAGTTAGGAAAGGTGGGACTACTCTAACAATCCGCTGTTCGATCCGTGCGGGAGTGTGACGGATCCTGCGGGGCGAATTGTAAAGTCGGAGGCGAGGTCTTGATAAGACAGCACGGCGAGATCAACCCCGTTTCGCGTCAGAAAGCCGCGGACGAAACGTCGGACATCCATCGACGTCAACAGAATAGGGCGGGTTTGACCCGGTTCTGCGTTCGAAAGGACCTGACGTATCTGTGATAGCATCGCTTCGCTTTGCCGATCCTCCAGTGCGAGATAGGGGCCTGCATCCGAATCTCGAACCGCGCCACGCATCACATCCTCGCTCTCGCGCTCGACGACCAGGGCGGACACGATGCCCTCCGTGTTGGCATGGCGGTGGCAGATCTGTCGCTTCAAACCAGAACGGACATATTCCGTCAGCAGGGCAACGTTCTGCTCACGCTCGCTCCATTCGGCCAATGCCTCCAACACGAGACGGGTGTGGCGGATTGGGATACCTTCCTCCAGGAGGCGGCGCAGAACATCGGCAATCCGAGGAATCGGCGTCGTGCGTAGCACCTCTTTCACAAGCTCAGAATATTCCTGCTCCATTCGGCCCAGGAAATGTCGGGTCTCTTGGATGCCCACCAATCGCGGTGCGTAGCGGGTCAACGCTGCATGGACGCGCAAGGCGAGGAGTTCGCCGGGAGCCCTATGCTCCGTGCCGGCGCCCGTAAGGGCCTTTGCAGGGGTATGTTCAACCGGGAGTGTGTCCGTTTTCGGCTCACGTCTAAGGGGGACACCGCTCGAGTCGACGTGCGCTACATCGGCTCGGAGCGCCATCTGGTTTGGATCTAAGGCGTCCTGTTCGACTGGCACGCCCTCGACATCAATTCGGAATTGCGATTCAGGCAGCTGCTCGTCAACCAAGACAGGGATGCGAGGAACGATAATGCCCAGATCGGCTGTGACCAGGAGCGAAACGCGCCCAATATGTTTTTGCAATTCGGCTTGATCGACCGCCTGCATAAGATCTGGCGCTAGAAAAAATGCGATCGGGAATTCCTTCGCAGGCGCGGCTTGCTTAGGCTCCGCTGCAGTTCCACCTTTCGCATCGGCAGTGCCGGCGCCCAGCACATCAGCCTTGACAATGCTTACCGCAGCGAACACTGCGGCCAGCATCAGAAAGACGGGGAGGGGAAACCCAGGAACGAACCCCATTACAACCAGGACGCCGGCCGCCAGTCGCAAGGCTCGAGTGCTGGCCGTGAGCTGACTGACCATTTCTGTACCGAGGTTGATCCTCGCCGTCCCAGTCACACGGGTGACGATGGTCGCCGCAGTAATGGAGAGCAGAAGGGCCGGAATCTGCGATATCAATGCATCGCCTATCGTCAGCAGAGTGTAGTGATGCAGTACCTCGCCGAAGGACATGCCCTTGGAGAGCAGGCCGATCGAAATTCCACCCAGCATGTTGATGCAGATAACCACCAGCCCGGCGATGGAATCGCCCTTCACAAATTTCATCGCGCCGTCCATCGCGCCATAGAGTTGGCTTTCCTTCTCCAATTCGGCGCGCCGCCGGCGGGATTCGTTGGCATCGATGTGGCCGTTGCGTAGCTCTGCGTCGACCGCCATTTGCTTGCCCGGCAGAGCATCCAGCGTGAAACGCGCCGCCACTTCTGCCACCCGTTCGGCACCCTTCGCGAGGACCATGAATTGCACCATGGTGACGACCAGAAATATGACGAAACCCACCACGATATTGCCTGAAATGACGAAATCGCCAAAAGTATGAATAATGCTGCCGGCCTCCCCCTCGGCCAGGATCAGTCGCGTCGTTGCGACCGTGAGCGCGAGACGGAATACAGTGGAAATCAAAATAACGCCGGGCAAAGAGGAAAAATCAAGTGGAGTACTGACATACAGGGCAACCATCATCAGCAGTATGGCCAACCCCATATTGAATCCTATCAGGGCGTCGACCACCACGACCGGGATAGGCATGACCATCATCGCGACAGCCAGAAGCAGCATCAACGCAACCATTAAATCCGGGCTGGCCGGCGCACGCTTGATGAAGTCACGCAGGACGTTGGCCATCGAGACACCTTTGCAATCGGTTGAGACTTACTCTGCTGTTACGCCATGAAACGTGGCTTTCGAACTCCGAAGGCGCCTCAGCCTTGGCCAGCGCGTGACCCTGCATGAGAGCCACAAGCAGGCGCGAAATGGCTGGGCAGCAAATGTTTCCAACGCAGCCAGCTTGTCAGCACCGAGCGCGACAGGATGTTTGGCTGGCCATAGAGTGCTGCTTGATGGGGCCTGCGAGCTTTCAATATTGGAGAGCAGCAATGCGGCCATTCCTGCTCAGCAGCACACGGCTGTCCTCAATACGTTCGACCACCCATCCATCAGCCAAAATGGCGCCGACAAAATACTTCTCGCTGTCGATGACAATATATGGTTGGACCCCATGCCACACAGCTTCGACCGCGATTGCGGATGGCGCCTTCTCCTCTTTGATGAGCACTCCGTTCACCAGTGTTAGAGTACCCTTGGTGCGACGATCGAACGATTGCTGAAGCTTCTGCCAGCTGATGACCGATTCAGACGTGACGGTGCCTTCGGCGGTCACAACACCCTTTGCCGACCCAATCTTGACGTCGAGAAGACCCGCTCGATCGACTTCCTCCTGCAGCTCTTGGGCCGCTGCCTCCGTAAGTTCATTGTCAGCGCGGTGACTGATCGTTCTGGACGCGACTTCAGCCCGAAGTGAATTGGGGCTCGATCCACTTGCATTGCCAAGATAGGAGATCGTGCCTGAAAGCGCGCCGATCCCGAGTGAGCTGATTATGACCATGGCGAGCACACCGATCGGTAGGCGCGGTATGCCGGTCGAACCAGGCGGCTCTGCATCCTGCACGGACAAAGCAATGGACATCTCGCCTACGAGCAGGACGACAGGAAGGGGCACAACAACGGACTGGCCTGCGGCGATATTCCGGTTGCCCTCGATACTGAGTCCGGGTGCAAGCGCCTCCAGTTCGATCGACTTGCCAAGAAGAGTTACACGAAGGTGATGCGGTGCCAGTCCCTGCTCGACAAAGACCAAATCGGCATCGAAGCCGCTGCCGATTAAACACTTTTGAAGATCCGTCTTGCCGGTCAGACCGCAATAGTGCCCCGAACGCACTTCGAAACGGAGGGAAACGGCGTCATCCACAGAGCATCTCTCAAACAGGATAGAAGCCGCATGGCAATTGCCATGCGGCTCATTTCGGGACTACGTCGCGTCAATAAGGAGACGCGCTAGGGGGCAGTCTAAAACCCGCTTCCGACATTACGAAACGCGTTCGTCGGCGGCCTTCTTGATGGTCTGGAGATTGGTCGTTAGAGTGCGCAACTGGACACTCCTTTTCGTCGCCTCCAAGCTAACATTGGTTAGTTCCTGCACTTGCGCCTGAAAAGCAGTAGCATCAGCTCCGCTTGTATTGCCGGGAGTGCCACTGTTAGTTTTATCGGTATTGCCGGCGCTACTGGTATTGGTATTGCCTGATTTTTTATTATTATCAACTGCAGCCATGATCATTCCTTTTTCTGTTGGAGTTGTGCCGTCAATAACGGCCTGTATGACCTCACGCCGGATTTCCCGCGTCAGGCATCTTCTGTGTCATCCAAAGCTTCATCGGCCTCAGCCATCGCATCGTTCGCGAATTGGAACGCGAACGATCGCAGGATACTTTGGAAGGCTTCACTTTGTGCTGCAGACTGTGAGTTGTCTTGAAGTTGATCATTTGAAACGGTCCGGTTATCCGCCCGATCGTTCCCGCCAGCTGCCTTGCCATCATTCCCACCAGCTGGCTTGCCATCATTGCCATCAGCCGGCTTGCCATCACCAGAATGCTCGGATTTCGAATCCCCATGGCCCTTTCGGATCAAGGAAGTCCCGAGGTTGCCAACTCCACTCCCAATTGCTGCTATCATCAGGTACTCCGGCATTTGCCATTGGCGGCGACGTGTTAAAGGTTAGCCTCGATCAAGCTAAGGGCGGGAGCTTTCGAGAACCTGACGGCTTTTGACAAAAACCGGCCAGCGCAAAAACGTATGCTCTGCAGGATGTTGCTCTCGCATCGAACAGTCGACCACGATCTCGGCTGTTCGGCCAATCCCGCCGTCCACGCATGCCGCGACCGAATGGCAGCCGCAGCAGCTCGTTTGCATCCTCGATGCTGTGGTGTCGAACAGGAGACACGGTCCACGTGCTGCATGACCGCAATGACCGTATTCTTGCTGGCTCCACGGGCGCACGCAACGAGCAGGAACTCGGTCTTTGCATCACCATTCTCTCGCCTGCACATCACGGCCCGGCGCGGTGAGCTCATTGGCTTCGAGAAGGTCGGCGACCGTACGAACATGGGATGGTCTGCCGGCTTTGGGAGGCCGGTGCGGATCCTCTTCTCACCATATCGAAAGCTTGAAGCGGTCGGATTTTCTTGCCCTGTTCGTGAGAACTCCCATCGTCAGCTAATCGTCAGCCAAGCGGTCTATCTAGGCCGGCCGTGCCTGACCTTCGGATCCAAAGGTCCCGTCTCGACACTTTTTGTAACTATAGATCGAAATGGTCCGCGTGATACGCAACGCACACGCTTCTCTGAAGCAAATGTGTGACTTTGTCGGTGGCGAACGAGAGGAGTGACGCATCAATAAAATCGTCAGGCACGTGTCTAGGAAGGGGAGCTAGCCGAGTTGGTCTGATTTCATTCGCTGTTCCTGGAAATCGGCGGACTGAAGCGCTGATAATCTCAGGACATCGATGGCAACGTTGCGAAAGTCCTGTGAGCTCGGGCCAATCTTGGCCTGCTACTGAGAAGCACTTTGGCGGGAACATTACGCCGTCGCGGGTCTGGCTGACCGTGACGTTAACCGAAAGATGCCGCTGGTCTCGTCAGCCGCCAGCACAATAGCAGCACATTCTCGCCTACTACGGAGACGCAATATGAAGGGCATTGGCCGACCACGGAAATCGCAGGCTGAAACTGGAGCCAGCCGCGCGGGGCGGGCGAGCAGTTCCCTTTCGCAATCAAGTCTTGCTGCGGGAGAAGGTGGACAGTCATTCGATTCCGTTGTGGAGCAGATGCGCTCTGGGGACGCCGATAGGAGGCCCTCCTCCCTTCCAGTTGCGCGCGGTCCAGGCGATGCCCGCGAAAGTCTGCCAGGCGCCTCGATTGGCGAAGATCAAATCCTGAACACACCGCGACGTGGAGCCGCTGCGCCACCACGCGGAACCGTAGCGCCACGTGGCGCAGCCGCAAGGCGGCGCGGTTCTCCCTCCATGTCTGAGGGCGAAGCCATGGCGCCGGTCGGTAGCCAACTATCAACCGCGCAGGTGGAAGGCACCAGCTCATCGTCAAATGAAGATATCAGTCCGACACAGCTCAGAATGAACAGTCTTGTTCAACAACTGACTGATTGCGAGGCTGCGGCCAGGAAAACCGACGTCCCCGAGGAGGCGGTGGAGCTGATCAGTCGGGTCGTCGATGCAGCCTCAGCAATTCTGGAGTACCGCGCTAGCCTGCCTGCGGCTGAGGCGCAGACAATTATGCCAGACGACAAGGTGCGTAGATGTTGCCAGATCGTGTGCGACGCCGCGAATGAAGTAGACAAACTTGGCCTGTCGACGATCACGAAATTGGACAAAAAGACCAAGAAAGCGGCAGGTATGGTCGATAAACTCTACTCCTACTCCCAGGCGGACCGGCAGGAGCTGTTGATTTTAAATGTGGAGAACCACCATACGGCGGCAATTAAGTGGTGGGAAAAAAAGGCATGGCGCTCCGAACGGCAGCGATCCGCCTGCGCTGCCACCGCTAGCCTATCCAGTGGAACGCCCGTGATGCGGGAAGCCGAGCGGTGCGCACTGCGGCTGCGTGCCGGCTCGGTACTGAGTGTCAGGATCTGGCTGGTCCGTGAGCGGATCGGTCTTGCGCGGGCCAAGATTGAACTGCGGGCGAGCAGGTTCGAGCCAGATTTGAAGGAACTCCTCGTCGGTCGAAATGGAGTGGTGCAGCTGATGGCAAGCGCCGCTCAAGAAGCTCTTCGCGCCCTCTCTTTGGCGAAGGGCATAATGGATGATGGCAAAACACTCAACGCTCATGATTGCGCGGTTGTAGAAAAAATCATGGAGCGGCTTTCGGATTTTGGATTGGCGTTGCACGAGGTGCATACCAAGCTAAGCCATACCTACCCAGATGCCGGCCTCCCATTGAAACTGTTCGAACGGATCGTGGACGATGCATGGATCACTGCGCACGATGCCATGCACTTGTTGAACCTGCAGTCTCCGCCGTCAGCCATCATGGCGCCACAGGCCCAGGCGGGCGCTGCGATGCCGGCCAGGGCAGGCGCTGCGATACCGGCTGGCACTGCTGGTACGGCTGCAGTGTCAGAAGGCACTACAGCGCGAAGGAAAGGGAAGTCAAAGCATAAGTCGGCAGCTCGCGCCGGGACTTCTGCCGCCGGGCAGCCATCAACACCAGTCGCTGCGAACGCCGGCACAGTGCCAGCAGCCAAGGTTCTCGCGCGCTCGGATCAAGTTGCGAGTACACAGGTGAGAGCGCAAGAGGTGGCTGCGAGTTCGTCGGGGGCAGGCTCGACAATCGGGGGCGCCGCGTTGTCAATGGAGGTATTGACGGAGCGGCTCAAACGATTGGACGAACTTTTGCAGTTCGATCTGGCCGGTCAGCAAAGCGTCGTCTCCCAAGTGCGCCAGATGAAGCCTGAGGAGGCCGGTAAGGTCGTGGACGATGTGGCCCAGTACCTGCGAGCCCAGGCCATTGAGATGCAAACCTGTCTCGCCGGGTTGCAGGGGCGTAATGTACGCCTGCTACTCACCTCCACCCAGCTACCCAAAGTGCACGAACGCACAGACCAGCTCAAAGGGTTGCTGAACATGGTGCTGGGACAGGCCAACGCATTGAATGAAGGAAAAGCCGGCATTACGACTGATTGCATGAAGACCTACGCATTTCCGGCGCAAAAATACCTGGAACATTTGTGCAATGCCGACGAATTGATGCCGCCGGAGGCACCGGTCGCGCTGCGTGGCGAGCCAGGAAAGCTGTTTGAGATGAAGCTGCAGCCCAAGATGCTGGTCAATGGTGCGATGCCGAGCCCGATGTGGGTGCACATCCACACGAGTCGCCCCGTCATGGCCAGAAACTTGGAAGGGCTGGCTGATTCCGAATTCACCGCTTGCCACGTTAAATCCAACGAACAGCGCGGCTACAATCGAGAGCGAGAGGAAGCCGATGCTAGGTCCGGTCGCGAGAAGGTCATAATTCATCGCGGCAAACTCACCCCCGCTTTCTGTAAGTCCTTGTTGACCTCAGGGCTTGGCCGCCAACCACGCCATTCGCGTGCCGAGCTCCCGTCGGCGCAGGCTGCATGACAGGGCACTCAGAATGCGGCCGGCCACGCTGTGAGTCAGCGAGCATTTCTCCTGGCCAAACCGCGAATGCCGCTGCGCGAGTTGCGGTCCGGCGATTGGAGTCGATCGGCTACCGTCAGGGCCGATTTGCGATGTCGCGTTACCGGCTGTTGACGTGGCGGCGTATCTTGCCTCCCATCCAACTTATCGCCGAGATCGCGCCGCCAAGATCGAGGCGGAAGGTCTTCCTGCGAGCGCGGAGCAGGCATAGCCGATCCGATCGGGATCGGCGCATCGCAACGACCCAACGGTGTGGTGGAGAAAATTGGATTCGGGAGAGCTCGGTTCCAAGAGGCGGAGTTCCGGCCCGAATACAATCCGCTCGCAAGCACCCACGATGCGCATCCGCAGTTTATTGTCTGGGAGATGGGCTGGATTGCTCGGCGGCGCTGGCGCTAAGGCGGGGCTGTCGCCGGACAATTAGCATTCACTGCCAACAGCCTTGCAACCGTCACCAGTTGCAAGGCTCGGCGGCGGGTCGACAAATCACATGAAATCGTCGTCGGACCCGCTATCGCTGCTGTCGCTATCCTCGGTTTTGTGGAGATAGAGTGGAGGTTTGCCTGCACGCTGCCACTCACCGGCACTGTTCTTCGTCCATTTGTCGGGATGCTGCGTAGGGTCAAGCACCAGGTCGCCATGATCCACTTCAACAAACCCCATCGTCTGCGCGCGCGCTTGTGCTTCCGGATTAGCCGCACGCCAATTCAGCAACGGTCGGTCGCCGTCTATCCGAAGTTGATGCTCCAGCAGAATATCGCCCGCATTTTCGACGAGCGGATGGGCGACTTGAAGATCCACTATGGAAGTGACCTCAGTTCGACCAGGAAATTGTTCCCGCCAACTTTCCGATTCGAACTCGTTCATGCTGAATCCGCCTTCCATTCTCAGCAGTCCGGCACTCCGGTCTCCCAATTGGTAACTGAAATATCGCGCGTGCTCCGTATCTCGACGGATGCCATATTGCTGAGCAACGTCCGCGGTGCGCCTGGCTCGTGACGATACGAACTCCGAATACTCTTGAGGATTGTCGGCGATGTGCGTGATTTCATCACCATGAAATTGCCTCACCTGTCTCCTGAAGGAAGTCCTGTTGATCTCCACCACAGGAGGTCGGGAATTGAGGGAGTATGCTTGGGGAGCCGCCGATGATGAGGCGCCGCTACCTTCCGATCCGGATAAGTGCATTCGGGCAAATGTGTCCGCGAACCCTTCGCTTCCTGCATCCGATTGCTCGCCGGCATTATGCGCGCGGTAACTATCGGATGAGCCACCAATTCGACCATACATGACGATTCGTACTCCTATGTTTCGCAACCGAGCTCAAGTTAGCACGGCTGTTCAACATAGGGCGCTTAGTTGACGACTAGCTGACGAGGGCATTCCAACGGCTGCACCAATCAAATCCGCACTGCCGGCCTCAAAACCTCGGACTGCGCCACGCACCGGCCAGCAGAGGCTGCAAGGTCATGCCCGGAGGACTTGCCGTAGTTGCTGGGTGGCAGATCCGAGGGGAGTGATTGCCCCAGGCCCGCGGTTGCGCGGTTGGCCTGACAGAGACACTGGGGCACGGATGGCCAGCCGACATTTGCCACTAGCATGGAGCCAGGTCAGTTTTGAACTGGGCAGTCGTGGACTTCCAATGACTAGGCCAAGCCTGCGGCAAAGAATGCTTTCGCGACAGGCTGGAAATATTGCATAGGAACCGCGTGGCCGAGTTTTGTAGTGCCTATCAGCTGACGCGCTAAGACATGGTCATGGACGATCGTCAGGCGTAGTGCCCGCGCCTCGCTCAACACATGTGAAACGCGCTCACCTTCGGCACGGCAAACTAAGAACGGCACCCCGGTTTCACCGCGAACGTAACGCAGACCGATCAGGACCGCCCTTCCTGTTAAGACCAGCGTGGCGCGATGCACGCCAAGCGCAGGCTCGTCGGCCGCCTCCTCGCGGATGCGACGCTGTTCACCTTTCAACTCTGGCGCTCCTTGCTGATCCTTCGACTCGCGCGTCACTTCGGTATTGGTCATGCGCATTTCGCGCAGATACAACGCGCGCTGGAGCAGAAGATCGATCAGTCCGCCGACCAGCAGTGCGCCGGCGCCAATTCCCATCAGCAATTTTGTCTCCATAAAGATGAGGCCAACACAGCCCATGCCGCAGATCGGCAGAGGGACCATTGTCTTCCACATCCCGAGAAGGACAATGGAAAAGGTTGCGCTGAGAACCAATACCTTGAACATGGTCTTGCAGACTTCGACCATGGAACGAGCAGACCCCAAGCGCTTCAGCCCTTCAAAGGGGTCAATTTTCTTAAAGCTGAGCTTCATCGGCTCCAGAGAGAAGACAAATCCACCATTGGCTAGCAGGCTGGCCAAAATCACCGCGGCGACAAGGGTTCCAAGCAGCGGGCCAACAGCCGCGACTGTGAGTTGGACGAGCACAACCAATGCCTGCGGCACCGCGGTATCGAAAGGTAGGCTCTGCAACTTGGTGGCTAATAGGAGCGCTTCCCGGCATTTGTCCTCGATCACGCTGCCTCTTAGCCAAAGGTAGCCGAGCCCAGCGCAAGTCCCGACCGCGCGGACGAAATCGGAGCTACGTGGCAGCTGTCCTTTTTTGCGCGCTTCACTTAACTTCTTCGGGCTGGCGGCGTGTGTCTTCTCTTCACTTGTGTCGCTCATGGCAGCAATTTGTCGAACCACTCCAGCACGCCGTTGGCACGTGTGACCTCCAGTTTCATGCTCTCCACCAGATAGGCAGCGTAGGTGACCATGAGAACTGGAAAGACAATGTTCTTGATTGCCGGAGACAGTTGGCTCGCCTTAAATTGCGGGGCAAAGCGACGCAGCAGCATCATCGATATATCAATCAGTATCAGGAAGAACACGACAGGCCCCGATACCAATAATGCCGTGCGCATTATGCTGTCGAGAAGCCCCAACAACTCCATTGCTCCTGGCCCACTCAGTGTCGGGTGAAACTGATACACCGGCCAGATCAAGTAGCTGCGGTACAGGACACTGATCAAAGTTTCCAGGCCTCCTGATCCGACGAATATGGCAATCGCAGTGATCCCCAGAAAAACGCCCATCGCGGAAGCCTGACTGTTCGTCGCGGGATCGGCCGAAGCGGTCGGGCTGCTGATGCCGCGTTGGTTGTCGATAAGCTCCCCGGCAGCCTGAAGGCCCCAAAGCGGAATGCCAAGAAAAGTGCCAAGGAGTACACCGACAAAAACTTCCTTGAATCCGAGCAGGGTTAGCTGGATCAGGCGCGTATCAGGATCCAGCGCCGGCAATCCGCCGCTGACGTGTGCCAGGCATGGTAGTGCGAAGCCAACAGCCAAACAGCCCCGGATCAGCCCACTGATCTGCGAGCGTGTGAATACGGGAAAGATCAGCATGATGCCCATCGCGCGGGCTGCCCCAAGACCTGCCGCAACGACGAGTTCGAGAGCCGTCTGGATCAGAATTTGAATATCGGCCGATGGCGCGTCCATGGGGCGGACTAGTAGCTAAGTGTCATTGCGGGAAACTCGGTGAAGATCTGATCGGCTAGCTCTATGAGCGGGGCGCTTAGCACAGGAGCAAACAGCCCAATCACCGCGACAACGACCAGAAGCTTCACGGTGAGCGGCAAGCTTTCATCCTGGATCTGCGTCGCCGCCTGGAGGATGCCGATGACGAGGCCGACAACCACTGATGCAATGAGCGGCGGTAGAATCCAGATCATGAAAACCACCAGTGATTGGCTCATAAGAGTAATGATGCTGGATTCAGTGATGATCAGCCTCCCGGTAACGTATAACTCAGCACAAGCCCATGCATCAATTTTGACCAACCATCAATGGCAACAAACAAGAAGATCTTGAACGGGACAGATATAACAGTTGGTGAGACCATCGACATACCCATTGCCATCAAGATAGTTGTCACTATCAGATCTATAACAATAAAAGGCAGATAAAGTAGAAATCCTATCTCAAATCCGCGCTTCAATTCTGATAGCAAGAAAGATGGTACAAGTATTGCAAAGTCATCAGGCGTGGCTGCAGCGTGCATTTCCTCTGGCCAGACCTTTTCTGTCGAAGATAGGAAAAATCGCCGCTGCTCTTCATTTGTGAATTTCTTGAGATGCTCGCGCAAGGGCTCACTTCCGGCTTTAGCGGCGCTTACCCAGTCGTCGAATGTCTGATAGTGGAGCTTGGGATCCGACATGCGGTCATAGGTCTGCTCAGCAACGGGCGCACTAACGAACATAGTGAGGATCATCGCCGCGGCGTACAGCACCACATTGGGTGGTATGGTCTGGGTCCCGAGCGCATTGCGGACGAGGAAAAGAACAATTGATACCTTTACAAAGGCCGTTGTCGTGGCAACTGCTAAAACCAGCAGACCGAGTCCGGCGGTAACCGCAAGAAGCGCCAGGATTGTCGGCTGAGCTTCACTCATTGCATGCAAACCCGCCACGGAGCCTGATGCCCAGCTCTTCTCCGATGCGGACAATGTCGCCACGCCCGATACGCTGACCATTGGCCACTATGTCGACCGGGCCGTCGATCGGCCATCCAAGTTCAAAAATATGCCCTTCGCCGGCACTTCTTAATTCCCCAAGAGAAATAGGCCAGCGGCCGCATTCAAAGACAAGCACGATCTCGACATCGTCGAGATCCTTAGTAAGCTCCAGTTGCGATCCGGGTTGTGTCATATGCGCACTCTCCAAAGGACACGGTCGCGGGCGGAAAGGCCCCCGCAAGATTAATTCATCGCCGTCAAGATCCGCCTCGGCGCACAACTGGCCGACAGCTAGGGTGATCTGGCCGCGGCCGAACGGCGCAATATCGGGCAACAATGCATCACCGACACATGCGCTTCGAAGAAGCGCCGCAGGAAGGCGAAGCGTGCCGACCTCTCCTGCAACAATGAGCGGGAGCTCTGGAGGCAGCCCGCCCAGCTGCCGCGGCAACTGGGCAAGCAGTTCGCCTAGCGCGCGAAACGCAGGCGGTACTAAGCCGTCAAGTGGCGTGAACAGGAATAGACGGCCCTTGCCCTTGACCGCGCCGAAAATGATGTCGAGTTCAAGATGAGGAGCCAGCATCGTGGCTTCGCATACCCGCACGAGTTGCACGTTCAGACGCGTCGTCTCCTCCAGTCGAGTGACAAGCGGCTCCAGAGCGAGTTCGAGAATTAGCGAAGCAGTTGGCTCGGAAGGGAAGGCCAAGCCGTTCTGCACTGTCGTGATGAACTCCTCTACGAGCGGGCGCGACAGTGACAAGATGACCGTTTCGGCTCCCACTCTCCAGACGCAGTCAAGCATCGGAATGGCAGCAGGTTCCTGCTGCCAGACAAGCCCTGCCGTTCGCACCGATAGCGGCACCTCGTTGATCCGGCTTTGAAACGGCGTGCGCGGCGCTGCTGTATCATTGAGCCACGAGACAACCGTGTGGGACAGTTTCAGAACTGGTTCGAACATGGCGGGTGTGACCGCAGCGCCTATCAAAGACTGCACGGTCGTGTCATTCGGACGACCTCTTGCGACCGTCGGATCCGGTTGCGCGGCATTTAGGCAAGCGACCCCCTCGCATATTTCAGCAGTATCTCATCGTCGGCCTCGATCTCGGCTGCGGCCTCCGAATGAGTCTCGACGGCGCGCCGCACGTCGTCCTCGATTTGTTGCCATTTGTCCCTTGCCGCCGAACATATGACCCATAGCTCCCTCGTCCTGGACGCCGCCATCTCAGCCTCCTCTTGAGCGATTTGGGTATCATCAAGCATCTGCCGTCTGGAATTGATCTCAGCGGCAAGTTGTTCAGTGTGAAGGCGGTGACGGTCGAGCGCTGCGCTAGACAAGTTGTCGAGTGACATCAGATGCTGATAGAGCGCTGCTTCTTTTCTTGAACAATGTTGCTGTATCATTGCAAGCTCCCTAGAGGCATTTTGTACGGCTGAGGCGGCCACATCGCGCTGGGCTTCCTTCTTGGACAGCTCGCCAAGGGCACGACGCTCTTGCATTTCCTTCAGAAGCCGTAACCTCGAAGACTGAATCCAGTTTACGCGGTCAGACGCGACATCCATGCGACCGTCTCCTCGAAATCTGACGCGTCATCTTCGCTCTGGCGCAGAAACTCCCTCAGTTCGTCGATTGACGCGACAGCCCGGTCAGTCAGGGGATCTCCACCTGGCTTGTATTCGCCAACATTGATCAAGAACTCGGTCTCGGCATAGCGCGACAGGAGCTCGCGGAAAATGGATGCTGCCTTGCGATGTGTCCCCGAAACGACTGCATCCATGACGCGGCTGCGACTCTGCAGCACATCAATAGCGGGGAAATGCGATCGCGCCGCAATAGCGCGTGAGAGGATGACATGGCCATCGAGAATACCACGCGATTCCTCGGCGATTGGATCACCCGTGCCATCACCCTCTACAAGCACCGTATAGAAGGCCGTGATTGAGCCCCGCTCACCCATGCCGGCGCGCTCGAGCAGGCCTGGCAGCATGCCAAAAACGGAAGGAGGAAAGCCCCGTCGCGTCGGCGGCTCACCCGCAGCAAGGCCTATTTCGCGCATAGCGCGGCAGAAGCGCGTCAGCGAATCCAGCATGAGAGCAACGCGTAGGCCTTGATCGCGGAAATATTCCGCGAGCGCAGTCGCCATTGGAGCGCATTGCGCACGCTCTACCGCCGAGCGGTCGGATGTTTCAACCACGACGACCGTACGGAGAAGGCCCTCTTCACCAAGATTCCTTTCGATGAATTCACGAACTTCCCGTCCACGTTCGCCTATGAGCGCCACTATGACGACGTCAGCGGCGGCACCCTTTACGATCTGTGACAACAGCGTCGACTTGCCACCACCTGGCTCGCCATAAATCCCGATCCGCTGGCCCTCGCCGCACGTCAGCAGACCATCGAGGACACGGACCCCAAGCGGGAATGGCCGCTCAATCATGCGCCTCGTCATCGGATTGGGGGCTCTGCCATGCAGGGGCCGAGTTTCGACGGTCTTGATTTCGCCTTTGCCGTCCAATGGGCGGCAACGACTGTCGATCACGCGACCGAGCAAATCGCCGCCGACGGGCACCTCACGCATTCGGCCAGTGGCCACGACCTCTGCGCGGCTGGATAGGCCCACCAAGTCCCCGATCGGTGTCAGCAATACACCATCACCCGACAGGCCGATCACCTCGGCCTCGAGCGACAGCCCGGTTCGCGGGTCCTCTAGGAGGCAAAGTTCCCCAATACGAGTGTCTGGCAAGACGGCATGAACCAGTGTGCCGATAGCCCGCGTGATCCGACCGCGCACCGCACGCGTGTCAATTCGCTTGGCCGCAGCCCTCAAAGACGAGATTGCTGGAACGAGAGCTCGAGTGTCGGCGTCAGCGTTATGTTCTGGGACGGGCTTTCTCATAGCTCGCCTTTCTCACAGAGCGTCCCGAAACCAAGGCGCAGCGCGCGCATCTGGGCGTCAAGTCCAAGGTCAACATTGCCGTACTCGCTCCACAGCACGCAGCGTTGCGGCGACAATGTCGGGTCGGGCTCGATCCGCACCCTTGGTCGACCATCCTGGCCGTCGCATCGAGCAAACTCTCGTGCAAGCATGTCGACTTGCATGGGAGAAACATGAAGGCAAACGTCGGCGCCGCTGTATTGACACTCTATGGCGTGACGAACAGCCCTCACCAATAGCTCGCCCGGATCGAAAGCGCCGATAAGATCGCTCAATATTTCCATCACGAGCTGCGGCAATTCCTGCTCCAGAGCCGCCTTTCGTCGCGCGATTTCGGAGATTGTCTCCGCAATCAACCCTGCCATCTCCTCGGTGCCTGCATTCGAGCCCTCCATGTGGCCGCGCGCCCACGCCCGCTGGTAAACCGCGCGTGCCCAGTTTCGAACGCGCTGCCGATGCCGTTCTGCCGCGGCAAGGGCTTGCGCGGCGCTGTGCCAGGTTTCGAGCTCGCTCGCGGGTATCAGTGGTCCGACTGGACGCATCTGCGGCGCTATTGGCCCCTCGGAAAGTTCGACTGTCATTTCACCGGGGTCTCTGTCTCAAAATGAGCTACTACAAGTGAAAGCAATTGGCCGGCGGCGGTCCAATGCTCATGTGCTGGAGTCTCCGCGGCAGTCCCCTCGGGCAATCGAAGAAGCACGCGGTTACGCTCGGTCGCTGAACTGTCCTGGAGCCAAGCTCCAAGACATGCGTGTCCATCGTATTCGATTTGCTGAGCGAGTTTTTCTGGGTCCGAGATCAGTCTTTTGTCAACAGCATGCAGCAGGTGTCGGATTCCGAATGCGTGTGCATCCACGCCGATGCGTTTAACAAGGATGGCAAGCTCAGGCTGAGAGACAAACGCGACCAGCGAACGGGCATGCCAGATACTACCAGCAAGAAGGGCCGCTCGATATGGATCATGCCCGCGTAGAAGGTCCGGCCTGCAGCCGATGTGGTTCAGATCCACGTCATCGTTGCCCAGCAATTCTGCCAGCCTTGGATGCAGTCTGGAACACTTCTGCAACTTCACTAACGTTTCGGCCGATAACGCTGGATCAAGACGCGCCGCAAGACGGGTTGGATGGGCCGAAGCCGCAAGCTCGCTCGCGCCCGGAAAGTGCGGACCATCAGGTCGGGCGGTCTGTATAGGCATTGGCAATGAGATGTCACCCACGTCCAATTGCAGGCATTCTTTTGCGAATGGCCTCGACAGCAGAAGCATCCCGGCGCCCCTCGACCTTGGAAACGCCGGTTGATTGCTTGCGCCGACGCGTAACAACGCCGATCAAGAGATAACAGGCCACGGCGAATACGGCTGCGGCAAAACCTGTTACGGTCGCCAGAAGTGGCGCAGGAAGAGGTAGTGATGCTTGTGGCAAAACAGCAGTCGGATCGGGCCGTTGCTCGTGTGCGGACCGTTCTACCGGCACCAAAACCACTTCCACCTTATCGTAGGACAGGCCTTCGATGCTGTCGGCTACAAGCATCTTTATCTTTGGCAGCAGAGCCGCGACATTTGTTTTTGCGTCGTGCCTGATAAACACCGAGGCCGAGGATGGCGTGGCACCGGCTCGCACAAGGTCGTTATGCGGCAGCACGACGTGAACACGTACAGAAAAAACGCCATCGATATCGCTGATCGTCCGCGACAACTCTTCGCTCAGGGCATACACGTAACGGGCACGCTCTTCGGTCGGCGAGGCAATCAGGCCTGATCCTTGGAATATCTCACCGAGGTTCTTGAAGGATTGGCGCGGCAGCCCCTTGGCGTTCAGAAGGTTGATTGAGAAGGCGAGCAGCTTTTCGTCAACCTGGATCGTGCTGGTTCCATCCTTGGCGACCACCCGGATCGCGGCGACCCCGTTGTCTTCAAGAAGTGCGAGCATTTCATTTGCCTCACGCTCTTGCAATTGCGTGTAGAGGTCGGCTTTGCAAGCAGTGAGGGCGACGAGAACTGGCAGCATGACAAGTCTAACCGACCGCCACCCTGACAGGCCACGCATGATTTCGCCCTCGGCCAAGCCAATCATGCGCGCGGTTCAGCCTTCCTTCAAAAGTTTATTCACGGATGATGTGACGCCGCTGACGCCTTTGGAGATAAGCGCCACCTGGGTGACGCCGTTGTAAACATCCCGAAGACCAGCCATCATCGTTTCGAAGTCTTGCCCTTGTTGGGGAATGCCCGAGATTCCGGTTCCCGCCTCACCTGGAACGGGAAGCTTCTGCGCCGGTCCCGGTAGAGCGCCCTTCGAAAGGGCTATGTCATGGTCGAGCGCGGGGAAGGAAACAGTGTTGTGTGGATATAGGGAGGAAATCGTCTGCAACACGCGATCGCCCATGCCGCTCGTCGGCGCAGCCGCGCGCTGAACATCCATCGCCGCAGCAACTGGCGCCGCACTCGCTGGCCCCGCGGCGGCATCGTTTTTCAGCGAGTCGGCTGCATGCCCTAAGGCGCGCTCAAACTGGGCCTGCTCGACAATCGACGGTGATCCGACCCTGGGGAGGCCAGCCGTTAGAGTGGCAGAGATCGACGTGACAGGCATCATCATGTAAGGACTCGGTTGCTCTCTCTGACCGGGCGAGCCCCGCCCATTCATCACCCGGTGTCGGCGCAACACTCCTAGGGGGGCAAGCTGACAACAAGCTGACTAACGGCGGCGTCATTTCGACAATCTAAAATCTCTTCGGCAATTTAGTCACTTGTGATGATTTCAGCGTTTGGTTTATCAGTGCGACATGCCGAGAACGCTTATCCAACCCGTCACCCTGCATGTTTTGAGACTTCTTTGTGCCGGGTTTTTTCTGTCCACCGGGATTCACCCGGCGCATGCAGTCCCGCTGTCCCTTCCGGCGACACCCTATAGATACACGGTTCTGGATCAGGAGCTCGCTGCAGCGTTGCAGGAATTCGGCAACAACCTGAATATCAGGGTCAACATCAGTCCTGCGGTGAAGGGGCGAATTCGCGGACGTATGCCTGATTTGCCACCGCGCGCGTTCCTCGACCGCTTGACGAACCTTTACGGTCTACAATGGTACTATGACGGCCTTGTGCTCTATGTGTCTGCTGCACAAGAATCGCAAACTCGAATGCTTTTGATGACGTCGATTCGCTTCGATGCGTTCAAGGGGGCTCTCGACAAGCTTGATATCTCCGACGAGCGCTATGTGGTCAAACCCGTGCCAGGCAATGGCCTCGTCTTCGTTTCCGGTCCACCGCGCTTCGTCGCACTCGTGGAGCAGACCTTTAACGGCTTGGTGGCGCAGGCGCAGGCGCAGACTCACATAGCGGCAACGCCAAAGGAATCAGTGCTGATCTTGTTTCGCGGCTCCTCCACTACGGTCGTTCGCGACGGACGACCGGATGCTTCTTATTCTTCTGACATCCCACAACAGGATAGCGTTGGCGGGAAGCCTGAGCTGGGCAAGAAATGAACATTGAGGATTTCCCGCAGCTCTGAAGAACATGACTGCGGCTACCCCTTTGTGAACTCTTCGCAAACTCGTCAGTTTCTCGAAAGCTAATCCGCTCATGATGAGTCCCGGCAGCTCTCGCGGTGACTCCGGCCATTGTGTTGGACCGAACCTTGGAGCCGGCCCGGAACACAGCAATTGAAGGCAGGGCAGGCGCATTCGTGACCTGCCGACGCTTGGAATTGTCGAATTTTGTGAAACGCAAGGGATCTTCTGTCGGGGTCTCTTGTGGGGATTTCAACGTCACGTCTGAGGATGCATAATGTCGGCCAGTAATCTTTCAACTTTCTACCGCTCAAATTCGCTACAGTCCGCAAGGGGTTGGCCGGGCCTGAAAGTTTCCCATTTTGCGACCCAGCATCAGCAAAGTGCATCGTGCTTCGAAGCGATGCTGTCCACTTGTGTGCTGGCAGACAAGCCCGGCTCTTTCGCGCAAGGGGATCTGCCAGCGTCGAATCTTGATTCGACAATGGATAAATTGCGGCAGGACCCTTTGGGCCATCTGGCACCGGATGTCTTGACATTGAATGGCTTGGAGCAACACCCACTGGATCTGCTGCCGCCAAATATGAGGGCGGCTCTCAAGGAGGACCAATCGCAACGCTCCAAGGCGACTGAAGCCCAACATCTGCTCGGCGTCACTCCGAAGATCGAGCCGGCTCCCAGGCCGAGCCCCGGAATCACGTGGAACGGTGGGTCGCTGACCACGGCTGAGTTGCAGATTGTTGCGGTACTCAACCGTCACAAGGACCAATGCCCGCTTACTTGGAAGTCGTTGACCGACAAAGCCAATGATCCCTCTACGCCACCGGATCTGAAAGCGGCGATCCAGGGACTGCAGCAGGATTCGGGACTTTTTTATGCGATTGGCTCGCAGGGCGACGGCCGCTGTGGAGGCAAGATCAACGCCAAGGACTTGGCCGGATTTTCAAACCACCACCCACAAGTTGCTGCATTTCAGGAAGCCCAAGCGCGAAGCTACGAGCAGAACTACATACCATCCGACGGCAGCGGAGGTTTGCAGCCTTCGGTCATGACCTTGAGCGATGCCTTGCGGGAGTTTTACCGGTACTCCGAAAATCTGTCCAAGGACCTGAGTCTGGATGAGTTCAAGAAAATGGTCGGCGGCGAATCGAAAAACGGCAAATTTCCGCCCCAGGTCATTGCGGCGGCGCAATATTTCCTCGATCACCCCGATGCTTGGAACCAGTTGTGCGGTGGCTCGAAAGGGAAGATGCACAAAGAGGATTTCCTGCAAGTCGCCTCATCGTCGATGAGCCTCACGCAAACTGAGCTGAATACGGTCGAGATGATCAAGGACCATCAGGACACGTTCTTTGGAAGCGGTGTTCTGACTCGCGACAAACTGGCGAAAATGAAAGACGACAAGAGCCTTGATCCGAAAGTGCGGGAAGCAGCCTCTCAGCTCCTTTCAGATCCTCTTCTGTTTGGCCTCCTGAACAATTCGATCACGGGCTATAAGACCCATCATAAATTCTTCGACTTTGGCGGCGGGCATACGGTTGATTCCGGCAATATCAGCAAAAAAGACTTTGCCCATTTTTGCACAAACATGTCGTCTGCGAACCGCAACGTTCAGCAGCCAATCACCCACGGCGCCCAAACCGCAGAAGAGCAGAATGCCGTCGCGGACATGAAGATGGGCCTGATGGACCAGCCTGACATTAAGTCAGCCAAAAAGAACGGCGGGGCCGTCATGCACGTCGTCGACTCCGTGCTCAAAATCGAGACGAAAGTGCTCGACTTGGCGGCAACGGCGGTGGGACTGCTCAGCTTCATTCCGGGCCTCGGACAAGTAGCCGATCTTGCCTCGATGGTTCTCGAGGCTGAGTCGCAAGCAGCCAATCTCCTGCGTACGGCCATTAACGGAGGCGATATGAAGCGAGCGCTGGAGGAAGCTGGCCTCAATATGGCCGCGCAGGCGATCGGCCTTATCGCAGGCCCCGAGGTCAAGCTGGCCATTCGAAATGGGCTCGTAAAGCACCTGATGGAAGAGGCCTTGGCGGCAGGCATTGATCTTTCGGTCTCGACGGCGCAGGACTACGCAGAAGGCTATGTGAATAACCTCAAAGCGCGCCTTGCAGGCGGCCCTGAGCAAAGCCTAGGCCTTCCGAGCATGCCATCATTCCAGAGTGTGGCAAGCAATGTGCCCTTCGTCGGCATTGCCTTATCCTAGCCGTCGCCTTGCGCGGAAGCTTTGGCTCGCGCGCTGACATAAGGGTCATTGTGGCACAAGCAGGGGTTCATCCGCATCAACGCAGCGGTGTTCCTGACGCCATCTGGATCGGACTGTGAGGGGGATGTCCGAAGTCTGTGAAGGCTTCGGTATATGACGACTTCAGAGTTACGCTGAGCCCAGCCATCTCGAGCCGGTGCGCCGGGTCGAGGTTTTCACGGGCGCCGGCCGGCAGCGGGAATGGTCTCCGGAAGGCACGGCGCGGATGGTGGCGGAGCGGCGCAGCCGAAGGAACGGCTGTCGCGCGCCCAGGGCGGCCTCCCGAACAGCAGACGATGATCTCCTGCCTTGGGCCTATATCCTTGTGCCCACGCTCAAGGCAGTCGGCTGAAAACAGCGCTGATTTAAAACAGCATTATCCTGCACTGCACCCTCGATCCTTGCGCTCACCGATCGCTCGTCGACACGCACGCGGTCAAGTCGTTATCGGCGCTATGCCGATGGGCTTCGAGAGCAAGGTGGACGCTGAGCGGTGCGTCAGCCTCAGGGCGCGGCTGGCCAGCTTTGGGTCTCACGCTCTATGACGGCAACACCCGGCTGATCAACTTGGCCTGTTCGCGGGCTCCCGGCAGCGGCGCGGAAGCCACGGTCCGCCTTCCTCGGCTTCAGGCCAAAGATACCGCAGCATGCTCCAGAGCTATGTCTGCCGCCTCCGCCCCATCGTCGCTGGTCATGTGGAAAGGACAAGCAGGCTACGCACCCCATAATCCCGTCGGGCAGGATTCGACAGTCGACGGCGAGACATTCGCCAAACCTCACCCTTGATTCTCAGCAACGTTAAAAAAAATTCACATAATGTTCGTGAGTGTAGTCTCCTGTCAGGTGGTACATTAGCCCCAATATCTGGCGTCTTAGTCGTAGAAAGGACTGTGATCCATCTTCCATTAGCATCCATACCAGCGGATTTACAGCAAATGACGAGAGAGGTCTCATGCGGATTGATGGGGATAGAAGGGCTAGCGGCTTGCTGCATCCCGTCCGGGTTGATGCCAACCAATGTTGACACTGGTAAATCGCCTAAGGACGGCAGCGCATCTTGATCGCCTTCGAATCCTGGGCCTTTGCGCGCATGCGGATCTAACCGTCGGCGAGCTGGCCGATATTACCAGTCTGCCTCGCGAGCAGGTTCGACGCCACGTTCGGCGGCTGGGCAGAGCCAACTTTCTTTGCTGCAACGAACAACGTCCGCAGTCTTCGTACCATATGCAAGCAGGAGGCAAGGATGGCGGGCTGGCTCAATTGGTGGTCGATCTCCTGCCCCACGATGATGGCCATCATAAAAGAGACCTACAACGCCTGGAAGCAATACAAGACGCGCGGTTGAAGGGACCGCCTGCTTGATCGTGAAATAGATCAGTCCAAATGGAGCGCGACTACCATGGATAACTCCGCCGGCGGCGCCATCGCGCAGCCCGACACTTACGGGCGGCCTCACTTAGCCGCCGTCGACTCCCGCGTTCACGAACTGCTTCTAAGACAGGAGCGTCAGGAGCGGACAACTCTCAAACTGATCGCCTCCGAGAACTTTGCCTCCTCGGCGGTGTTGGAAGCGACCGGGTCGATTTTCACCAACAAGTATGCCGAGGGATACCCCGGTGCGCGCTACTACGCCGGAAACGAGATCGTCGATGAGCTTGAGACCCTCGCGATCGAGCGCCTGAAAGCGCTATTTGGCAGTGAACACGCCAACGTCCAGCCTTATTCAGGCTCGCCAGCCAACCAGGCTGTCTATCGCGCGCTTTTGAGCCCCCGTGACAAAGTCATGGGCTTGCCTTTACCCGAAGGCGGCCATCTGACTCACGGTTGGTCCGTCAATTTTTCCGGCAGCGATTATCAGCGCGTCCCGTACAGGCTGCACGAAAAGACACAGCAAATTGACTATGACCACTTGCGCGAGACCGCCAAGCGGGAACGCCCGAAGCTAATTTGGGTCGGCGGAACTGCTTATCCGCGTATTTTTGACTACGCGGCAATGGCCGAAATTGCTTCGGAGGTGAACTCGTATCTGGTGGCTGACATCGCCCACATCTGCGGCCTGGTTGTCGCAGGAGTGCATCCGAACCCCGTGTCCCATTGCGATGTGGTCACCAGCACCTCTCACAAGTCGATCCGCGGTCCCCGGGGTGGCTTCATTTTATCAAGGAATGAAGACCGTTATCAGCCCCTCCATCATCCGAAGAGCAAACACAATCTGCGCCGTGTTCCCTCTTCTGCAAGGCGGACCGCATATGAATACTATCGCCGCGCTTGCCGTCGCTTTGCAGGAAGCAGCGAACTCGTCCTTTCGTGTCTACGGTCAGCAGATCGTCCACAACGCCAAGGCTCTGGCCCAGGCGCTTCTGGAGCGAGGTTATGAACTCGTCACTGGGGGCACTGACAATCACATGCTGATCCTTGATCTTCGGGACCGGCCGCTGTCAGGCAAAGCCTATGCGGAGCGCTTATCGCGTGCAGGCATCATTGCGAATTTCAATATGGTCCCGGGCGACCGGCGGCATCCGGCGCTGACAAGCGGCATCCGCTTAGGGACACCAGCGGTGACGTCCATGGGCATGCGCGAAACGGAGATGGTGCAGATCGCCGCTTTCATCGACTCGGTCTGCCGCCAGCCCGATGACCAGGAAGTTCATGCGAGCGTACGAAGAGACGTTGCCGACTTCTGCACTGCGTTCGATGTTCCCGGCATCCGCGACCGATAAGCCACCCCAATCCAGAAACTCCTCACTAACTCCAGCACTTGAAGCGAGGGCATTTTTATGACCAGGCAGTTCGTGTTCTCTTCCGAATCCGTCGGCGCGGGACACCCCGACAAGATGGCAGACAACATCTCCGATGCCATTCTCGATGCGGTCCTGCGCACCGATCCGAAGGCGCGCGTCGCCTGTGAAGTGTTGGTGAAGACGGGGATGGTCGTTGTGGCTGGCGAGATCACCAGCCATGCCCACATCGATTACAGCCAAGTCGCCCGCGATACGATACTCGATATTGGCTACGACGATGATGCGATTGGCTTTGATGGTCGACGTTGCGCCGTCGTTCTGGCCCTCACCGAGCAGTCGCCCGACATAAGCCAGGGCGTTGATGAAGGACGAGGGCAGGATCTCGGGCAAGGGGCAGGGGATCAGGGCATCATGTTTGGATTCGCATGCAACGAGACGGATACATTGATGCCCCTGCCGATCCAACTCGCTCACCATTTGACGAAAAGACAGGCCGAGGTCCGGAAAGCGGGACAGCTTGGCTGGCTGCGTCCGGACGTGAAATCTCAAGTGTCGGTACGCTACGAAGGGCTCCGCCCGGTGGCGCTGGATACCATAGTCCTGTCAACGCAGCATGACGAAGCGGTCTCACAAGCCACGGTCCGCGAAGGCGTCATTGAGGAGATCATAAAACCGGTCCTGCCGGCCCACCTGGATACTTCGGGGATCAGATTTCTGGTCAACCCAACAGGGCGGTTCGTGGTCGGTGGGCCTGCCGGCGACTGCGGCCTCACAGGACGGAAGATCATCGTCGATTCCTACGGTGGGACCGGGCGTCACGGCGGCGGTGCCTTTTCGGGCAAGGACCCATCCAAGGTTGACCGCTCGGCGGCCTATGCCGCCCGGTATGTCGCGAAGAACATCGTTGCCAGCGGCCTTGCAGAGGTCTGCGAGGTTCAGCTTGCCTACGCGATCGGCGTGGCCAGTCCGGTTTCTGTCATGGTCAATACCTTCGGAACCGCAAGGATCGAGGAAAAAAGGATCGAGCGCCTTGTTCTCGAGGTTTTCAATCTCCGACCGAAAGGCATCATCAAGATGCTTGATCTCTTACGGCCGATATACCGCAAGACGGCGACATACGGACACTTCGGGCGTGAAGAGCCTGAGTTCACTTGGGAGAAGACGGACAAAGCTGACGATTTGCTGCGTGAAGCCGGACCGGCAGCTGCGTGAGGGCGGCTGGATCAAGCGCATGCGGCAACCCATTTCAACTCGCGAGACCACGCCCGGCCGGCGTGGCAAGAAGCCGGCTCGGGTTTTGGCGGAGATTTTGATGCCGGATTATGACGTGCTTTGCATCGGCAATGCCATTGTCGACATCATCGCCCAGTGCGACGAGGAATTCCTCGAGACCAACGGCATCATCAAGGGCGCGATGAACCTCATCGACACACAACGCGCCGAACTGCTCTACAGCCGCATGGGTCCGGCGATCGAAGCGTCCGGCGGCAGCGCCGGCAACACGGCGGCCGGCGTCGCCAGCTTTGGCGGCCGCGCGGCCTTCTTCGGCAAGGTCTCCAACGATGCGCTGGGCGAAATCTACGCCCACGACATCCATGCGCAGGGCGTCGCCTTCGGCACCACGCCGCTCAAGGGTGAGCCGCCGACGGCGCGCTCGATGATCTTCGTCACGCCCGACGGCGAGCGCTCGATGAACACCTATCTCGGCGCCTGCGTCGAGCTTGGCCCTGAGGATGTCGAAGCCGACAAGGCGTCCGGCGCCAAGGTCACCTATTTCGAAGGCTATCTGTGGGACCCGCCGCGCGCCAAGGAGGCAATCCGCCAGACGGCGAAGCTGGCGCACGCGGCAGGCCGAGAAGTGTCGATGACGCTATCGGATTCGTTCTGCGTCGACCGCTACCGCGACGAATTCCTCGACCTGATGCGCTCGGGCACGGTCGACATCGTCTTTGCCAACAGCCACGAGATCAAGTCGCTCTACCAGACATCGTCGTTCGACGAGGCGCTGGCCCAGATCCGCAAGGATTGCCGGATCGCCGCCGTCACCCGCTCGGAAAAAGGCTCGGTGATCGTGCGCGGCGACGAGACCGTGGTGATCAAGGCGACCGCCATCAAGGAACTGGTCGACACGACGGGCGCCGGCGATCTCTATGCCGCCGGCTTCCTGCATGGCTACACGCAAGGCCGCGACCTGCAGACTTGCGGCGACCTTGGCTCACTGGCAGCCGGATTGGTGATCCAGCAGATCGGCCCCAGGCCCCGTCAGAATTTGCGCCGCGAGGCCGAGCAGGCGGGGCTGACCATTCCGGACGTTCAAACGAGTTAGTGGCCTACCTTCCCGTTGTGCAGGCTATCTCGCCAGAAGCGCAATCACGGAATAGGGAAATCCTGATGTCGAACATGATGAAGGCGCTTGTGAAGGCCAAGGCCGAACCGGGCATCTGGATGGAAGAGGTGCCGGTGCCGGAAATCGGCCCCAACGACGTGCTGATCAAGATCAAGAAGACGGCGATCTGCGGCACCGACGTGCACATCTACAATTGGGACCAGTGGGCGCAGAAGACGGTGCCGGTGCCGATGGTGACGGGCCATGAATTCGTCGGCACCGTTGCCGATTTCGGCGCAGCGGTCACCGAATACAAGGTCGGCCAGCGTGTATTGGGCGAAGGCCACATCGTCTGCGGCCATTGCCGCAACTGTCGCGCCGGGCGAGGGCATCTGTGCCGCAACACACTCGGCGTCGGCGTCAACCGTCCAGGCGCCTTCGGCGAGTATCTGGCGATCCCGCAGCACAATGTCGTGCCGATCCCCGACGATGTGCCCGATGAGATTGCCGCGATCTTCGATCCCTTGGGCAATGCCGTCCACACCGCATTGTCCTTCGATCTGGTCGGCGAGGACGTGCTGGTGACTGGCGCCGGGCCGATCGGCATCATGGGCGCGCTCGTCGCCCAATGCGTCGGCGCGCGCAAAGTGGTCATCACTGACATCAACCCGGTGCGGCTGGCGCTAGCCAAGAAACTCGGCGTCCAGCATGTCGTCGACGCCTCGAAGGAGAAGCTGCGCGACGTCATGCCGGTGCTCGGCATGACCGAGGGGTTCGACGTCGGGCTCGAAATGTCAGGCGCCGCCCCCGCTTTCCGCGACATGATCGACACCATGAACAATGGCGGCAAGATCGCCATTCTGGGCATCGCGCCGACCGGCTTCGAGATCGACTGGAACAAGGTCATCTTCAAGATGCTGCATCTCAAAGGCATCTACGGCCGCGAGATGTTCGAAACCTGGTACAAGATGATCGCGCTTGTGCAGGGTCCGCTGGATGTCTCCGGCCTGATCACCCACCGCATCGGCATCGACGATTTTCAGATCGGTTTCGATGCGATGAAGAGCGGCAGTTCCGGCAAGGTGGTGATGGACTGGTAGGGATTGCCTTGGCCGCTATTCAGGAAAAGCTGACGACAGCACCTCTGGTCCGCCGGACATTTTCCAACTAGGGGAACATGGCTGGGTGGAGAGCTATGGCTCCGCTACGTGCGCTCGCTAATCATACACGGCGACGTATCGCGGCCCACCCGGTGACGGTCGATGGGGCAATTCGCTTCAGTCGATGACGGAAACCCGGTGAACCGATGCTGAGGCCCCGACGCGATCGTCTATTTCCTATGATCTGCGATTGAGGTCGAGGTGTTGCCGCTTTCAGCGGGTAAAATGCGATAGACGACTTCCGGTACCCTTCCGGTCAGCGAAAAGGAAGGCAACGAGCCGCATTGCCTCAAGCAAAATGTTACCAATAGTGTCCTGTTCCAAAGGGGATGGACAGGTCGTGCCATTCCGGTTCGGGGGAAGGATGGCGCGGCTCAGCATGGCGACACGGTGAAGCGGCGATCGTGGAGCTTTATTGCGGCGTTGACAAGCGGCGCATTCTGGATGAGTTCGAGGCGGTAACCGGCTATTATTCGCAAGCGCGCGATCCGTCTTATGAACCGTCGTGAGCAGAGGCCGTCTGCGGGCAAGAGCCGCAGCCGCTGTTACGGCAGCGATGTCCGCGACGCGCTCATCGTGTTGTGGGAGGATTCGGAGCGGCTGGGTCCGCATCGACGCTCGCGGCGGCCAGCGCCGCCGGGCAGGAATGAGTTCGCAGTTCGCCGCTCGGTGCCAGCCCGCACCTTCGGCGATTGGAAAGATCCGCCGCCCGGCTTTGTTGAGCGCATTCGGGCACGTCTTCGTCAGGGAGCTTCGTGCAGACGATGGTGCTGACCGGATTGCCGCCGGCTGGACCGATTGCATTCCGCTCCGCACGCGCGACAGCGGCAATGTGATCATGGCGATCAAGCAGGCCCGCTCCCGGTTTCGCTGACCCTGTGCTGCTGTTTGCCGGCATCCGCCCGCACAGGAAGAGCTTGTAAAAGCGGTCGGTGCGGAAATCGAGGAGCCGTTGGTCGTCGATCTTCAGCCTGAACGCGGTCGTTTGCTGGTGCCGCAAATCGGCTGTTGCATGTACATCCCTGTCAGACGTCAGTTTTCCTCGCCTATTTTGGTGTCGAGCGCGAAGTGCTCCAACCAGATTGCAAGGCTTTTTGGAAATGAGAGCGGCTTTGCGCAGGGCGCTCCGTTGTTGAGCATTCAAGCTACCAAGCCAATGACGCGCAGGTTCCACCAGGCTCGCCAGCCTTGAAGGACAGCGAAAAAAGCAGAGCACGACAGACACAACAGTGCATCAGGACGCCGCAGTCGTTGAAGATGGTGCGCTGCATCCATACCGTGGATGCATTCGATCCAAATAATCGATTTGTTCAATCAGTTTCTCGAAAGCTAACCCTACCCTCTGTGGGAATCGGGCTCTGAGCCGCGACGCTGCCTTGCGAGCGCAGGGGCTGCACGTAGGAGAGATGATGCAACGAGAAATCGCACGCGGGTTGCTGGCCTCGTGGGTTCGCCGACCGGCGTATTTGAGCCCGTCAGTTGGTCCTCACCCGCGCCTATTGCCACCGAGCGACTTGCATGTCCCTCCGACTCGGACCAGTTCCGAGAGCTGCGACGAGTTGCGCGCCGTGTGCTCCGATCAGATGGCCGCCGGTGACGCGTTCGATGGGCCGTCCCTCTTCGAGAGGAGATGAAATGCGAACGCTGCTCGTGGATCATCATGCGGATCTTGCGCGCGCCATGCGACTTGCGCTCGGGGATGGCGGCTTCGTCGTTGATGTCGTTGGTACTCTGGAACTGGCTTCGAGTGCATTTTCTTGCGCCAGCTATGAAATTCTCCTGCTGGAATTGGCTCTGCCAGATGGCGATGGCTTGGGTTGGCTGAGGCAGTTGAGGACCCACGGGCATTCAGTTCCTGCCGTCATTATGAGCAGCCTTAACGATCTCGATAAGCGAATTGCGATCTTCAACGGTGGTGCGGACGACTTTCTGCTCAAACCCATCTCTACCGATGAGCTTATTGCCAGAATGAGAGCCATTCTGCGCCGGGCGACACAGATGACCGACCTGAGGCTCGTATTTGGCAATCTCGACTTTGATCCGGTCGCCCGCCAGGTTTTCGTTGATGGGCACCCAATGATGATCGCACGTCGCGAACTCTGTATTCTAGAGCACCTGCTTAACCGGGCAGGCCGCATCGTGCCCCGTGCGCAATTGGAAGATCACCTCTATTCATTCAACGACGACGTGTCTGCCAACGCGCTTGAAGTCGGAATTTATCGTTTACGGGGACATCTGACCAGATCAGGTGCAACGCCACGGATCAAGACCATCCGAGGCATTGGTTACATCCTAGAATTGACTGACGCCTCGTCCGCATAGTTTGTCGAATCGAAAGAAGATCTATTTTGCTGATCCTTCAACATCCTTGCCATGCGCTCAATTGGCGGGCGATCGCCAACAAGGTTACAAGACCTGCAGTTCCCCGTTACCTGGGCCATCTCCTCTGCGCGCTTATTGTGACTTTCCCACTTGGTGTCGCGGCGCAAAACAAGCAGGACAAAGGCCCGCCGCATGCGGCTTCGAATAGCATCAACGCCACGCTGACCCTTTCCTCTTCGCTCGGGGAGACCGTTCATCTGCCCGCGCCAGCCACGACCATCTTTGTTGCTGACCCCACGATCGCGGATTTTCAGGCGCCATCGAGCAAAACAATCTTCGTCTTTGGCAAGAAATCGGGGCGGACCAGCCTATTCGCCTTGGATGGCAATGGCGAGCCTCTCGCCGAATTGCGTATCGTTGTCACGCAACCGATCGGGGATTTACGCGCCATGTTGCGGGAGCAGGTCGGCGACTATCCCATCCGCGTCAACTATACGCCGCGCGGCGCAATCCTTAGCGGGACGGCGCCCGACGCAGAGGTCGCCGACACCGCAAAAAGAGTCACTGAGCAATATCTGGGCGACGGAGCGCAAGTCGTCAACAACATCAAGGTCGCTGGATCCCTGCAAGTTAACCTCAGCGTGCGCGTAGCCGAAGTCTCACGCAGCGCCATGAAGTCACTCGGCGTCAACTTGTCCGCCTTCGGTCAAATCGGCAATTTCAAAGTGGGCGTTCTAAGCGGAAGCGCTGCAAGCGCTGGGTCTGGTTCAACCCAGGGTGGCGGTACAGCAGAAATCGGATTCGACAACGGTGCCGTCAACGTCAGCGCGGTTCTCGACGCGCTCGCCAAGGAGCATATAGCTTCCGTCCTGGCTGAGCCGAACCTCACCGCTATGTCGGGTGAAAAGGCCAGCTTTCTCGCGGGCGGCGAATTTCCCATTCCTGTCCTGCAGGAAAACAGGCAGGTATCGGTTGAATTCCGTCACTTCGGCGTCAGTCTGGAATTTGTGCCGACAGTTCTCAGCAACAATCAAATCAACATTCACGTAACGCCCGAAGTCAGTGAACTGTCGACGCAAGGTGCCGTGCAAATCAACGGAATTTCCGTGCCGGCAGTTTCCACGCGCCGAGCCGATACGGTCGTCGAACTCGCCAGCGGCCAGAGCTTCGCAATCGGCGGTCTAATCAGGCGGAACGTCAACAATGATGTCAGGGCCTTTCCCTGGCTCGGAGAACTGCCGATCCTGGGACCGCTTTTTCGCTCGACCTCGTTTCAAAAAGAGGAGTCAGAACTGGTCATTCTAGTTACGCCTTACATTGTAAGACCAGGCTCCAACCCAAACCAGATGAGCGCACCGACCGAGCGGGCGGCACCGGCTTTGAACGGAGGGGGCGCTCCGACGAATTCCGTGACAAGTCCCCCGCGAGACCGCGCTGCTATCCGTGCGGGCGCGCCAAGCGCCCAGGGCGGTCTCGGCTTCATCATCGAATAGTGTCATCCAAAGATGTTGCGTTTTATAATCCTCTTTGTCGCTCTGGCACCAAGCGTAAGTGGCTGCACAAGCACTACGCCAGTTGATGTCGAACCATCGGCACCAATGCTTGTCCGAGAGGAGACCACCGTCCTGACGTTGCAAAGCCTGCGCGCTTCCGAACGGCAGCGTTTGCGTGTTTTCCTAGACAAGGCCAGTCGCGGCCGGTTCGATGCCATCCACCTCCTCATCAGCGGTTCGCCCCAGCTCAGCGCAGGGGTAGCCCATCAGGCCAGGCAGTTGGCAATCGAAGAAGACAACATTCAATTGCGCGATCAACACGACGCCGGCTCAGTGCGAATTGAGGCGATTGTCTATCACGCCCGTCCGCCGGTCTGTCCCTCATATGGTGCCTTACCCAATGAAGAATCCTTCAAACAGCCGCTTGGTTGTTCGACAGGACATAACCTGGCCGTGATGGTCAACGATCCGCGCGATCTGCTCGACAATCAGGCCGTCAAGGCCGGCGATGGCGATCGTGCTTCTGTACCAGTTGCAACTTACAGAACATTCGGGACGGATAAAGGTGGCTGATACCGCCCTTATCTCGGCAGCACTCCTACCGGAGATTGAAAGCTTCCAATCGCGTCCTGATCTAAAATAAAAGGAACCGCTGGATGCAATATAGGCGCTATATCGAGGGCCTTAGGGCCGTTGCTGTACTTCCGGTCGTACTCTTTCATTTCGGAATTTCGGCGATCCCGGGTGGCTTTAGCGGGGTCGATATCTTCTTCGTCATCTCCGGCTACCTAACCAGCGGAAGCCTCCTGGATGACCTTGAACGCGGCCAATTTTCCATCGTCAACTTCTACTGGCGCCGTGCCCGGCGCATTCTGCCGGCGCTCGTCTTTGTGATGCTTCTCACCTGCATTGCAGCATTGTTCATTCTTCTGCCACCGGATCTGCGCGGATTCAGTCTTAGCATCATAGCTACCTCGACCTTCTGGTCGAACGTTTTCTTCTGGAAAACGTCAAGTTACTTCTCTATCGATGCCGCGCTTCTACCACTGTTGCACACTTGGCCGCTTTCCGTAGCGGAGCAGTACTACATCTTCGCACCAATCCTGATGTTCCTAATCTATCGCTACATCGGGAAGCGCTGGCTGACGACACTTCTTCCGATAATTCTCTGCAGCTTCGTAGTGGCGGTGATGGCGACATCGCTGGCACCCACCGCCGGATTCTATCTGCTGCCGACCCGAATCTGGGAACTCATGTTGGGCGCCCTGCTCATGCTCAAATGCCCCTCGCCGCTGGGCAACCGATTCCTGATGGAGTCGGTGGGGGTGGCCGGATTTGGCCTTCTCGCCATCGGGTTCTTCGCGATTTCGGCGAGTGATCCGTTCCCAGGCTACAACGCCTTGTATCCATGCATCGGAACGGCCCTTCTGATCTATGTTGGCCAAAATACCCCCTCGACGGTCGCCACCCGCATGCTCGAAGTCCGGCCGCTGGTCTGGATTGGGCTCATCTCGTATTCGTTGTATCTTGTTCACTGGCCTCTCAATGCGTTCGCGCACTATCTTTCGTTCCAAAAACTCGATCCGTTGATGACCGGTGCGATGTTGGTGGCAAGCCTCGCATTGGCTGCATTCTCCTGGAAGTTTGTAGAGCAGCCGTTTCGACAGAAGAGGGCCTTCACCTCCCCGGGGCCTATCTTCGCCTTTTCAGCGCTCGCGATCGTTGTCCTTTGTGCCGGCGGAGCGGCGGGGGCGCTCGGCAATGGCTTTCCGCAACGGTTTCCGGACTATGTCCAGCGGCGCATTTCCGTCGGGGACTGGAGGAATGGCATCTGTTTCAACGAGGGCACCAGCCGGATCGAAAGCTGGAATATGGAGGATTGCACGCGCACCAGCGGTTTTCCAACAACGGTTTTTTTGTGGGGCGACTCCTTCGCCGCGCACTATGTTTCCGGCTTGGGTGCTAACATAAATCGATTGCAGGCGAACATCGTTGAATATACGTACGCCAGCTGCGCGCCGATACTCTATTACTACCCTTACGATCGTCTTGATTGTGTCCGGTTCAATCGCAAGGCCTTGGACGTCATCTTGGAAGCGGACATCAAGACGGTTATCCTCAGCGGTAGATGGAGTGACTATGAGGTCAGAGGTTTCGACGGTCTTCAGCAAACAATCGCTACGCTTCGTGCCCTGGGCGTGCGCGTGTTTGTCATCGGCCAGTCTCCGCAGTTCCCAACTGACGTCCGGAAAATTGCGTTCTTCGCCAAGCGCCAAAATCTGGACGATACGTCCTGGCCGATCGCGATGGACCCCGACATCAACGAACGTGTGCGCTCATTTACCAAAGGCGCCACATTCATCGATCCGCTGAAATTCCTGTGCAGCGCAGGACGCTGCGCCTATTCCGATAGAGGAGAGTTTTTATATTTCGACTATGGTCATTTCTCTTCAGCCGGCGCCACACTGGCAATCTCGAAATACTGGCCGGCTTTTGGCAAGGACAATGCTCTTCCTAAGACGAAGTAGCGGCTCAGCGGCTGACAAGCACCAGTACGGGTCCCAGTGATAGCTCCTGCTTCCGCAGCAGCCGCGACGATGGAGCTGTTCAGGTTTAAGGCCCCCCGATAGTGACCTAGGATGGGTGCTGCCACGCGGCTCGGACTCAGCGTGCATTATCACGTAAATGTTGAGAGAATGAATGGCGCCGCGAAGGGCAATTCCAGCCGTCCAAAGCGACAGGCGTGTCGCGGCCTCGACATTGCAGTGGCGCTTACCTAACACGGCCTCACACTGCCCTCTAAGCGGCCCCGAATTTGAACTGACGGCCCCTGGCCGGTTCATCGGGCAGGTCAAGGGCTAGGTGTAGTACACAGGGCTCATAACTTTCAGTTTCTAGTTGGTACGATGGGCCGTGGACGGTCGATGCAGACTTCAAGATGGCGAACGAAGCTCTCCATGCGTGCGTTGTCGAGGCAAGTGCCTTTGCCATGCTCGCGACTGGAGAGATTTCAAAATGAGCCTTGTAAGCGGAGAATGCCGCCGACGCTGTTCGGCTTGCTCGTGCCCTTGACGGCGGTAGGCTCGGCAGGGCCGAGGCCAGAGTTGCCGTAGTGGTCGTAATCGACCTCGGCTGTGACCGTGAAGCCGGGAACGACCATGTAGGCGACGTTTGCAGCCACACCAGCATCCTTGAGCTGATCACCCGAGACCTGAAGGTTGAACGAAGTTTTCTCGTCAAACTCGTAGGTGGCGCCCGCCCAGAAAGCCCACTGGCCGTTCCAGATTTTGTACGAGCCGCGCCCATGATTGGCAATTGCGCCGTTTGAGTCCTCGTTGAGACTGGCATTGGAACCGTAGCCGAAGAGTCCAAACAGCGACAGCTGGTTTGTGACAGCGACGTCGACGCGGATCTTGCCGGCAAAAGCTTCGTAATTGCTGTCATAAGCCGCGACGCCGGTGATCGAGCCCCAGCCTTGCGTGTATTTCAAGCCGGCGACAACGTGCGGAATATAGCTGTCGATAGTACCGGCTGAGCCCGATCCTTGTTCGAGCGAAATCACAGTCGAAATGCCGTTGCCGGCGTCGAAGTGGTACTGAGCCACGTTGGTGTCGAAGCCGGCCGACGGAACGAGCATACTATCGAGAACGTCGCCAGCGTAGCTTACAAACGTATCGAAGGCCGACCCCTCCTTGCCAACTCGCAGGCCTCCCAGCTCGACCCAGGCAGAAGCCAGTGCGAGGCCGCTGTTGAAATCATAGTTCTGAGGACTGTCATGCGAGTTAGCGCTGTTGCCAAAATTCACGTGGGTTTCGGTATAGGTCGTCAACGCGCCGAGCTCGGTCTGCTGGCCGGTCCAAGTTTTGAACGTGAAGCGTGTGCTGTTTCGCCAAGTGCCTTGGTCCTCGCCAGTTCTCACGTCCGAGGTTCTTGCGCTGTCATACGATCGGACGTCACCCAGGCCGATATCGTAACGGACATAGCCGCCGATGCGCAGGCAGGTCTCGGTGTTGGGAATATAGGAATATCCCGAGCCGAGGACGTCGCAGATCTTGATGTACTCGGCCGGTTCCCGCTCGGCGCCAGCTGCTCGACCGACGGAAACGGTCATCAGAGCAGTTAAGCCGAGAAGAGGACTCTTGATGTACATGTCTAGATCTCCATGAAGGAATAAAAAGGATAGAGGCGAAAGAGCAAGCTTTTCCTCTAAATTTTGTGCGTGTTGTCTCCAATATGTGGACGCCAAAGCGCTTGACACGAGAGGTGAGCCAGCGTAAAAGCCACATGTACTTATAATAGTGTTTTCTGTTAGGAGATTCATTATCGTTTACATGTGAAACACTCCGGTCGGACCGCTGCAGCTCTCCGAAATAGAGCAGCAAGCGACATGCCAACCTGAAGCGTAAATGCGGCCGACACCAAAATCGGGCCGACGCGCCTTCGTCTCGCTGGAATCACTTTTTTTGAGGGTCACTGCGAAAAGCAATGTGCGACACGGTTCGCCATGTTCGATATGTGACAGTCTCGTTTAACAGCGACGGCTTCCCGTCTGACCGCAACGGAGGCCGCGCCATGCGCTACCGAGAAGGATCACTGCGCGTACGCTCCGCAAGGGCTGCGCCAGGAACAGAGGGCGTGCGCGTCCGAGGCGTCGCATGGTGGCCGCAGCACCTTTTCGCCGCTGTAAGTTCGCCGTGCAGGTACATTGCGCGGCCGGAAGCGAGAGGGAGCGCACCCTGAAACGGCTGCCTACGGCTCGCCTCGAGTAATTGGCGATGAACAGCATTCTCGAGAACTTAGTCTCGACGGAAAGAGCAACGAAAGGAAGCCGCTTGGACGAGCACGATCCGAAGGAAGAACCGATCGAGACCATTTTCCGCAACGGCACAATCACTGCCGTGGGTATCCTGCTTGCCTTTTCGCTCGGCTTCCTCACTCATTGGGCCGCGAACCCCTTGCCATGGCAACTCTACGATCTGTTCGCCGTAGTGCCGATCCTGCTCGGCATCGCACTGCAGATGAGAGCGCTGTCCATGCTGCTCGACATGAGTTCCTTGCGGCGCCCCATCTACGAACGCGCCAATCGCATTTTCATGGTCGGCCTCATCCAGACCGCGTGTGGCGTCGGCATGGCCATCTTGGTCGATCTTTTCGGGATATCGGTAGGGGGCACGCTGCCCGGCGCTTGACGACAAGCCACACCGCCGCTCTTCGCTCGAAGCGACGTCAAGCCGGGGAACCTTGTGCACCCCCTAGCGGCGTCCTCCTTTCATCAAATGAGCCGACGTCAGCTTTAGAGCGTCTCGGTGGCTAAAGCCGGTATGGTTTTTCGGCCGGCAGGGAAGGCCGCTGGCTGGACCTGGATGGCGTCTGAACGAGGCTTGACAGGTCCGTTGCGTCGGACATGAATTTCGCATTGCAAAGTTCTTCCGCAGACGCCTCAAGCACACTGCACTGGCGTCACGTACTACTCAGACGTTGAATGCGGCACCGCACCATCACCTCAGGCGCAACCATGGCACGCGCGCTCCCCGGCGTGGTTGACCCCATCCTGTCCAAACGAGACTGCGACATAAGCGGGACGCACTGACTTAGGTCAGAGACCAGGACGAGCGCGCAACGAAAGAATGATGGATCAGCGACGTGGGATGACAGCTCCTTGCACACCTCAATCCTGACAAAGTACCGGGACCCCCGGCCGCCTTGGTATACCATCTATCCGACTGTGCCAGACTTCTCTGCGGCAGTTGGTGCTGACGATTATGAGGAATGGCTGGGGGGCCTCCCGGCCGACGAATCGGTGTCGCTCTATTTCCACATTCCGTTTTGCCGATCCATGTGCTGGTATTGCGGCTTCCCTACCGCGGTCATCCGTCGCAACGGCCCGATCCTTAATTATTTAGCGGTGCTGCGTCAGGAGATCAGTTTGGTGTCGGAGCAAGTGCGGCAAGGGCTGCCGGTGAGCGATGTGCATTTCGGCGCGGAACGCCTCACCTTATCGGGCCAGCCGAGCACTTGGCGCTGATGGAATTTCTACGCCGCCACTTCGCTTTCAGCAAAACTGCTGCGATCACCGTGGAGATCGATCCCCGAACGTTCACACCGGAAATGGCCGAAGCCTTGGCAGCTAACGGTGTCAACCGCGCGAGCATCGGCGTGCAGAGCTTTGATCCCGATGTGCAAAGGCGATCAATCGGATCCAGAGTAAGGTGCAGACGGCCGCTGCAGTCCAAAATCTCCGCCGGCATGGCGTTGGCCATATCAACTTCGACCTCATCTTCGGTCTACCGAAACAGACTGTGCAGTCCTGCATCCAGACCGCGATGGCTGCGGTCGCCATGCGCCCCAACCGGCTTGCGGTGTTCGGATACGCGCATATTCCTTCCGTGATAAAGAACCAGCGCCTATCGAGCAGGCAGGTCTACCGGACGGCGATCTTCGCGCCGAACAGGCTGCAGCTGTCGCCGAGACACTGGTTGGCGCTGGCTACCGGGAGATCGGGCTCGATCATTTCGCTCCGCCGGACGACGAACTCGCGCTAGCGCAGAAGACCGGGCGCGCCTACGGCGTAATTCGCTGGGATACTCGGCCGATACTTGCAAAACGTGATCGGCTTAGGCGCGTCGGCTATTGGCCGAGTCCGCGAGGGGTATGTTCAGAACGAAGTAACACGGGATTCTTACGCCCGGCACATCGCAAGTGGACGTCTGGCGACATCAAAGGGTCACCGTCTGACCGACGATGACCGGGTGCGCGCAGCGATCATCGAGCGACTGATGTGCGATTTGGAGGCCGACGTGCCGACCATCTGTGCCGCCCACGAAATCGAACCAGCTCGTTTTCTCGATTCAGTTGAGAGTTTGGTGACGCTGGCTGAGGAGGGGATCCTGGACGTCGAAAACGGCTTCATCCGCGTGCGGCCGGAGCACCGCTTTGTTGTTCGCGCCGTTGCTGCTGCATTCGATGCTTTTCTCGCGAATCGATGAGTTGAGGCCACGACGCCGAAAGGCATCAAACCTTGTTTGGCGCTCGTCGGCATGGGCTCTCGCAGAAGACTCCGCAAGCGTATGCAGGGGACTTCCACTTGACGCCGCGTTCACCATCATCTCGCCTGGGTGCGCGCGAAAGCGCACAACCCGGAGCACGCTGCTCTCGGTGTGAGGCTGTGCTCTGCAAAGCACCGGTGATCCACCCTGTCCCTGGACAGCAGCTTGATGGCGTCATCTTGGAGGACGAGAAAAGATTGTCGAGGTACGGGTACGAATTGCCTCGGTCGTCCGTTCAATCGAAAGCACTGTCTGCGGAGGCACCTCTCCTTCATGCAGTGACAGGAGATGCTGGGCGACTTCCTTATCTGCTGCGGTGAGTCGATGATTTAGGCGGAGAAAGTCCATCCAGGTGGGGGTGCGGAATGTCTCCGTCCAAAGTGACGGTGTTTGCAGATTTCGCTGGAGCGTCCAGTTTCGTGCACCGGCACGGCTCTGGACGTGTCGCCGCGTGCGCATGGAGCCCAGAAAGGCCTCGATATTTTCCTCCGATATCAAATACTCGACCTTGGCCACGATAGGGCCACTTCTGGGTTTCAGATCGAGAGCCACGTCCGGCGGATGAAAAACTGAACTTTCTTGATCGGTTTCTTCCCAGGGACGGACCGGCAACACGATCCCCGCTGCTGCAACCAGCAACAGAGCGCCTGCGGCGCCCTCCAATGCTAAGGTCAAGGAATAGTTTTGCGCGACAGAACCCCAGATCCAGCTGCCAGCAGCCATACCGCCTGCGCTCAAGGCGTAGTAAATGGAGAGCGTGCGGCCTACAACCCACCTTGGGCTTGCCAACTGCACCGACACGTCAATGCCCGTCCAGGTGATAAGCCAACCCGCTCCGCCGAGCGCCAGCGAAATGGCCGCCACAGGAATCGACGATGTAAGGGCAAGGGAGAGGCAACAGACTGCACAAGCCACAGAGGCGAAGGCCACCAGCCTGTTTTGAGACGTGACCTTCCTCAAGAAGCCGTTGCCCATGCCCGCGATGAAAGCACCCATGCCGAAGCCGGCCAATAAGATACCGTAGACAATTGGCCCACTCTTCAACTGATCCCGGACGACGAGGGGGAGCAACGCCAGAATGGAGATGCTTGCCAATCCGAAAAGAGCGGCTCGGGCGGTCGCTGCCCTGATCTCCAAAGACATCGCAGTAAAGCGCACTCCGTCATGAATTGCCGTCGTCATTCTCTCACGAGGGAGAGGCGAAGAGCGGACCTCCCATTTGGTGCGCCATATCGCGCTTATGGGCGCCAGATCACTCACCGCAGCCAAGGCGAAAGCGGCCAGCGGCCCAAAGACGGCCAGGATCACGCCCCCCAAGGCCGGACCAACGCTGCGCACAATGTTGTATCCGACGGACATAAGCGTCACTGCGGCCGGAATGTCGCGTTTGTGAAGGATATCGCCGACCGAAGCGTGCCAAGCCGGATCATTCAAGGCAAAGCCGCAGCCGGCCAGGAAACCTAACCCGAGAATCAGCCAAGGACTGACAAATCCCAGACCCACAGAAATCATCAGCGTCGTCGACGCCGATGCTATCAGGCAGTGTCCCGCAAACATCACCCACCGGCGGCTGAAGTTGTCGGCAATGGCTCCGGCGAAAACTGAGAGGAAGAACACCGGCAATGTGGATGCGGCCTGGACGAGTGCCACCATGAGGTCGGACGCTGAAATCGTTGCCATAAGCCAACTGATGGCGACCGTTTGCACTAGCCAACCGAGGCTGGAAATCTGGGTGGCCGCCCAAATTGAGCGAAACACCTTGTTTCGAAATGGGGCGAGCGTCTTTGAAACGGGCGGTTGAGGATTTTCGCTCTGCATGAGGTATTGCTGGCCTTCGATGAGCGCTGCGATTTGAGCAAGCGGGTCGATACTTAGACATCGCGGAGCACCGCACGGAACCCAGCTCTATGGAGCTTGCCGGCGACTATTTACGTATTGAGCCATTCTCATAGTCTCATTCATGAGCAGTCCTGTGCGCAAGCATTGCTTTGCTAAATTCCCACCACAAGCGCGCCGCCGCTGAGACCCGCACCCGCTGCCGCCAAGAGGACTTTCTCGCCAGGCCGAAACGGCTGCGCCCGATGGGCCAGCGACAATGAGAGCGGGATCGTCGCGGCGGAAGAGTTGCCATATTCGGCGATCGTCTTGACGATCGAGTGATCAGCGATGCCGAGGTTCCTGCCGACCGCGTCGAAAATGCGCGCATTGGCCTGATGCGGCACGAAACGATCGAGGTCTTGCGGCCTCAGTCGGGCAGCAGTGAGCGCATCTCTCGAGCAGGCGGTCATCATCTCCACGGCCTTGCTGAATACTTCACGGCCGTCAGTGATCGTCATCCGTGTCTGCGCGAGGTCGAGGTCGGCATGGAACGGAGTGTTGCTTCCCCCGGCGGGAATCTGGATTAGCCCGTAGCGCGAGCCGTCGGAATCCACCGAAGCGCCGAGAATGCCTCGATCCGGGTCATCGCAAGGACTGATCACCATGGCGCCGGCGGCATCGGCAAACAGCACGGCGCTGGCGCGCTCGGCCAAATTGATGCGGTGGCTGAGGATGTTGGCGGCGATGACAAGGCTCGCTTTGCCGTGCAGGCGGGTGAACCCGTCGGCGAACATCAGCGCATAGATGAAGCCGGCGCAGGCGCCGGTCAGGTCGATCGCTCCGGCGCGGCCTAGCCCCAGCCGATGTGCGACCAGCGGCGCGCTTGGCGGCAGAAGGTGATCGGGCGTCGACGTGGCGAGCAAGAGTAGACCGACGTCGCCGCGGTCGATACCGGCATTGGTCAGCGCCATGTCGCCGGCAGAGGCGGCAAGGCCCGACAGCGTGTCTTCGTCTGTTGCCCAGAAGCGCGAGCGAATTCCGGTGCGCCGCTCGATCCAGCCGGGCTCAAGCCCGAGCCGGTCTTCGATTTCCGGGTTCTCGACCTTGCGCGCCGGCGCATGATGGCCGAAGCCGAGAACGCGCGACGATAGGTTCATGGCCGCGAGCCGAAGCGTTCGCCGGCCTCCTCTATCGCGTCATAGAGCCCGCCCAATTCGTCGCTGGTGATGCAATAGGGCGGTAGAAGATAGAGGACATTGCCGAGCGGGCGCACAAGTAGCCCCCGCTCAAGGAAAAAAGCGCGCAGTTTTGGCCCGATCTCGGCCAGATAACCGGCTGAGCCGGTGCGTAGGTCGAGTGCCGCGATGGTGCCGGTTGTCCGGCAGTCGGTGAAATATGGATTGACCCGGAAGCGTTGCAGCCCGGCGGCCTGCCTCGCGCTCAAGACCGCGATCCGCTCGGCCACCGGCTCGTCACGCCAGATCTCGACATTGGCAAGTGCTGCCGCGCAGGCGATCGGATTGGCGGTGTAGGAGCTCGAATGGAAAAACGTCTTCTTGCGATCCTCCGAAAAGTGAGCGTGGAAGATGGCATCGGTGGCGATCGTGGCGGCCAGCGGGATGGTACCACCGGTCAGACCTTTCGAGGTGCACAAGATGTCGGGCGAGACGGACGCCTGTTCGCAGGCAAACATGGTTCCGGTGCGCCCCCAGCCGGTCATCACTTCATCGGCGATCAGCAGCGTGCCGGAGGCTTCGGCGATCCTCTTCAATTCGGCAAGAACCCAGGCCGGATACATCAGCATGCCGCCGGCGCCAAGCACCAGCGGCTCGACGATCAGCGCGGCTGCGCGCCGGTCGCGGCTAACGGCCTCGAACCGATCCAGCGTTTCCTGCTCGCGCCCGGCGGCCGGGAAGGGGATGGCGTCGACCTCGAACAGCAAAGGATCATAGGCGGCGTTGAAGACGCCGCGGGCGCCGACGCTCATCGCCCCGATCGTGTCGCCATGATAGCTGTGCTCCATGACGGCGATGCGCGAACGCGGCGCGCCGATGTTGCGGAAATAGCCGAGCGCCATCTTCAGCGCGACTTCGACTGAGGTGGAGCCACTGTCGGAATAGAACACCCGGTCGAGGCCGGCGGGTGCGATGCCGATAAGCGCCTCGGCCAGCCGTTCGGCCGGCTCGTGGGTGAAGCCCGCGAAGATGATCTGGTCGAGGCTCGACGCGGTCGTCTCGATGGCCTTCATGATGCGGGGGTGGCGATGGCCATGGGTGACGACCCACCAGGAAGAAATCGCATCGAGGATGCGGAAGCCGTCGGCCTTGTGGAGATAGGCGCCTTCAGTCAGCACGATTTCAGGGACCGAGGGCTCTAGCGCGTGCTGCGTGAACGGATGCCAGACTCGAGACTCCGCCATCAGTCGCCTCCGGCAATCATGGCCAGGTCGAAGCCGGAAATCATTGCATCTCTCAACGTTTCACCCGTCAGCGGACCGAGGTGCGGCAGCCTGCCCAGCTGCGGCACGCCGCCGAATTCCACGATTGTCCTTTGTGTATCGGCCACCTCTTCGCCAATGAAGGCAATGCCGATGAGCGGGATGGAGCGGGCTCTCAGGGCCTCGATCGACAACAGCGTATGATTGATGGTGCCAAGCGCGGTGCGGGCGCACAGTATGACCGGCAGCCGCCATTGTTCGAATATGTCAATGAACCTTGTCTGTCGATTGAGCGGCACCATCAGCCCGCCGGCGCCTTCGATGACGAGCGGTGTCGGCAGGACCGGAAATGAAAGATCGTCGGCCTCGATCGCGACGCCGTCGATTTCGGCTGATCGATGCGGCGACAGCGGCATCGTCAGTCGATAGACTTCGGGCAGCACGCGTCCGTCGGGCAAGCCGGAAAGCCGGGCGACGACCTCGCTGTCGGTCTCCTCGTTGAGGCCCGATTGCACCGGCTTCCAGTAGAAGCCGTCGAGCAGCCCGGCAAGTCCGGCCGAAAACACTGTCTTGCCAATTCCAGTGTCTGTTCCGGTGACGACGATGCGTTTGGTCATGCTGTGGCCAACACTCCGACGAGAGCCTCGACCATGGCGGAAATGTCGGCTTCGTCGACGTTGAGAGTCAGCGAAATGCGCAGGCGCGACGTACCCTCAGGCACTGTCGGCGGGCGAATGCCGCGTATGTCGAAGCCGCGTGCCTGCAGTCCTGCCGCCACCGCCATGGTGCGGCTGTTATCGCCGATCACAAGCGGCTGGATCTGCGAACCGCTGGGCATCACGCCGCAGCGTTCGGCCAATTGCCGGCTCGCGAAAGCGACACGCTCGTGCAACTGAGCACGACGCATAGGCTCGTCAGACAGAATAGTCAGCGCCTCACGTGCCGCGACTGCCATCAGCGGCGATGGTGCGGTCGCATAGATGAATGGCCGGCACCGGTTGATAAGATAGTCGCACAGTGTTCGCGGTCCGGTAACGAGCGCGCCGGATGCGCCAAGCGCCTTGCCGCATGTGTGGAGCGTGACGATGTTGTCGCGGCCTTCATACGCGGCGGCCAGTCCCCGGCCGTCCGGTCCCCAGACGCCGGTGGCATGCGCTTCATCGACGACGATGAATGCCTGGTACCGATCAGCCAGCGCGACCAGGCTCTCCATCGGCGCACGGTCGCCATCCATGCTGTAAAGGCTTTCGAAGGCGATCCACACCCGCCCCATGCCGCCTTCGGCGCGCCAGCGGGTGATTGCGTCCTCGACAGCGTCGACGTCGTTGTGCGCGGCCAGCTTGAACTCAGCGCGCCCGGCCTGGGCACCCTCATGCATGCTGGCATGAGCGAGCTCGTCGAGGACCAGCAGGTCGCCTTTCTGCGGCAGGGCCGTCAGCAGAGCGAAGTTGGCGATATAGCCGCTGCCGAAGAACAGTGCACGCTCGGCTCCGAAAAATGCCGCTGCGTCCGCCTCCAGTTGCTCATGTTCCGGTGCATTGCCGCGCAACAGCCGCGATCCGGTGGCGCCCACTGGCGTGCCCCGCGCAATCGCCGTCGAAACCGCATCGCCCAGTCTTTTGGAGGCGGCAAGTCCGATATAGTCGTTCGACGAGAAGTCGAGCCCGGCGCGCGGTGCGAGCGTCCGCAACCGGTCCTTGCGCCCCAGTCCCCGCAAGGTTGCGTCATAGCGGGCAAGAATTGCCTCCTTCATTGCGTGGCGAGTTCCATAGGCTCAATGCCGAGGCGCCGGAACAGAAGGGTATCCTTGTCCTCGCCGGGATTTCCCGCCGTCAGCAGCGTGTCGCCGACAAAGATCGAATTGGCCCCGGCAAAGAAGCACAGCGCCTGCGTTTCGTCGCTCATCGCCGTCCTGCCGGCGGACAGCCTTACATAGGATTTCGGCATCATCACCCGCGCGAGCGCAACGATGCGGACGAAATCGATCGGATCGATGGCGTCGGCCGCGGCAAGCGGCGTGCCTTCGATGGGAATAAGCATGTTGATCGGCACGCTTTCCGGCGGCTCGGGCAGGTTCGCGAGCGTGACCAGCATGTCGATGCGATCGGTCTTTTCTTCTCCCATCCCGACAATGCCGCCGCAGCAGACTTTCATCCCAACCGCGCGCACGTGCCCAAGCGTTTCCAGCCGGTCGGCAAAAGTCCTGGTTGAAATAACCTCGCCATAGTAGCGCTCAGAGGTATCGATGTTGTGGTTATAGTAGTCGAGACCGGCCTGCTTCAGGCGAGCAGCTTGCTCAAGATCGAGCATGCCGAGCGTCATGCAGGTCTCCATGCCGAGGGCCTTGACGCCCTCAATCATGGCGACCACAACCTCCATGTCGCGCTCCTTGGGACTTCGCCACGCCGCGCCCATGCAATAGCGCGTTGCGCCGCCATCACGCGCCATGGCCGCTTCGTCGATGACATGCTTGACGTCCACCAGCTTCGACGCCTTCACACCGGTTTCGTAATGCGCAGACTGGCTGCAATAGCCGCAATCTTCGGGGCACCCGCCGGTCTTGATGCTAAGGAGCCGCGACAGCTGCACTCGGTTTCGATCGAAGTTCTGGCGGTGGATCGTCTGAGCTAGGAACAGCAGATCGTTGAATGGCATGCCGTAGATGGCCTCGGCCTCTTTGCGGTTCCATCGCGGAGGCGTTCCATCGACCGATTGCATGGTCTGGTTCACGTCGAACTCCGAGTTCATTCCAATCGTCATCGTCAAACCTTTGTTTGCTAGTCCGGTACGCCTTCTTGGCTTTGGGGCGCACTCGCTAAAGGCGAGCTGCGGCACGTCTTTCCAGCACCTCCTACGCCTGCCGAGCTGATGTTGCTCCTCACGCCGTAATCCTCAGTTCAAGTGCTTGCAGATGTTCTGGTGGTCCGGCATGTCCAGGCCGATGTCGAGGATCGGGGCGCTGTGCGTCAGCCAACCCATGGAGATGAGATCGACACCGGTCGCCGCAATCGCCGCCGCCGTTTTCGGCATCACCCGACCGGACGCCTCGGTGATCGTACGGCCATCCACTATAGAAACCGCGCGGGCAAGATCCTCGACCGACATATTGTCGAGCAGCACCGCGTCAACACCAATCGCGAGCGCTGCATCGAGCTGCTTCAGCGTGTCGACCTCGACCTCGACCTTCACCATATGCCCTGCTGCGGCGCGCGCCCGCTCTATTGCTGTGCGGATATCGCCGGCGATCGCGATGTGGTTGTCCTTTATGAGCACGCCGTCATCGAGGCCGAACCGGTGATTGGCACCGCCGCCGACGCGCACGGCGTATTTCTCCAATGCCCGCAGCCCGGGCGTCGTCTTTCGCGTCGATACAATCCTCGCCTTGTGACCGCGCACGGCCTCAACCATGGCCGCTGTGGCAGTGGCAATGCCGCTCAGCCGGCATAAGAAATTGAGGGCCGTGCGTTCGGCCGTGAGCAGGCCTCGTGCGGGTCCGGACAATCTTGCAATGGTTTCCCCGGCCCCAACCTCGCTGCCATCAGGGCGCCAGATCTGGATGTTGATCGCCGGTTCCACGAGAAGGAAGGCATACGAGACCAGATCGAGCCCGGCAACGACGCCCGCCTGCCTCGCTTTGAGCACCAACGTGGCAGTGCAATCATACGGGATAACCGCATCGGTGGTCAGGTCGCCGGATCTGCCCAGGTCTTCGAGGAGCGCAACGCGCACAATCGGTTCGATCAGGGTCGCGGGGAGGGGGGAGAATGAAGTCATATCAAGTGCTCCGTATGGTAGCCCGGCAATCGAGTGCGGCCGCGGCCCGCATTGCGCTGTGCAGTGTCAGCCGTGATGGGCGCACGTTGGCATCGTGGAGCGGGAAATCGGACCGACAGTGCGCGCCTCGACTCTCTTCCCGCCTCAGGGCCGCCGCGGCGATCATCAGTGAGACCAAAGCCGGACCAGAGGCAGCGACACTATTGGCTGCGATCGGCAGCAGGGTCGCCACCGCTTCGCGCATTGCCTCGCCGTCGCGGATGATACCCAGGGCGGCGGAGACAATCGGGCGGACCACGGAAGCGTCTGGTCGTGGAGGGACGAATGTGGAGCATCTGCGCGGTCGCCGGGTATACGACGTGCCGGCAACGCTTTCGGCAACCCAGCTCGCGGTGACCGCCGCTTCGGTGAGCGAGTTGCTGGCCAGGCGGTTGGCGCCGTGCAGGCCGGTACAGGCCACCTCACCGCAGGCCCACAATCCCTCGATGGAGCTGCGGCCGGCGCTGTCTACGGCGACGCCGCCCATGTGATAATGTGCCGCCGGGCGCACCGGGATCAGGTCGGTCGCGGGGTCGATTCCTGCGCTCCGGCACAATTCGGCGATGCCTGGAAAACGCTTGCCAAATCTCGGGCCGAGACTTTGCCGTGCGTCCAGGAATACGCGGCGTCCAACGGCAAGCTGGTGCCAAATGGCGCGCGCTACGACGTCGCGAGGCGCAAGTTCACCGCCAGGTGTGTCGGCGAGGAAGCGCTCTCCTCGCTCATCGATGAGCACCGCGCCTTCGCCACGCACGGCTTCGCTCACCAGCGGCATCGGCCGGCGCGGACCGTCGAGCGCAGTTGGATGGAACTGTATGAATTCCAAGTCGGCGAGTTCCGCCCCCGCCCATGCGGCGAGCGCCAGCCCGTGACCCCATGAGCCAGCGGGGTTTGTCGTGTCGCAAAACAGCCCGCCGACGCCGCCGGTCGCCAGCACCGCGCGACGCGTGGGCAGAGCGAGCGCGCCGGCTCGTCCTGCTGCGACCACGGCGATGACCGACCCGTCCTGCACGACCAGCCGGCGGACCTCCACATTTTCGATAATGGTGATCGAGGCTGTACGCCGAACCGCGGCGACGAGCGCGCGCACCAACTCGCGACCGGTGGCGTCGCCGGCTGCATGCACAATTCGCCGTCGCGAGTGTGCCGCCTCGAGCCCAAGTCGCAACGCGCGGTCAGGGTGCTGGTCGAAGTCGACGCCGAACCTTTGGATCGTCCTAATCGCTTCGGGTGCAGCTCGTACCACTCGCCGCACCGTGGCCTCATCGCAGAGTCCGTCGCCGGCAGCTATCGTGTCGCAAAGGTGAAAATCTGGGCCGTCGTCGCCCCCGAGACTTGCCGCAAGACCGCCCTGGGCAAGTTCACTGCAGGCTCCGGTTCCAAGCGGCGCGTTGGTCAAAAGCACGACCGGTTCCGGCGCCAGATGAAGCGCCGTCATCAGGCCGGCAATGCCGCCGCCGATGACGACCGGCGCCCCGGCGATGTCGCGAACCTCCAGACTCATAGGGAAAGCATGCGCTCGACCGCGCGGCGGGCGGGGCCGGCAATTTCGGGATCAATCCGGACCTCATGCCGGTTCTGCTCGAGTGCGGCGCGAATGTTGGCCAGGTTGATGCGCTTCATGTGCGGGCACAGATTGCATGGGCGAACGAACTCGACGTCGGGATGCGCGACCGCGACGTTGTCGCTCATCGAACATTCGGTCAGAAGGACGACACGCGTCGGTTTCTCACGCTCGACATAATCCGACATCGCCGCGGTCGAGCCGGAGAACTCCGCCTCCGCGACAACGTCTGGTGGGCATTCTGGATGGGCCAGCACGATGACGCCTGGATGGGCATCGCGCAGTTCCCGGATGTCTGCTGCGGTGAAGCGCTCATGCACCTCGCAATGGCCTTTCCAGGCGATGATCTCGACGTCTGTATCGGCTGCCACGTTCCTCGCCAGATATTCGTCCGGGAGCATCAGCACACGCGCCACGCCAAGCGATTCCACCACCGCCTTGGCGTTGCCGGACGTGCAGCAGATGTCGGACTCCGCTTTTACGGCGGCGGAAGTGTTGACGTAAGTAACAACGGGGACCCCCGGATACCGCAGCCGCATTAGCCGCACGTCGTTTGCCGTGATCGATTCGGCCAGCGAGCAGCCGGCGCGGAGATCCGGGATGAGCACGGTCTTGTTCGGATTGAGCAGTTTTGCCGTCTCGGCCATGAAATGAACGCCGGCAACCACGATGATGTCGGCGTCGACCGTCACCGCCTTGTGGGCCAACGCCAGGCTGTCGCCGACGATGTCTGCCACGCAATGAAAAATTTCGGGCGTCTGGTAATTGTGCGCCAGCACCACCGCATTGCGCTCACGCTTCAGCGCTAAGATGGCTTCAATATCGCCGGCGAACGCGAGCCATTCAACGGGTGGGATCACCCGCCGGACACGCTCATACAGGGACGCAGCCATAGGTAACGCCCCAGTCATTGGCGCCTCGATTATATTCGGTTTGACAATAAGGGAATATATCTACCTTGACTATAAGTATGTCAAGCCCGCGCCAGCGGTAATTTTGTCCCGGCGATAGCCCTGTCGTCGAGGACGGCATGCCGGAAGCGATAAAGCTTCGCCGGTCGGCCGCCCGTGTCGAGGGAGGTCTCCCCGGTCTCCTCAACAAGTTCCTGCTGCTCGACCAATCTCCGGAAGTTCGGCTTGTTGATCAGCCTGCCAGCCAAAGCTTCCACGGTTCGCTGCAGTTGCAGCAGCGTGAAGGAAGGCCGCATAAGCTCGAACACGACCGGCCGGTATTTGATCTTCGAACGCAGCCGCGCGATCCCGGTTGCCAGAATACGACGGTGGTCAGCGACCATTGGTTTGCCAGCCGCGGCCGCAATCGCGTCCCTGCCGCCACCGGCCTCCTCAATCAGACCAGCTTCATAGAGCAACTCGTAGCGTTGGAGCGTGAGTTCCTCGTTCCAATGGCGGTCGTCGAAGCCGAAGGCTATCGCAGCGCGCTGCCGGCGCTCGCGTTGAGTGGTCGGCTCGCTGGCGCCGCCGGCCCACTCAATCAGGCGGGGCCGCAATCTATCGAGCAGCACAGGCGGCGTGCCGAAGCGGTGGTCCTCCCAGGGAAAATATTCGTACCAACTTTGCCAGCCGCACGCGGCCGAGTTCGTTGCCTGTTCCTTCCTGGTCAATGCGAGATAGCTGATTGAGATGACGCGCTGGTGGCGCTCAGTGCCGATGCGATCGCGATCGGCGAAGGTGTAGAGTTGCTCGATGTATCCAAGTGCATGGCCGGTCTGCTGCTCCACCCACCCCCTCAAACCCGACTGCAGTGATCGATGCTCAAGGGCAAAAGGTCCAGAAGGGAGGGTGTCCGCATGACCGACTGTGAGGACACAGGGCTCACTGTCGTTTACGGCGACCACGACGGCAGTCAGGTCCACTTTGGCTTCGTCAGCTTTGACGGCGGCTTTGCCTTTCTTGGTTCTTCTTGTCTGAGGATCCATGTTTGCGAAAGCGGGTTGGCCCAACGGAGCGCCTTAATCGATTGAATGTAACCTTGGAAGCCAGCACGTCAACACCAGAGTACTCAAGCGCTGTTTTTAGCTCTTCGCAGTCGCACAAAAATATGCCAAACGCGACACCCGCTGTTGGTAACGTAAGGGAAGGGGCCTCGGTTGAGCGCGGCTGGTGAGATAAAAGGGATGACTCCTCCAGATATTCGATCGCGAAAAGGCCAGACGCCACTTGTATGCTTGACGGCCTACACCACGCCGGTCGCGAGGCTGCTCGATCGCCACTGCGACATCGTTCTTGTCGGCGACAGCGTCGGCATGGTGCTGCACGGCCTGTCGTCGACGCTGGGGGTCACGCTCGACATGATGATCATGCACGGACAGGCCGTTCGCCGCGGCCTTGAACACGCGCTGATGGTCGTCGACCTGCCCTTCGGTTCCTACGAGGAAAGCCCAGAGCACGCTTTCGGCAACGCTGCGCGCGTGATGGGTGAGACCGGTTGTTCAGCGGTAAAGATCGAGGGCGGCGAGACCATCTCGGAAACCATCCGCTTCCTTACCGCGCGCGGCGTACCTGTCATGGCCCATGTGGGCCTGACGCCGCAGGCGGTAAACACGTTTGGAGGCTATCGTGTGCAGGGCCGGGGAGCCGATGCAGAGCGGATCAGGCGCGACGCCAGGGCGGTAACCGAAGCGGGCGCCTTCTCCTTGGTGCTGGAAAAGATACCGGAGCAGCTTGCACGGCAGATAACCGCCGATATCGACATACCCACAATCGGCATCGGTGCCTCGCCAGCTTGCGACGGCCAGATTCTGGTGAGCCACGATATGCTCGGGCTCTTCACCTCATTTCGGCCGAAGTTCGTCAAACGCTATGCCGAGCTCGGTGAGCAGGCTGAGGCGGCAATCGCCGCTTACGCCACCGATGTGCGGAACCGGCACTTTCCGGCGGTCGAACATCTCTATGTCAACGCCTTGAAGGCCGGTGACTTCACATGAGCGTGCCGATCGCTCGAACCGTGAGCGAGCTGCGCGGCGTCGTTGCGCAATGGCGTCGCTCGGGTGCCACGATCGGTATTGTGCCGACCATGGGAGCCTTGCACGACGGGCATCTGAGCCTCGTGCGGAAGGCGCTCGAAAGGGCCGAGCGGGTGATCGTGACGCTGTTCGTAAACCCCAAGCAGTTCAACAGCCCCGCCGACCTGATTGCCTACCCTCGGACGGAAAGCGACGATGCTGCCAAGCTCGCTCTGCTGGGCACGCATCTGCTCTATGTGCCGGACACAGAGGAAATGTACCAGGTGGGCTTCGCCACGGCCGTTTCAGTGTCCGGCATCAGCGAATGCCTTTGCGGCGCATTCCGGCCCGGCCATTTCAATGGCGTGGCGACGGTCGTGGCCAAGCTCTTCCTGCAGGCCGGCGCTGACTTCGCCTTTTTTGGCGAAAAGGATTTTCAGCAACTTCAGCTTGTCAGGCGCTTGGTCCGGGATCTCGACATTCCGATCACTATTGTGCCCTGTCCGACAGTCCGCGAAGCCGATGGTCTTGCGCTATCGTCGCGTAACGTGCGGCTCTCCCCAGCCCAACGCGCCATTGCCCCAAAACTAGCATCGGTCCTGCTCGATACGGCCGAGCGGCTTGCACGCGGCTCCCCCATCCTGCCTACGCTTGATGAAGCGCGTGCAGCAATTCTGGCTGCCGGCTATCGCGAGCTCGAATACCTGGAGCTGCGCGGAGAAACAGACCTGCAATCGTTAGCAAGCCTTGACCGACCGGCACGCTTGCTTGCTGCGGCTTGGCTTGGCGACACGCGGCTCATCGATAACGTCGCAATATCACCCATCGGTAGTTGGTCAGGTGGGCGGAGCTCTCTCCAATCGGAAGCAGCACAGCAATTGCGGTGATGACGGCGGCGCGTCGTATGCCCTGCAGGGACAGGCCATCATTTAGAACCACGTCTCCGTCGGCTTCCAGCAACCTCCGCGAGGTACGCTAAGCGCAGATGCATCGCGTATTTGAAACCTTGGTCGAGCAACTCTCTGCAAGCGTCGATGCCGTCGATCTCCATGAGGCAATGGCGTCCGCCGCAGCCGGGTTCGACTTTCCGCTCTTCGCTTATTTCACCTACCCATCCGCTTCCGGCGACAGGCCGCGATTGATCTCGAATTATCCATCATCATGGACATCACATTACCTGCAACAGCGCTACCACAGCGTGGATCCCGTGATCCTGCGGGGACTGCGGGGCTGGGATACCTTCGACTGGGGTGTGGACCGCGATCACCGTTATTTGCCGACCTCTCAGCAGGAAGTCCTGGAAAAAGCAGCTGAGTTCGGCATTCGCGGCGGACTGACCATGTCGATGCATGATCATCGCGGCCGGTTCGCCGCACTGACCTTCGCCTCCAACGAGGCGCATCCGCCATTTCTGAGGTCGCTGACGCGCTACGAAAAAGCAATGCAACTGGTTGCGATCAACGTTCATATCCATGCCCGGCGCAGGCTCGCCGAAGATTGCGTGGTAGATGGCATAACGCTCACCCGGCGGGAGTTCGAGTGCCTGAAATGGGCGGCGTGCGGCAAGTCGGCCTGGGATATCAGCCAGATTCTCGGTGTCTCGAAACGCACCGTGACCTTCCATCAGGAAAACGCCAAGGCGAAGCTTGGCGTGCGAACCATCAACCAGGCCGTAGTGCGGATGGCTGCTCGGGCGAGATCCTGATCCTCTCCAAGTCTAGCTGTAAAGGTCTACAGGCTGCATTCATGACGGCTTTGCCCTTCGATTGCGTGGACACATCCCGCACGGAGACGACAATGATGCAGCTGATAACACCCGACTGCTACGCCGAGTTTGCGAGCGAACTCAAGGAAATGCACGGACTTAGGTATCGGGTTTTCAAGAAGCGGCTCGATTGGGAAGTGCAGACCGAAGGCGAAATGGAAACGGACCCGTTTGACAGCCTGAACCCCGTCTACCTGCTTCTCAAGGGGTCCGATTGGCGAACTTGCGGCTGCGTCCGCCTTTTGCCGACCACCGGACCGACAATGTTGCGCGATACGTTTCCGACGCTGCTGGATGAGATGGTGGTCCCTGCGAGTGCCGATATCTGGGAGAGTAGTCGTTTCGCGCTCGATCTCCCTGCGACAGCGCCGAAGGCAGCTGGCGGCCTGGCCCAAGCAACCTACGAGCTCTTCGCGGGGATCATCGAATTCGGCTTGGCCAACAATCTCTCCGGGATCGTAACGGTGACAGATACGCGCATCGAAAGGATCCTTCGTCTCGCCACCTGGCCGTTGTCACGTATCGGACAGCCCAAGCAGGTCGGCAACACCGAGGCAGTCGCCGGCTTCCTCGATATTTCCTACGCCAGTCTCTTGCGCATCCGCTGGAGGGGACGCCTCAACGGGCCGGTGTTGTGGCAACCAGTTCTCATCCAATCGGCATAGCGCCTGCGGATGCTCAGCCGTGACTTGAGTTAAGTCTGCTCACGGCCGCCACCGCCGCCGTGAGGGTGAGCGGACCCGCCCCCACGAGCTTTCGACTGTTCCGGTCGATTGGCTCGCGCGGCCGGACTTTGGATTTCCGTAGGCGCAACCCGCAGTCCAGCGTGAGCACGCCAAAATGGCGCCCCTCCGCTTCGTCCAAAGAAGCCAACGTGGCTTCTGAGGTCGTCTTAGAATATTGGACCGGCCGCCGTGAGCGATCGCAACCTCAAACCTTTGCCGGTATGCCGGTTTGGCCGGACCGTCGGCCAGTCGGAGCAGTCCCCTGATAAGGACCCGAGCTGACGCGCGGTCCAACAGCGCCCGAGCCTATGCTTTGTGCATTACCGTTCGGTTGGCCATGTCGTCCAAGACCGCATGAAGAAGGCTTCCAACCTCCTGCGCAGCGAGCTCTGGCGCAATTCCTACATCGGACAATTGAATGAGCATTTTCTTGGCAGCACAGCGCCAGAACGCACTCGCCGCCTCGCCGTTCTTGGTCTCGAGGGCCTGGGCGATACTTTCGACCAATATACGTCGCCGATGCAGCGGAAATACGCAAATGTTTGATTCATGCATCAATCACCTCACAGATTCAGTTCCACAAAGAAAAACACCGGCGTCTTCAAAAGAGCCCCGCTAGCGCGGTGACGGTTCGCGGCGACATGACGAGTTCCACTTCCCCATCGACAAGCTATTGGGAGATGAGCCGCCGGACCGCATATCCGGGACCGCACATAAGGTGAACCACCATTGCTCATCCGGCTGCATTTTCCTGGGCCGTTCGACGAGGCGTTCCAGCCGAATTGACGTCCAATGACTTGATCTCTGAAAGGGCAGGGCGGTACGAATCACCCGATTGTTCCGCTGCTTACATTCCTGCGAGCTTGTGTATGAACGATTAAAGCGTGCCCGAGCCGTTCTTGGTGGCCGCCGCAGAAGGGAATCATGTCATCCGCTGCCTATCGTAGGCGGCGCGACTTCTAGCATGACTGCACTGCCCCGACAGGGCTTTGCAATCGCGCGTTTCGAAGCCTATGCTTTGGCATCGGCCGGCATTTACTTCGGTGCAGCCGACAGTAAGACGTACGCGCTCTTGCCCCGTTGGAAGAGAGCCTTGCCCGATCCCTCTTTCGCGACCAGGTGCTGAAGCCCTCACCCCGCAGGACTTCGCGCTTTTGCGACCATCGCTGCATCACGTCGAACCGGGCATCAAGGACCAGTTGGAGGTCGCGCATCAGCCGATCAAGAACGTATATTTTCCCGAGAGGGGCATCGCGTCGGTGGTCGCCACCATGACCGGCGGGCGGCAAGGTGAAGTCGGCATTGTCGGCTATGACGGGATGAAAGGAATTGCCGTCATTCTCGGAAAGGAAAGCACTACCTGGCGCCTGCCGGTTGAAAACCTTCGCCCTGCGATTAGCCCGTCGCTTCGCACCTCAGTGCTGGATTATGCCCACGCGTTCCTCGTCCAATCATGCCGGACGGCACTGGTCAATGGCCACTCCAAGATCGAAGAACGGCTGGCCCGCTGGCAGCTGATGGTCCACGACCGTGCGGAAGGAGATAAGATCCTCCCGACGCATGAATTTCTGGCGACCATGCTCGCGCCCACCGCCCGGGGTCACCACGGCCCTGCAAATGCTTGAGTATCGAGGACTGGTGCACGCCAAGCGCGGCGAGATCACGATCATCGACCGTGCCGGATTGATAAAGCTCACACATGGCGCTTATGACAAGGAGGAGCAGCGTTATTTCGGCCTGGCCGCTGCCTGAAGCATGTCGGTTGAAACGGGTTCAGCCGACGTCTCCTTGCCCCTCACCAGGTCGCCCAAAAGCATCAGCGGTTTTGAACGAATCGCAGCTATTGTCCGCAATCGGACATAGGCTTGAAGGCGGTCGAATTCGTGCCATAAGTCGGGTTGGTCAGGGTTCAGGGAGGAATTCGTCATGACCAATTCGTTTCACACCGTCACCGTCGAAAAAGCCGCAGAAGCCTATGTCCTTTCCAGGGGAAGGGTCCGCTTTCTCTCCATGGCGCAGGCGATCCGCGCCATCCGAACACTAATGCCGGCATGCAAGGCCACCGACCGCGAGTTGGAGGAACTGTTGGCGGCCGCTTCCTTCGTTCATGGCGTGCCCGTCGCCTTCGACACAAAAACAGCCGATGGTGTAGAACCACGGCTGCATTCCTAAGAGGGCATGCCGCGCCATGCAGACTGTCAGAGGGCATTCGTCAGATGGTAGTCCGCTAACTTAACTGCAGAGTCTAAAGGACGTGTTCCAGCATTGCGAACTCACCGATCGCTTTGTTGCCAAAGCTGCCAGCAAGCGATCGCCTCATCCAGCCGTTTGCACCATCTCATCACAGACATCATCGCGATGCTACCTGTCCAGCATATGTCCAGCATTTCGCAAGGCGGCCAGAAGGAGCCTCGCATAGCCTGTGACATCGATCTGGGCCTGCATCGAAAGGGGCATGCTGGTCCAGTTCTCCAACGGTGCAATGAAAGGTGAGAAGGTGCCATTGACTAGGCAACAACAGCTAACAAGGCCCTCTCGGTCCAATGCCACCACACCGATCTTGTCGCCTGGATATCCAATGGCTGCGACTCGCTGGACCTCCAGGTCACCGTCCACCCGCACGTCAAAAAGAAGGCTACCACGGCTCCTCGTGGCTATCTCAGCCGCCTTCTCATCAAAGCTTGAAGAGAGCAAGCGGACGCTTTCCACCGCCATCTGGAAAATCACCAAATCCAGTTCATTCACGGCCATATGGGCATTTCCGCGCAACGGGTGGTGATTGCAATGACACATACTGCTTGTTCACAGATGTCGGTCACGAACGATCATTCGTCGGGTTCCGGTTCCGACCAACGGTGTCGCCACCTGATCGTGCTGCGGTTCGAACCTTCCGAACGCGAGCCGAGCGCGCTATGAGGTTGGAGTCTAGGTCTCGGACCCTGCCTCGCGGCCTTCTCATCTTTGGCAGACCCGTTGCAACGCCGCCGCGATGGCGCAAACGCCAGATGACGCTGATCCATCGCTTGATCGTGAACTGAGCTTCTGAACACCATTGGGACAGCAGGGTGGAAGGGCTTGACCAACGCTGCCCCCGTTTTCCAAGAGGACCCGTCCTCGATTGAATCTTTCGAGCCCCGTGCGGCGCGCAGCCAAATGATGACGATCTGGACTCAGCTCGCAGACCGCAAGGCAAAGAGGGAACCTTCCAGGCAGCCAAGCTGCTCGACGCAAAGAGCGGCCTTTGGAGTTCCCAAGAATCGACCCTTCCATAGTTGCGACAGGCAACCACTGCACGAGTGTGGGAGAGCGAATCGCAAGCATTGCGTGAGGTCCTGCGCGTTTTCCCCTCTTTGCTATTTGGCACATCGTTTGCGCCGAAGTGGGCGCAGCGTTCGACCGGAGCACTGCATGGGAGAGGGAGGAGCCCCACCCCGATCCGGTCAAGGAGAGAGACGGTGTTGGTTCCAAGAGTTCCCCGCGCGATCGCAGCGCCCCGCAAGCGCCATTTTGCCCGGACCTACGTGCAGGTACTTGCCGCCATAATCCTGGGTGCCGCAATCGGCTATTTCCATTTGGAGACCGGCCACAGCCTGAAGCCGCTCGGCGATGCCTTCGTCGATGTCGTCAAGATAATCACCGTACCTGTCATCTTCCTGACAATGGCGACCGGCATTGCCGGCATGAGCGATCTGCAGAAGGTCGGCCGAGTTGCCGCCAAGGCGATGGTCTATTTTCTCACCTTTTCGACGCTCGCTTTTGTTGTCGGGCTGATTGTCGCGAATATCGTTCAGCCTGGCGCCGGCCTCAACATCGATCCGGCCTCGCTCGATGTCCAAGCCGTTAAGGGCTATGTGGCCACGGCTCACGAGCAGTCCGTGACCAGCTTCCTGATGAACATCATCCCGTCAACGATTGCCAATGCCTTCGCGGAAGGCGACATCCTGCAAGTCTTGTTCCTCTCGGTCCTGTTCGGCGCGGTCTGCCGCTACAACGGCCGCTCGCTCTTCTCTCTCGTCCGATACATCAAGGACGAGCTGCTGCTCGCAATGTCCTCCTCAGAGGCCGCGCTGGCCTCGCTCATGGAGAAGATGGAAAGGGCCGGCGCCACGCATTCGGTCGTGGGTCTCATTCCATTCAATCTGGACGGCACGAATATGATGCTCGCCGCCCTTTTCATCGCCCAAGCGACGAAAACTGATCTCCCGATCGGCTGCCGGATCCTCATGCTGTTTGTCGCATTGTTCCCTTCGAACGGAACAACCCGCATTACCGGTGCAGGCCTCGTCACAATGGCTGCAACGCTCTTTCTTGTTCCGGCCGCACCGGTCACCTCCGTGGGGCTTATTCTTGGCGTCGATCAGCTTATGTCCGAATGCCACGCGCTGACGGTTTTTCTCCGCAGCGTAGCGGCAACGCTGGCTGTCACCCGGTCCGGGGCGAGCGGGATAAACGACGATTCGGGGAGCGCCTCACTAGCGGACCGTTCAGCGCTCCGGCGGTGGACGGTCAAGTCGCCCGGCGTGGTGAACACAATTCCCCGTGCGAACGACGCTCAGCTATTGGGGTGGACCCGATGGCGCAAAGCCGTATTTGAGAAACCGCCAGATCGCACCGGCACCTGTGCGCCTGTAGCAACTGCGGGGCACGATCAAAACTGACCCATTTTACACCAAAAAGGCGGCCGTTGCTGCCACGCCGTCCATGGATTGGAGACTCATGTCTAAGCCGACTGCCATCACTGTCGCAGCTCTTCTTTTACTCCTCGCCTTGCTGGCGAGCCAATATAGCGCGAACCTGCACCGGCAGGCGTGGTCGACCGACAGGCAAAAGTGGAGCGGCGCATTCGACAACGATCTCCTTCGCCAATCGCCGGCAACCCGCAAGGCGATGCCGTTCTGGTCATATTCAATGACTACCACAACTGTCCGCATTGCAGACTGGCTGATATCAACTACCAAAAAGCCTTCAAGCATGAACCCAATCTGAAGCTTGTGATCAAACAGTTCCCGGTCCTGGGACCGGATTCCCAATTCCCAGCCTTCGCCGCACTCGCCTCGAGAAAACAGGGAAAGTTCGACGAATTCCACCGCGCCCTTATGATTTCCCCCAGTTGAAGGGTCACTCTCAAGATCGCAGCGCGTGTAGGCCTTGACGTTGAGCAGCTCAAGCGGGAATGCAAGATCCGGCCATCGCAGATGAAATGCGCGGTCCGCGCACTCGCGAAAGGTCTGCACTTAGACGGTACGCCCGCGTTGGTGGTCGGCGATATAGTGGTCGCCGACCTTGTGGACATGGCCAGCTTGCAACGCTTGCATCGCCGATGCGCGCTCAAAGCGTGCTGGCTCTCGTGCGGGGCAGCATCTGTAGACCGGCCACGCTGTTGTTGCCGGAGCGTGCCGTTTGTGGCAGCTGGCTTTGCTGTCGCTCCTCGTAATCTTGTTGCGGTCATCCAGCTGCCGTGGGCGCCAACAACAATCCTGAGCGCCCGCGCCTGAAGTCGCTGGCCGGGTGCTCGTGAACCGAGCCCGCTTTTCTTCGGCAAGCTCAGGCGGTCTTGGCCCTGCGGCATCGCCCCCTGGCGCGGGGCAGCCTTCGGCTGCTGACGGTCGCCGGCCTGTCGGCCGGCGTCTTTCTATTGTGGCCTTCCCCCTGGCGCAGGGTGGGCAGCACTCCCTTCTAGGCCCGCCGCGGCGTCCCGCAACCCTTCGCTTGTCGCTTTCGGGTCCTCCACTCCGTTCCGGTCCTGCTGATGCAGTCCGCCTCCGACGGCGGGCCTTTCCGGTCGCTTTTGCCGCCCACCCCGCTTCCGGGGAGGGCGCGCGATTGTAGAGCGGAGGACATCACGATGCGTGCAAACAACAAACGTTGCGGCAGCCGACAGGCTGGCGCAGACAGTGGCGGGCGCACCGGCGCCAGCCTTTATCAGGAAATCACCGACCGCATCATTGCCGAACTGGAGCGCGGCACCGTGCCATGGGTCAAGCCGTGGGGCAGGGCAAGGACAGGCCTCGGCCTGCCGCGGAATGCGGCCACCCAGCGCCGATATTCCGGCATCAATATCCTGATCCTGTGGGGCGCGGTCATCGAGCGCGGTTTCCCCAGCCAGAACTGGCTCACCTTCCGGCAGGCGCTTTCGCTTGGCGGCAATGTCAGGAAGGGCGAGCACGGCACCACCATCGTTCACGCTGACCGCTTTGTTCCCAAGAACGAAAAGCAACGCGCCGACACCGATGGCGACGAACCGCAGGCGGTGCCCTTCCTGAAGCGCTTCACCGTCTTCGATGTCGCGCAGTGCGATAATCTGCCCGAACATCTTTACGCCGCCGGCGAGCCTCTGCCTGAGCGCGAGATGGTCCCGCAGGCCGAGGCGCTCATTCATGCAACCGGCGCTGATTTTCGCATCGGCGGCGAGCGCGCCTTCTACATGCCCGGCAGCGACACCATACAGGTGCCGCCGCAGCCGGCTTTCTTCCACCAGATCGACTATTACCGGACCTGCTTTCACGAGCTTGGACACTGGACCGGCCACCCGAGGCGACTCGCGCGCGACCTGTCCGGCTCCTTCGGGTCCAACACCTATGCGCGCGAGGAACTGGTCGCCGAAATCGCATCAGCCTTCATCTGCAGCAGTCTCGGCATCGAGCCGAGCGTGCGCCATGCCGACTACATCGGCTCATGGCTGACGGTTTTGCGCGAGGACAACCGCGCCATCTTCCGCGCCGCAAGCCATGCCTCGAAAGCCGCCGATTTCCTGCTTGGCCGCAATGTCGATGTCGAAGGCGAGGCACATGCCGAAACCGCCTATGGGAGCGCGCAATCCTCACACGCGACCGCCTTGCGCCTCTGATGACGCAAAGCCGCGCGCAACCAACTCGACAGTTCTTTTGAGGTTGCCCTAACGCCGATGGCCGGCGTTGGCGTCGATCGTTCATCGGACCGAGGTTCGCAAAAAAAGAGGGCGGCATTGATGCCGCCCTCTCGTTGCGAAAGCTGCCAGAGCTGGATTAGAAATCCATGCCGCCCATGCCGCCCATGCCGCCGCCGCCCATGCCGCCAGGCATGCCGCCGCCAGCCGACTCCTTCTTCGGAGCCTCCGCGATCATGGCTTCGGTGGTGACCAGCAGGCCGGCGACCGAGGCCGCGTCCTGAAGAGCCGTACGGACAACCTTGACCGGATCGACGATACCCATGGCGATCATGTCGCCATACTCGCCGGTCTGGGCGTTGTAGCCGAAGGTCGCGCCCTTGTTCTCAAGGATCTTGCCGGCAACGATCGATGCTTCCGCACCGGCGTTGGCCGCGATCTGGCGGGCCGGAGCCTGAAGCGCACGACGCACGATGTTGATGCCGGCGGCCTGGTCGGCATTGACGCCGGTGGCCTTGATGTTGGCCGAAGCGCGCAGCAGCGCGACGCCACCACCAGCAACGATGCCTTCTTCGACGGCCGCGCGGGTCGCGTTGAGGGCGTCATCGACGCGGTCCTTCTTTTCCTTGACTTCGACTTCCGTCGCACCGCCGACGCGGATCACCGCAACGCCGCCGGCGAGCTTCGCCAGACGTTCCTGCAGCTTCTCCTTGTCGTAGTCCGAAGTGGTCTCTTCGATCTGCTGCTTGATCTGGGCAACGCGGCCCTGGATCTCGGCCTTCTTGCCGGCGCCGTCGACGATGGTGGTGTTCTCCTTGGAGATCGACACCTTCTTGGCGCGGCCGAGCATGTTGAGGCCGACGTTCTCGAGCTTGATGCCGAGGTCTTCCGAGATGACCTGGCCACCGGTGAGGATGGCGATGTCTTCCAGCATGGCCTTGCGGCGATCACCGAAGCCCGGCGCCTTGACGGCGGCGATCTTCAGGCCGCCACGCAGCTTGTTGACGACCAGCGTGGCCAGAGCCTCGCCTTCGACGTCTTCCGAGATGATGAGCAGCGGCTTCGAGGTCTGCACGACGGCTTCGAGAACCGGCAGCATGGCCTGGAGGTTGGACAGCTTCTTCTCGTGCAGGAGGATGTAGACGTCCTCGAGCTCGGCAACCATCTTGTCGGCGTTGGTGACGAAGTAGGGCGAGAGGTAGCCGCGGTCGAACTGCATGCCTTCGACGACTTCGAGTTCGGTCTCGGCGGTCTTGGCTTCCTCAACCGTGATGACGCCTTCGTTGCCGACCTTCTGCATCGCTTCGGCGATCATCTTGCCGACCGAAGCATCGCCGTTGCCGGCGATGGTGCCGACCTGGGCAACCTCTTCGGAGGTCTTGATCTTCTTGGCGTTCTTGATCAGGGTCGCAACGACGTCGGTTACCGCGAGGTCGATGCCGCGCTTCAGGTCCATCGGGTTCATGCCGGCGGCAACGGCCTTGTGGCCTTCCTGGACGATCGACTGCGCCAGAACGGTCGCGGTCGTGGTGCCGTCGCCAGCGATGTCGTTGGTCTTCGAAGCAACTTCGCGGACCATCTGCGCGCCCATGTTTTCGAACTTGTCCTCAAGCTCGATTTCCTTGGCGACGGTGACGCCGTCCTTGGTGATGCGCGGGGCGCCGAACGACTTGTCGATGACCACGTTGCGGCCCTTGGGGCCGAGCGTGACCTTCACCGCGTCAGCGAGGATGTTGACACCGCGCAGCATGCGCTCGCGGGCATCGCGGGAGAATTTTACGTCTTTGGCAGCCATTTTTAGCTCCTGGCAGGGGCTTCAATCGAGCCCGGGAATTCAGTTGACGAAAGGGCCTGATATGAGCCGATGATGCCCATGATGTCGGATTCCTTCATGATCAGAAGGTCTTCGCCATTGAGCTTGACTTCCGTGCCCGACCACTTGCTGAACAGGATGCGGTCGCCGGCCTTGACGTCCAGCGGGACCAGCTTGCCAGCTTCGTCACGAGCGCCGAAGCCGACAGCGATGATCTCGCCTTCCTGCGGCTTTTCCTTTGCCGTGTCGGGGATGATGATCCCGCCAGCGGTCTTGGATTCGGATTCGACCCGGCGAACGACCACGCGGTCATGCAGCGGGCGGAACTTCGACTTTGCCATTTTCGGATTTTTCCCTGGTGCGCTGTTGAGGGGTTTTTGTTAGCACTCGCGATGGACGAGTGCTAACGCGATAGTGAGGTAGGCTGTAAGCGGGCACTCGTCAAGACGGACGAGGGCAGGCGAGGAGCTCTGGCCCCCTCCCCGGTGGAACCCAACGCATACGCGGCATCCGCGTTGATGGCTGCGAGCCCCACATTTCCATTGAATTCGGCGTCATGACGCCAACTTGCTCGCGCCGCTTCCAAGTCGTCAGTCGTGCTGCCGTCAGCACGAACATAGGGCTGCGCTTCACTTCCCGTCGAAGCCGCGGCAAGCAGCGTCGCCGTCAGCACGCTCCTTTGCAGATGCTTGCCAAAGGTGGACAGTGAGCGCACCTGCGCCGGGCTGTTGGTGCGAACGTAAGACGTCATTGACAACTCCTTTTTGCAAGTCGAGCCCCTTCTCCACCTTCGGCCGCCGTCGACGCGAAGAAGTCCGCATCGCGTTGAAGACGAGCTGCGAAAAAGAGAAAGATGTGTTTGATGGCTGCGGCCCCAACGGTGCCTTCAGATTTGAGATCACTTCCGCCGCGAGCGGCTGAAGCTCCTCGCAACGTCAAATCGAATCTGCTGCCAAGCCTCCAGGAAAGGAGAGCATTGCTCATCTCGCGCTTGTGCATGCAGTCAACCTTCGATCCGTGTTGCCACATCAAGAGCAAATGCCGTGCCAAAGCTCACTGGGAAGTGAACGCATGGCTCTCCCTGAAAACCTCACAAATCCAGCATGGTCAATTGTGCGGAACCCGACATGCGTCTTCTGCCACTGTCAGCTTTCGGACAGGCATGACGCGTTTCGCGCCGACCACCGGTCGATCGGTTTTGGGGCCGGTCTGTTCGCCTCATAAGAGCGCGTTACATTGCGTAGCGGTTTCCCGAGCGCCGCCACATGACACTGGACCTGCAGGTAGCACCGGCTTCTCATCCAGCCTTACTTTGGCCCCCTCGCGTATCAAATTCCCGCTGGCGAGCCCTGCTTTCATAGATCGCACCATGCCGGATGTCTGCTCTGGCGCCCGACCCGCTGGCACGATCTCGATCCGGCATAAGGGCGCAGCATCTTTGCAGGCCGTTTCATCCCGGCGTCCTGCTTGGCTGACAGACCGCACTTGGCGAGCGGTCTCCATGCTCTCTCCAAGGACCATCCCTGCGGCTGGCTTGTCGACCTATGGGCGGGTCCGGCCGCCCGAAACCCTCGCGCCATCAGCTTTTTTCCCCGCCGCCTGCGGCGGCTTCCTCGCGCCGCTTCGCTCACAAAAAAGCTGCCCGCTCGGGTCCTTCACTGTCGCTGCGGCCCTGTCGGATTCAGGCGGTCCTGACGCGCCCATTACGGTGCGCCATCGCAGGGGATGGTCCCCGGCGAAACCACAAAAGGAGACTTCGAAATGACCGCGATCGGTTACGTCAACAAGCAGGAAAACGGCGCCTACAAGGGCCAGTTCAAGACGCTCAGCGTCCGCGCCGACATCGATATCGTCCCCAACCAGGCCAAGAGCGCCGATAACCATCCCGACTTCCGGGTGCTTACGCAAGGGGTCGAAGTCGGCGCTGGCTGGATCCGCACCGGCGAGACTTCCGGCAAGGATTATGTGAGCCTGTCGATTGCAGCGCCGGAGTTCGGACCGCGCAAGCTCTACGCCAATCTCGGCCGAGCCGCCGGCCAGGACGATCACGACACCTACGCCATCATCTGGAACCCGGCCGACTGACCGGCCGAGATAAGAGCCTCGCGCCGCAGCCCCGGCGCGGGGCTCATTCCCAGGAGTTCCACCCAAACCCCGTCCGCCCTAAAGGGCGGCGAAAACTCTCCCCCGACTCTTCGCCCGTCCCCGAGACGATCTCCCTCGCCCATCCTCGCCCTCGCTTGTCCGAAGCGAAACGAGGATCATCATGGACGACGAAAACGAACGCGCGGCCCGCGCGAAAAAGGGCAGCCCGTTTCTCAGCACAGCCCAAGCCGCCTTCTATATCGGGCTCTCCCAGCGCACGCTCGAAAAGATGCGGCTCAAGGGCGGCGGCCCGAAATTCCGCAAGCACGGCCGCTATGTCCGCTATCACATCGACGAACTCGACCATTGGTCGAAAGGACACCCGCAGCACTCCATCGCCGGCGATGGCAAGGCCGGTTCCGGCCAGGGCGGCACGGGAGGCCGTTCATGAGGCGGCGCCCTTCCATCCATCTGATCGGCAGCCGCCTGAGGCGTGTTCGAGCCCGTAAGACGGTCGCCTTGGCCGCGGCCGGTCTCGGTCTTTTGGGCTTCACGGCGCTGGGAAAGCCCGCCCCTTGGCTGGTCTGGAACGCCTCGGCCAGCGCGCCGATCGGCCTTTACCGCATCGCTGCGGGAGCGCTGGCGCGTGGCGATCTCGTGCTCGTGCGCCCGCCTGAATACGCGGCGTATCTCGCCGCCGAGCGCAGCTATCTGCCTCGCAATGTGCCGCTGGCAAAACGTCTTGCAGCGCTGCCGGACGATAATGTCTGCGCCTTCAATGACGCCATCATCATCGGCGGCGACATCGTCGCGCGCCGGCTCAAAATCGACGCCGAAGGCCGACCTTTGCCATGGTGGAACGGCTGCCGAGCGCTCGGGGATAACGAGGTTTTCCTGCTCGGCAGCGACAAAAACCGCTCCTTCGACAGCCGCTATTTCGGGCCTGTTCCCACTCAAAATGTCATCGGGAGGCTCGTACCACTATGGACCGAGTGACCCTCCTCTTGTTGGGCATGATCGCCATTGCGCCATGCGCCTGTTCCGCCTCGACCGGCGCTGAGCCGGTCGCCATCTCCCAAAGTCCGCAGCTGCGAAAGTGGCAGACGTTGGTATCGGAAGCAAGCCGGCGCTTCCATATTCCCCAAGCCTGGATCTATGCCGTCATGGCTGCCGAAAGCGGCGGCAAGACAATGCGCGGCGGCCGCCCCATCACCTCCCCCGCTGGCGCCATGGGCCTCATGCAGGTGATGCCCGGCACCTATGAAGAGATGCGGGTCGAACACGGCCTTGGGCCTAACCCCCACGATCCGCGCGACAATATCCTGGCCGGCACGGCCTATCTCAGTGCCATGTATGACCGCTTCGGATTTCCTGGCCTGTTTGGCGCCTACAATGCCGGTCCCGAGCGCTACGACGAGCATTTGAAGCGTGGCAAACCGCTGCCAGAAGAGACCGTCGAGTACCTCGACCAACTCAAGGCGGCCGGAGTTTCGGCGGCCGACATCGAGGCGTTCGAAAGCCAATCTGTCGCTCCAAAGGCGCAAATCGCTCCTCTCGGACGGTCGCTGTTCTTCATTCATGACGGTGTTCACTCAGGCGTGCGAAACGGCGATCTCTTCGTGCCGCTCGGCAAGGACGGCGCGCAGCCGAAGGAGCCGGTGCGTTAGCCATGGCGGACGGGGGCGCGTCTGGCGGGGCTGGGCGCGGAAGGCAAGATAAAGGTACCGCCTCCAGGAGGCGGTTAAATCTTTGTCTGCACATCGTTTTTCCGGGAGGCTGCCGCCGGTGCCAAGAGGGTTTGACGTGTAAGTGTCTGATTTTGCTTGATATGTCTGGGAGGCTCGCATTAAGGATGACGAGTTCAGGCCGAAGCTCGGCAAAATCGGGTCGCGCGGCTCGAAGGCCGGCAAACGCTATGCCGGCCAGGTTCGTGCGGCGATCAACCGGGCTGGCGGCCGGCCGCAACGCGGTGGTCGCTTCACAGGAAGCCGGACAGGGCGCGGCGGGGCGGCCGCCGCACTGCTGAAATCGCGCGACCGGTATGCCGCCTTCCGCCAGCGCCGGGTGATCGTCAAGGCGCGGGTCGTCAAGCTCGCCGGCAAGGGCGCGGACGGGGCGCGTGCCCATCTACGCTATCTTCAGCGCGACGGGGTCACCCGCGAAGGTGAACCTGGCGAGCTCTACGGCGCCGACAGCGGCCGCGTCGACGGCAAGGCGTTCATCGATCGCGCGGACGGCGACCGCCATCAGTTCCGCTTCATCGTCGCTGCCGAAGACGGCATCGAGTACGACGACCTCAAGGCGCTGACGCGGCGGCTCATGGCGCAGATGCAGGAAGACCTCGGCACGAAGCTCGACTGGGTCGCGGTCGATCATTTCAACACCGGCCACCCGCACAGCCACATCATCGTCCGTGGCAGGGACGACCGTGGCGAGAACCTGGTCATCGCGCGCGAATATATCTCATCTGGCATCCGCGAGCGGGCGGCCGAGCTGGTCAGCCTCGATCTCGGTCCGCGAACCGACCGCGAGATTGAGCTTCGCCTGCGCCGGGAAATGGAGCAGGAACGCTTCACCAGCATCGACCGTCGGCTGCTCAGCATGCGTGATGATGACGGCCTGGTCTCGCCGGGCGGTCCCGACGCCATTCGCCAGACGCTGCACCAGGGACGGCTGCGCAAGCTCGAGCGGATGGGTCTGGCCGCGGAGGTCGGCGCTGGCTCCTGGCGCCTCGACGATGAGCTCGAAGCCACGCTGCGCCGCACCGGCGAACGCGGCGACATCATCAAGACCATGCACCGCGAACTGACCGGCAAGGGGCTTGCCCGCAGGGCCGCCGACTGGGTGATCCACGATCGATCCGGCGAGCCCGTCCAGTCTCTCGTCGGTCGCGTTGTCGCGCGTGGACTGGCCGACGAGATCAATGACCGCCATTACATGATCGTCGACGCCGTCGACGGTAAGAGCCATTGGATCAACATCGGTAGAGGCGAGGCGATGGAAACGATGCCTAATGGCTGCATCGTGCGTGTCGCGCCAAGGAACACCGAGCCGAGGCAGGTCGATCGTACCATCGCCGAAATCGCCGCCGCGCATGGCGGCCGTTACGACGTCGATATGCACCTGAAGCATGACCCATCCGCCACCGAGAGCTTTGCGCGAACGCATGTGCGGCGGCTGGAGGCGATCCGCCGCGCGACCGGCGGCGTCGAGCGAGAGCCGAACGGCACCTGGCTCATCGCGCCGGACCATCTCGATCGCGTCGCGAATTATGAGGGCCAGCGGGCCAGGGCCGAGCCTGTCGTTGCCGACAAGCTCTCCTCAATGGCGCTGGAGCGACAGGTCAGCTTCAACGGCGCCACCTGGCTCGACCGGGAGCTGGTTGCCGATAGACCCGAGCCTTTGCACGGATCCGGCTTCGGCCGCGACGTGAGAGAGGCGCAAGCTCGCCGGCGGCAGTGGCTGATCGCGCAAGGCCTCGCGCATAAAGAACAGGATGGGATCGTCTATCGAGCCAACATGCTTTCGATCCTGCGCCAGCGAGAACTGAACCGTGTTGCTGGCCAACTGTCGGAGGAACTTGGCCTGCCCTATGCCGAAGCGCGATCCGGAGGACGAGTAGAGGGTACGCTCCGCCGCTCCGTCGAGCTTGCCAGCGGAAAATATGCCGTCGTTGAAAAGTCGCGCGAGTTCACGCTGGTGCCATGGCGGCCGGTGCTTGAGCGCCATGTGGGCAAGGAGGTCTCCGGTGTCGTAAGTGGGGAGGGGATTTCATGGACCGTCGGCCGGCAAAGGAGCGGACCTGGTGTTTCGTGAGATGGTGTACAGCTTTTTAGCCAGCGGCGCGGGCAGCCATGCGAGCCCGCGTAGACCTTATGGCCGCACGCCCGCAATCGGTCGCATGGACCTGCCAGGCGGGGCGGCTTTGGAGCGTTCGGACCCGACACGCTGCGTGAGTGGCCAGACTTCGAGCGCTCGAAGATGCGGACTGTTGTCTGCTGGCCGGCGTTATTCCGGCTGGCCTATGACCGCGGCGCAACAGTTCACCGCTGAAGTTGCCACGGGCGAACATCGACAAGAGAAAAAACACCATTGCGCGATACAAATCGCCGTTGAAAGCGTTTAGGTTGCATGCGCTTCGCCAAGTAAACGGATACCCCAGAAGAGAGCCATGACCACGGCCCGCCATATCGTGACGCTGCTTAAAAGCCACATTGCCGGCGACGAGGATCGTTTCCTCTCTATCGCGATGCAGCTTGCTGCGCATGAGGCACGTCAAGGCCATGGTAAGCTTGCTCAGGAGCTCAAGGATCTGGTCGACGCAGCCAAGAGCAGGGACGCCCGGATTGTCAAGAGCAGTCGGCCGGTTCCCCTTTTTCAGCCAAAGGGCGAGCTCGCAGGGCTCCTGCATGTGCGCTATCCGGACCTGCGACTGACCGACATGATTTTGCCGGACAGTCTGCGCTCGCGCCTGCACCGCGTGCTGGGAGAGCAGCGCCAACAAGCAAGCTTGCGCGAGCACGGGCTTGTTCCCCGTCGCAAACTGCTTCTGGTCGGCCCGCCAGGATCAGGCAAGACGATGACCGCATCGGCATTGGCCGGGGAGCTTCATCTGCCCCTTTTCACGATCGTCCTCGATGGTTTGATCACCAAGTTCATGGGAGAGACTGCCGGAAAGCTGCGGCTTGTTTTTGATGCAATGCAGGCGACGCGGGGCGTCTACTTCTTTGACGAATTCGATGCCATCGGCGCGCGTCGAGGCGAACGCCAGGATGTTGGCGAGATTCGGCGCGTGCTGAATTCGTTTCTGCAGTTTCTCGAGCAAGACGACAGCCACAGCCTGATTATTGCGGCAACAAATCATCCCGAGCTGCTCGACAGAGCTTTGTTCCGCCGTTTCGACGATGTCATCGAATACGCCGTGCCCGATCGGCCGATTATAGAGGCGCTGCTTCGGGCTCGACTCGACCGCTTCGACACCAGAGGGCTTGCCTGGAACGAGGCGATCTCTCAGGCAGAGAGACTGTCGCAGGCCGAGATCACGCGCGCGGCCGACGACGCTGCAAAAACCATCATATTGCGGGGGGGGAAGCGGATCACCTCGGAAGCGCTCATCGACGCTCTGAAGGAACGCCGGCAGGCGTCGCTGTTTGAGTAGCGACAGCACAGATCATAATGGCAGACGATTTTCCGCGCGACCGCGCCCATATCCACCTTCGCAACAACGGCATTCGGGAAGCCTATCGGCGGCCCAACCAACTTATACATGCACCGCCGCTGCCGGCGCGTGATCGGGCGTCGCATGCTGCGGCCTTGACGCAATCCATCGAACAAGCGGTCGAAAGTGCACGCCAGCAGATTGCGGCGCGTGACCCCCAGCTGTCGGTCGGCACGCCTGGCTTTTACCTCGCGATCGATCTGCCCATGTCCGGACGGGCGGCCCTCGACCAGTTGGCCGATCGTCGCCAGCACATGGAGCTGGTCGCCGTCCATGAGCCAACTCAACCCGGTGCTCCCATCACAGCGTCGGTGTTCCTGCCGCAAAGCGCGCAAGCCTATTATTTGCGGAAAGTCGAGGCGTATCGAGACGTTGATACTGACCGCGGCAGACCGCGCAACGAGCCGCTCGTCTCCCGCATGGAGACAGTCAGGCTGGCGACTGCACGATCGTTGTTTACCGACCACGACGACCTCTTCCCCCAGGCCGCTGACGAGCAGGTGTGGTGGGAAGTCTGGCTGCGCGACGGTCGCCGCGAGAACTTCGAGCACATTGCCGAAGCCCTGAACATCACTTTGCGCACGCATGCGGTTAGGTTTCCGGAGCGGGTGGTCATGCTGGCCCTCGCCAGCACGGCAATGCTCGACCGCATGATTGCGCACAGCGATGTCGTCGCCGAGCTGCGGCGCGCGAAGGATACGCCGTCCTTCTTCCTGGGCCTTGGCGGCGCGGAGCAAAGGGACTGGAGCGACGAGCTTCTCGGGCGCGTCAGACCGCCTCAATCCGATATTGCGGTCTGCATTCTCGACAGCGGCGTGCGTCGCACCCACCCGTTGATCGAACCCGCACTTGCCGTTTAAGACTGGCACACCGTCAAACCGGCATGGGGCAGCGACGACACACCTGCGTGGAGCGGCCACGGGACGCGAATGGCAGGTGTCGGCCTGTACGGTGATCTGGTCCCGCTCCTGGTCGGAGGCGATCCAGTTCCATTGCCCTTTCGGCTGGAGAGTGTTCGTATCCTTCCGCCAGAAGACGAGGCAAACGATCCAGAACTCTATGGCGCGATCACCGCGGAAGCGATCGCCCGCGCCGAGGTGCAGGCGCCGGAGCGCCGCCGCGCGATCGCAATGGCTGTGACAAGCGCCAGTCCGGCGCGTGGAAGGCCCACATCGTGGTCTGCCGCTATCGACCAACTCTGTTTCGAAGAGGAACAGCGACGCTTGATCGTTCTCTCTGCCGGCAACATCGGCGATGACCTCATGCCGGCCGAGCATTTGACGCGCAACGATCTGGAAGCAGTCGATGATCCTTCTCAGGCCTGGAATGCGCTGACGGTCGGCGCTTTCACAGAAAAGGTCGATATCATTGACACCGACTTTTCGGGCTACGCTCCGATCGCGCCGGTCGGCGAGCTCTCGCCGCGCAGTCGCACTTCGGTCGTTTGGGACAGGCAGTGGCCGGTGAAGCCCGAGGTCGTCTTCGAAGGCGGCAATCTCGCCCATGACGGTGTGTTGCCCGGCGAGCCGATCGACGATCTGCAGATATTGACCACTTTCTGTCGACCCGAACTGCGCCACTTCACCACCCTCGGAGATACGAGCGCGGCAACGGCCCATGCCGCACGGATGGCGGGACTAATTCTATCAGCGCGCCCCGAGCTGTGGCCTGAATCGGTTCGCGCCCTGATCGTCCACTCGGCCGAATGGACTCCGGCGATGCGCGCACGCATCGATGCGTGCAACGGAGCGAAGGGCGAGATCCAGGCGCTCGTGCGGCGCTATGGTTACGGCGTGCCAGATCTTGGGCGCGCGCTTCTGTCAACGGTGAACGACCTCACGCTTATCGTTGAAGATGAGCTTCAGCCTTTCCAGCGCGAGGGCGGCGCGGCTGCCAAAACGCGTGACATGAAGCTGCATCGCCTGCCTTGGCCGAAGGAGCAGCTCGCGGCGCTCGGCGCTGCCCAGGTCGAGCTCCGCGTCACGCTGTCCTATTTCATCGAACCCAACCCCGGTGAACGCGGATGGACCCGCCGGCATCGTTACGCGTCCCATGGTCTTCGGTTCAGAGTAAAGTCAGCGACCGAGACAGTCGACGAATTCCGAGCCCGCATCAATCAGGCCGCTCGGGACGAGGAGGAAGGGGCGCCTGCTGGAGGCGGAGAAGAGTGGCTGCTCGGCACCTTCCGCGATCGCGGCTCGTTGCACGCCGATTTCTGGTCGGGCAGCGCCGCCGATCTCGCCGAGCGTGACGCGATCGGCGTGTTCCCGGTCGGGGGCTGGTGGAAGGAGAAGCCTTACCTGGAACGCGTCGACGCTCTGGCTCGGTACGCCCTGATTGTGACGATTCGGGCGCCTGGGGTCGATGTTGACATCTTCACACCCGTCGAAGCAGCCCTGACTGTCGAGACGTCGGTCGAGACCTGATGCAGCACTGTCCAAACCGGCCAACAACGGAGGTTTGACCAGCCTCTGGTGCCATGGCGGCTGGTGCTGGATCATCACGTCGGCACGGGATCATGCGCGGAGGACGATAGGCCGGCAAAGGAGCGGGCCAAGCGTGTCATAATGGCGCCCATGGTCACGCCCACAAGCCGCGCCCCCTGCGTCTACGGAGAGGTGCGCGTCTGCTTAGGCGGCCGAGACATCGCTTACCTGATCAACGCGCTCCGTATTTGCGCCTGTAAGCGGCAATGAAATCGTCGTCGCTACAGATGCAGCGGCCGCTGGAGTCCTTGGCCTTCGGATCGTGCAAGTGAGAGCCAAGGGGGCGCAGAAGATTCACCCGAGTGCTCGTCGTCGGGCTCATGGGAAACCCCGCACTATGCTTGACCAAATCCGCGGCAAGCATAATCCCGGCAAGCACCGACTGAAAGGCCATCGGAACCACAGTTCGAACGCGGCGACTTCCTTCGCTAAGCTGGAACACCAGACCGCCGCAGATAGCCTGCTGATAAAAGGAGCGCAGGGGCTGGCCGACAAACGGGGCTAGCGGTTCAAACGGCACAGCCATCGCTGTAGCCACGCGAACTACAAAGTCGTTGGGAACTCCGGCATTTGTCTGCAGGAGCGTTTTCACCTGCTCGTGTGCTTCCGGTATTCCGAGTTCCTCGGCAATCAGCTGGTGCTCGTCCTTGGATTTTCCGGATGGCAGGTACATGCAACAAAGGCAAGCCTGGCCGTCATCGAAACCATGCCGGGAGATACCGAGATCGTGCTCCTGCATCCAAGCGTTTGCGATCCATCGCGGCAGTGCACCTTGGACAGCCAGACGGTCGGCGGCGGTGTCAAGCGCCACACCCACTTGGTCTAAGACCCAATTGCCCCGGCGCGCAACATATTCTGCCCACGTCAGAGGGTGCGCCTCGACCTCAAGGCCAGTCGATCTAAGGGCGGTGGCTGCAAGAACCGCCTTGGACATACCAATCTCCGCCTGGCCGGCCAATGCGTAGCGCTGCAGGTTTGAGAGTTCGATCGCTTCGTGATCGATTACATGCAGACGACCCTTGAGATCGGGTTGTCTCGCTAGCGCCCAAAGCGAGCCATGGCCTATCGCACCGAGCCCAACGAGGTGGGTTTCGCCAAGGTCGACTGGGAAGTCGATCGGGCCAGCCTCCCCGGCTTTGGTCTTGTCGTAGCTGCATAGCGAGAGGTCGATGGTTTCGTCCAACTCGGCGCCGGTCAACTGGGCGGCGAAGATAGTTCGAAAGACGTTGGCGGCGCCGAAGCAACTGGCGGCGCCAGCTCCAAAAGGCAGCAGACTTGGGCCAGAGCCCACCGGGTCCGTACGCGACAGCTTTGCCGCCCAACCGTCCGATCCCACGAAAAAGATCGGGCACCGGAGTGATGGGCGCGTTACCCCTGCAACGACGCAGACGGTGGCAGACTTGCCGGAACGCCGGATGCCGACTTTTGGATTGATCGACTTTGCCAAGCGCTCCAGCGCTTGGGCTTGAGAGCTCGCCGCGCTGTCCAGCGGGAGTATCGCCAGAACCGGGTAGAGCCTAGCGAGCAATCTCACCGCAAGATCTAGTGTCGCCTGGCCTTCGGCGCAGGAAGCGGCCTGATGGTCGAAGGCGACTGCCACGACCTGCTTTTCAAGAGCTGCTTTGAAGTCTCCCAGATGAAAATCGGCCAGGACCTGAGATGCCGCCGTGGCGGCACGATCGATGAAGTTAGCGAATGCCATTGTTCAACTCGATATCATGATCATTCGCGACAGTGCCGCGGGAGGGAGCGCATTCCATTTGGCCTTTTCGTCAAGCCGATAGGCGGCGACCCGAGCAAAATCGAAAGGCTCGCGGGCGAAATTCGGCACTACCAGCGACAGACACCCAACCGTGGTAGCAACCGCATAAGCGTCGTCCGTCGTCGAATGGTAGGCGCGGCCCGGATGGCTGTGAATCTGGGCCAAGAGTTTCAGGCCGCTTTTGTAGAGCCAGACATTGAGCCGGTGCAGTTCTTCGGCCGCAACGATCACGCAAACGCCATCGTTTGTCCGAATGTGACGCTGCGCCGGGATAACCGTCTCTGTTACGGCAAAGTGCCGGTCTTGCTGAACGCCGACCCAGAGCGCCATCCCCTCATTGCCTTCGCGACCAACTGAGCGCAGATGCCCATGCGTGGTCGAGATGCAGCCGCGCGGGAGAGTCACGATCGTTACATCTCTCAAACCAGTCATTCTTGTATCGCCTGAGGGGATACCACCATTCCTACGATTGCCGGTGGGAGTTGAATCTGCAACTGCTCTATAGGAATGATTCCGTACTTGATGATCTTGTCCAGGATGAAGGCCAAACAGCCTTCGCCAGAACCCCGATGAAGTAGCCATGGATCACCTGAATGGGCTGGATTGTCGTGGTATTCCCGGACGCCCGCCATGCACAGGAATGGTTCGTCCTCGGGACTGTTGGCCTGGATGAAGTCCGTCAGCGGCACGGCGTTCTGCTGGATGAGAGCTCCTATCATCTCCGGCGGCGTTCCGGGCAGCGGCGGACGTCTAAGCATTTTCAGGTATAGATCTTTCCGGGCAATCGGATGACGCGTAAACGGATCGACGAAGACCACGGACGGTGGTCTTAAGTCGTAGTCGGTGAAGTCGACCTCGCTCGCTGCGCTGATCACCCGTGGTTTTAACTTGAGGCTTGCGAAAATGAAGAAAGCGCGCGGAAAGGTCGCCTCGATCAAGAAGCAGCCCTGAGCCCGATAGACATCAGCATATGGCCGGAACCGGCCGATCTCCCGATCAAACTTCGCTCGGGAGACCTCCGGATCCACACTTTGGGGTTTAGGCACCTGCGACGCCCGCCTTCAGGCTGAGGAACAGGGTCACAGTATTCGGGAAACCGAAATCGCCAAGCTTCTTGTCGACGTCGAGCAAGTTGCCGGCCTCATCCTTCAATTCCCAATTCTCGGCTGGTTGGGCGACATTCTGCGTGTTCTCAAGGGCTTTGGTACGAATGACGTGAAGCGGCTGGTTGGGATTGGCTTCGACCTGCGTGGGCTGGCCGTTCACCACCATCGTGATCTCGATCTTGCCCGGCCCGCCGCCGTGATTATCGCCCTTACCCGAATCCTTCGACATTGTCCTACTCCTGTGGCTTGCCAACCGTCCCACGCCCTGGCGCCCACCTGCGAGTGAGACCGGCGGTCTTCAATCGTTCACCCGGCGCCACGGCCGCGAGTACGCGAAAGACAGGGGATAAGCTACCGAATCGGTGCTTGCCTTCTTTTATGGGTGACTTGAGCCGCAAGTAAATGGTCTCAAATTGCTCCTCACAACTATAATCGATTATAGCAATGCGAAAATATTGGCGACACGCCTATTCATCTGCTCTCTCACTCGCCTGCTCCGTGCTTGGCAAGGGGAGCTTTGACTGCGTCACGCGTCCCCCAATCCTGCAACGCATTCACCCGAGCCTGCGCGACACCAGCGCCCGCACCGGCCGTGATCCGCAGAACGAAACGCTGATCGTGGCGTTCTATCGCGAACTGGCGCTGCTGTTCTGGCTAGACAATTGCAACGACGTTGGCCTGATCGCGCCGGAGCAGCTCGCCGCCGTGGAGCAGGCGCTGGGGCACGGCGTACCGTGCGTTCTCTCCGGATTCGAGGGCTGCGCTCAGCTGCGCGCTTCGCTGGTGCTGGATCGGCGAACGGCGCCGGCCACGGTGGCCGCTGGCTGGGAGTACATCCATTTCGAACACTGCGCACTGCCCGAGTTGGACCTGACGCAGATCGACCTGCGCGCCTCGCTGCTGGGCAAGGCTATGCGCGCGCCGCTGCTGATCAGCTCTATGGCCGGCGGCATGCCACGGGCCGAGGCCATCAACCGGCATTTGAGCGAGGCAGCGCAAGCCTTGCGGATCGCCATGTGCGGTTCGCAGCGTGTGAGCCTGCAATCCCGTAACTCCCAGGGGCTAACGCGCGCGCTGCGCCGCCTGGCGCCAGACATTCCCTTGCTGGCCAATATCGGCGCCGCGCAACTGCGGGAGGCCGACGGCCTGGACCTGGCGCGTCGCGCGGTGGACGCGCTGGAGGCCGATGGGCTCATCGTCCATCTCAATCCGCTGCAGGAAGCGGTACAGCCGGGAGGGCGACCGCGACTGGCGCGGCGTCCTGGCGCTGATCGCTGGCGCCGCGCGCATCGTGGGCGTGCCGATCGTGGCCAAGGAAGTGGGGGCGGCCTGTCCGCCTCGGTGGCCTGTGCGCTCGTCGAGGCGGGCGTGGCGGTAATCGATGTCGCCGGCGCCGGCGGCACCAGTTGGGCCGCAGTGGAGGGCGAGCGCGCCCGCAATGCCGCCGACCGTGCAGTGGCGATGTCATTCGCCAATTGGGGGATTCCCACCCTGACCAGCGTGCAGGCGGTGCGTCGGGCGCTGCCAACGGTGAAGCTGATCGCGTCGGGCGGGATCCGCGATGGCGTCGACGTGGCCAAGGCCATCCGCCTGGGCGCGGACATCGCCGGGCAGGCGGCCAGCGTGCTGGGCGCGGCGACAGTGTCCACCGAGGCCGTTGTCGCGCATTTCGAGATCGTCATCCGCCAGTTGTTGGGTCACCATCAAACCAATTTGACGCCCCGGGACAATATCGTCCGGCATTGTCCGGTGTGCGACGATGTTGGGGATGCGACATAGGCGGATTGCCGTGTATTAAACCGCTTTTCCTTTGGCACGCATATTGCGCCCTATCGGTAAACCTCGTCATGGGCCGGCGGCAATCGCTCGGAGATTGTCGAAATAGCACAATCTGCCGGGGTGACATCCGGCCCGACTAGAGCAGGACCTTTCAGATGATGCAGAAAAGCAAGCGGCCATACTCGCGGGGAAATAGTCGCGTCAGGGCTGCATGGACGCTCTTTCCTGGTTGTTTCGGCGACGGACGCCAACTCTTCAATCGGCACCCGAACCAGTGCCTGGATGTCCAAGGAGCGCCCCTGTTGCGCGTGCCTGGCTGCACCCGCGTGCTGGCTCTCCTCCAAGGCGACGCTCGGCGCTGCTGCAGACCGGCGACGAGAACCCAACTTCAAAATTAGCATTCCGAAAACCGAAAGAAGTGAACAGGTATGTCCAGGATCGGCGCTTTGACGCGCGCGGCATGGCGATCGGCAACTCAGACGCTGGCCAAGGGTTCGAAAAGTTTACACCCGACGCTAGCGCCGGCCGATTTCAAGCGCGCACTTACGATCAACGATCGATATGGCGGGCTCACTGTCAATGTCCCCAAAATGCCTTTCTGGCTGACCGGGGGTGAAGCCTTCGTCTACCGCCGGACTAGCCACGGCGAGCAGCAGTTCATGCAGGTCGATGCTGCCACGGGTTTCAAGCGGCCCGCTTTCGATCAGGCGCGTCTGGCGGCAGCGCTAAACAAGGTGAGCCATGAGAGCTATCAAGCCGGCAATCTTCCGTTCGACCGTTTCGAACTGAGTGAGGATGGTCGCAGGCTCGACTTCCAGATTGAAGACACCCGGTGGAGCTGCGACCTTGCAAGCTATGACTGTACCAGCACCACATTCGATGCAAGGAAAGGGGACCGTAGGGAGCTCAGCCACCGCTACACGCCGCCAGCGGAGAACAACCCCGACAAGAGCAACGCGTCGCCCGACGGCAAATGGATCGCCTATATCAAGAACTGCAACGTTTTCCTGCGCAGCGAGGACGGATTGCAGGATGTTCCTCTGAGCCGGGACGGAGCCGAAGGCAATTGCTACGTCTTTTCGACGCTGAGCTGGTCGCCGGACTCGCGCCACCTCGCCGCTTACCTTGTTCGCCCCGGCTATAGGCGAGAGGTCCGCTACCTCAATTCATCGACGGACCAGTTGGAGCGGGAATATTCAACAATATTCTATCCCAGGCCGGGCGATGTCCTTCCGCTGCCCCAACCAGTCCTGTTCGACATTGCCGGCCGGCGCCAGATCGTGATTGACGGTGCCCTCTTCTCGAACGTCTTCGAACTTTCCCCTCTCCGGTGGTGGGCGGACAGCCGCGGCTTCACTTTCGAATATAACCAGCGCGGGCATCAGCTCTATCGCTTGGTCGAGGTAGACGCCGCCTCGGGCCGCGGGCGCTCCCTGATCGATGAGACCAGCGAGACATTCGTGGATTATTTGCCGCTGGGGCATGGCCAGGAGGATGCCGGAAAAATCTTCCGTTACGATGTCGATGACGGGAAGGAGATCATCTGGGCATCAGAGCGCGACGGGTATGAGCATTTGTATCTTTTCAACGGCCGGACAGGCGCGCTCGAAAACCAGATCACCCGAGGTGAGTGGGTCGTCCGGAGGGTCAACCATGTCGATCCGGTGAAGCGTCAGATCTGGTTCGAGGCGAGCGGGATGAACTCGCAGGAGGACCCCTATTGGGTCCATGCTTACCGCATCGGCTTTGACGGCAAGGGACTGACTGCACTGACGCCCGAACCGGCCAACCACCATATCGAGTTCTCGCCTGACAGGCGCTATTATGTCGATCTCTGGTCACGCATCGATCTGCCCCCGCGCATGGCACTCTACCGCGCCAGCGACAATGCCAAGCTCCAGCAGATCGAGACGGCCGACATTTCCGAGCTCGTCGCCGCAGGCTGGCAGCCGCCGCTCAGTTTCCATTCCAAGGGGCGCGACGGCAAAACTGACATCTGGGGTGTGCTCCACCTGCCAGCCAACTTCGACCCGACGAAGAAATACCCGGTTGTGGAGAATATCTATGCTGGACCCCACGGCTCCTTCGTCCCAAAATCCTTCTCGCGGTGGACAGAGCCGCTCACGCAGCTGGGCTTCGTCGTTGCTCAGATCGACGGCATGGGCACCAACAACCGCTCCCGCGCCTTCCATGATGTTGCTTGGAAGAATCTGAAGGACGCAGGATTTCCCGATCGCATTCTGTGGCACAAGGCGGCGGCCGCGCAATATCCATGGTACGACATATCCAACGTCGGCATTTTTGGCGCATCCGCCGGCGGCCAGAGTGCAGTCAGCGCGCTGCTCTTTCACCCCGATTTCTACAAGGTCGCCGTCGCCAAAAACGGCTGCTTCGACAACAGGATAGACAAGACCTGGTGGAATGAACTGTGGATGGGGTGGCCGGTCGGCATTGAATATTCGCAATCCTCCGCCGTTGACAATGCTCACAGGCTGCAGGGCAAGCTGATGATCGCGGTCGGCGAAATGGATGATAATGTCGATCCGTTTTGCTCGTTCCAGCTTGCCGATCGACTCATCAAGGCAGGAAAAGATTTTGACATTGTCTACGTTCCTGGTGCCAATCACCATACTCTAGGCACCTACACCGAGCGCAAACTCCTAGACTTCTTCGTTCGCAACATTCTCGGTCAGACCCCGCCCGACTGGAACAGCAAACCGATCGAGCTGGAGTAGCTTGTGGCTCTTGCAATTGTTAGCTCGCCTTATCGGCTGTAATCAGGGCGAGGCGCGAGCAAATCTGCACCGAAGGACGATCGTGGAGTCTAGGACTTGCGCTGCGTATTGAGGATAGGCTCGCCGCGACGTTGGTCTGAGCAAACTGCTTGATAGGCACGCCTGCAGACCGCGTGTGTGCGATTGCAAGATCCCCTATCAGCCTGGTGTGAAGCGTTCAGGGGAAAAGCCGCACCCAACGCCGCTTCCGCTCGCCGTAACGCTACGGCGGTGCGGCCCACCCGATCCGCTCGACGAGCATAGGAACACATAGGTCCCCGAACGGACGATTACCTTGGCAATAGAAGACCCTCGTCGGTCATCGCCGCTGTGGGTGGCAGCCCGTCGGTCTGGAGCTGCCACGATTCTCATCCTCGCGTCACATATGAGCTGAAGCTTTCCGGATCGGGTATCCAATCGGCATCCAGTTGCTCGGCGATATGGTTGAATTCTACCTCAGGACAAGAGTGAGTAGAGCAGCCCCGCTACGAAAATCCTATCCTGGTTCGTTTGACGCATCGACTATTCAGATTGATTGGCGTGATACCCGGCGCGGCCGCAACACGCTAGGCCGTCAACCGCTGAGCAGAAAACCAGCCTTCGCCTTCCGCGGCGGCGGACCTCGTCAGCCTTTCGAAAGCTTGCCTGAGTAGGTTGCTCATGTGATCTGTGGAAGTGAGGCTAGCGTGCACCCGTACAAACTGGACATTCATCGTAGCAGCTTGGCTGCAGGTGCAGCACGCCGTACCGCACGAGCAAGCGGACAAGCCGGCCAAGCCGGTTTTGAGCAGCACTTGGGCGAATTGCAGGCGGCGGATGAGTTGATGAGTGCACCAGGCGAGGATGTCCTCGTCAATGGCTCGCATGGCAAAGGTGAGTTGAGACCAACGAAGAGGCAGAGGATCCAAAGCAATCTGCAGCATGCTGTCACTGAGCGGCAACCAGGTCAGGTTGGTGACTCAGGCGCTCGCGCGATGATGCAACTCCCTGCCCATCAGGTGGGTACATCGGAACGGGAGGCGCAGCTCGCGATGCAGGGGGATGAGCACGAATACACCCCAGCGCCGCATCTCGATGGGTCGATGCCCTCGACAGTGCAGCCGGATCGTCCAATTGTGGCCCCCGACGGTGCCGACAAGCGTCCTGTTTATTCCAACGATGCCACCGCCATCGAAGGGCTGAAGTCTGCACTCCTTGCGGGTAAAGCCAGGCCGGACACGGTCACTCGCAGCGCAAATTCTCTTTTCGGCTTTAGTCGTTGGCTCTTTCAAAACAAAAAGCCAGGGTTTGCTGCTCGGCTTTACCATCCGTCGCTGAGCCAGGATCTCGAGGAGTACGAGAGTAGGGGTGGTTCCTCCACAGTGGCTGGCGCACTGCGTCAACTGATGAAGCCGATAGGCGGAGCCGCCCCGATTGTGGGTCGCGCTGTCCTGAACCCCCATCCTGACGACGCCGCGCTCACTAGACATTTCAGATCCGCGAGCGGCTACGCAACTGCTCTTAACCATTTCAGTCATTACCTACGTCAAAATGACAAGCTCGGGATTGCGGGCCGGATTTACGATGAATCGCTGGATAAAGATGTTGAGAGCTACAAGGCCGCCTCCTCTACTCGTGGAGCTCCGATCGAATCTGCACTGGTTTATATCCGCAAGCACCCGCCGCGCGTTATACTCGGGAGTCATCTGGAAAACGCGGTCAGCATGGAGGCTCGTCCCCGTGGCGACGCTGCTCAGCATACCGCACCACAGCAGGGATTCGATTGGCCAGAGGAGCTCCTGCCGGTAGGTTATAAGGAGGGCACCGATCTACCATTGTCTCTCGCCCCAACCGCGCACCAACACCAAGCACCCGACTTTGGAGAGGCCGTCCCTCACTTGAACTGGCGCCACGGCGACCAGGGCGCCCCGGAGGGGCTGGTAGCTGCACGGGACAGGAGCAGCCCGCTGCCAAGCGAGGCGGTGCCACATAAATCTGGACGGGGACTCGCTACGCAGCCCAGATTGTGGGCGGAGAAATCCGCCTCGCCAGAGCTCTTTCGACGGCGGGCGGAGCAGGCTCTGCCGGCGTCCGCCAGAGGTGTGGAGACATCCTCCGCGGTTGATGAAGCCGCCGCTCGCCAAGCTTTGGCTTGGTTGCAGCAGGAGATGGAGGGGATCGAACCGATGCAGGATCCTCATAAGGTGGCTACACCGGAATCTGAGGCGCAGCTCGTCAGGCAGAGGGATGAACACGAATCCACCCCAGCACCGCATCCCGGAGGTGGTGGTTCGATGTCCTCGACAGTGCAGCCGGATCGTCCAATTGTAGTCCCCAACGGTTCCGACAAGCGTCCTGTCTATTCCAACGATGCGACCGCTATCGAAGGGCTGAGGGCAGCATTCCACGCGGGTAAGGCCAGCGCGAACACGGTCACTTTCAATGTAAATTCTCTTTTCGGCTTTAGTCGGTGGCTCCTTCAAAACAACAAGCCAGGGTTTGCTGCTCGGCTTTACCATTCGTCGCTGGATCAGGATCTCAAGGAGTACGAGAGTACGGGTGGTTCCTCCACCGTGGCTGGCGCACTGCGTTACCTCAAGAAGTCGACAAGCGGAGCCCCGATTATGGGTCGCCCTCTCGTGATCCCCTATCCTGACGATGCCGAGCTCATTAGAGATTACAGAGCCGCTTCGACCAAGGAGTACCTGGCAGCGCCTGCGACCGGACGGAATCCAGATACCGTGGGCGGCTATACAAATTTTCTTAGACATTTTAGCCAGTATCTGCGTCAAAATAACAAGCCTGGGATTGCCGCTCGGATTCACGACAAATCGCTGGATAAAGATGTTGAGAGCTTCAAGGCTGTCTCCTATGGTAATAGACTAAGTATCGGTTCTGCATTGGCTCACCTCCGGGATATCCTGCCGCGCATTGTGCTCGGGCGCGAAACTGTCCTTGCTGCTCATCCGGCAGACGCAGTCACCAGGCGCGTTGGGGCCGCTGCTGAAGCTGGGCCAGCGGCACCGGCAAGAGCTCCCCAACCCGCCTCGCCAGCAACCGCTAAGCTGCCAGGCACCTACCGCGGCCTTCCACTGGTTGATGTGACCACACTGACGACCAGTTCCTCTGGGGCTCAGATCGGGGCGCTCGATCCGACAGCCCCGTCCAACGTTGCAACGGGGCGGGTGCTCGGCGCCGCCGAATGGCTGAGCGACGCCCATGTCCAGAGAGATTACAATTTGCTGGAGCGGCAACTGCAGGGGATCAATCCGGCGCTCGCTGCCCGGACTCGGCTGGTGGATCCTTCCGTATCCCATCTACTGCGACACACGTCGCCGCAAGACGCTCGAGGCATATTGCAGTCCATCTATAATCAAAACAACGCCACAGCCGACTTCCTGTTCTTGCCAGTGAATAATGGCACGGCTACTAGCCCCGGCACCCATTGGTCGCTGCTGCTCGTTGATCGCCGCGACCCCGAAAGGCGGTTCGCCTATCACTACGACTCCCTCCAGCGAGAGGGATATAACGACGTGCCTGCAAAACAGCTCGCAGGACTGCTGAATGCTACCTTGGCGCCAGCCCCCATGGCCAGACAGACGAACCATTATGATTGCGGCGTATTTGTCCTGGAGGGCACGTGGGCGCTGGTTGAACGATTGGTGAAAGGGCAGCGGCCAGACCACGAGCCGCTGCCCCTCGACAACCTCGTTGCCGATCGGCAGGCGCTGCAAGACCGGCTAAGGAGGCGCTTGCCGCACGAGGAAGAGCCGCGGCAGCTGCTGGAGGATGAACCCGCCTCCCCACCGATGATGGCATTCGAGCCAGGGGAACTGCGGCAACTGTTGGAAGACGAGCCTGACTCCCCACCAATGATGGCGTTCGAGTCAGGGGAACTGCGGCAACTGTTGGAAGACGAGCCTGCCTCCCCACCAATGATGGCGTTCGAGTCAGGGGAACTGCGGCAACTGTTGGAGGACGAGCCTGCCTCCCCACCAATGATGGCGTTCGAGCCAGGGGAACTGCGGCAGCTGTTGGAGGATGAACCCGCTTCCCCACCGATGATGGCGTTCGAGCCAGGGGAACTGCGGCAGCTGTTGGAGGATGAACCCGCTTCCCCACCGATGATGGCGTTCGAGCCAGGGGAACTGCGGCAACTGTTGGAAGACGAGCCTGCCTCCCCACCAATGATGGCGTTCGAGCCAGGGGAACTGCGGCAACTGTTGAATGATGAGCCTGCCTCCACTTGGGCACAAATCAATTCGACCCCACATGCGCGAGCGGACGGTGTTCATCAGCCAGCCCAGGCGCCCTGGCTCCCTGAACGCAGAAGATAACTTTGCGGAGGAGCGGTCACGCAACTGTCGGCGGCGCCGGGCCTCAGGGTGAATGGAGAGGATGGTGTCGCGTGAAGGCGCAACACGCGTGCTGACCGACCTGCATAGTAGGAAGTCGTTCATTGCTCCCAAATCGTATGTGAGGAACATTCCTGTCCCGGCTGCACCGCGCGATGCTAGGTCGCGTTGTTCAGCGGGCCAAGCCGATGACACCTACGAAGCTACTGATCGGGCAGATCGCCGTTGTGTGCGCAATTGTCATTATCGGCGTATGGACGGCAACCCAATGGTGCGCTCAAATGCTGACCTACCAGACGCCTCTCGGCGCACCATGGTTTCTCTTCGCCGGCTGGCCAATCTACAAGCCGTGGAAGCTGTTTGAATGGTGGTTCCACTTCGATGCTTATGCGCCGGAGGTCTTCGACAAAGCCGGTACGCTTGCAGGCGCCAGCGGATTCCTGGGCTGTGCCGCCGCAATCGCAGGCTCGCTTTTGCGCGCGCGACAGCGCGGGTCGGTTACGACCTATGGGTCTTCACGGTGGGCCACGACTCATGAGGTCGAGACGGCAGGGTTGTTACGGCCGGCGGGCGTTTTCCTCGGTAGGCTGAACGATCGCTATCTGCGCCATGACGGCCCGGAGCACGTCATGGCATTTGCGCCGACGCGTTCGGGCAAGGGCGTGGGGCTGGTTGTTCCAACGCTACTTTCCTGGACCGGGTCTGCCATCATTCATGATATAAAAGGCGAAAATTGGCAGTTGACCTCCGGCTGGCGGTCGAAATTCTCGTACTGCCTTCTGTTCAATCCGACCGACCCGAGATCGGCACGCTACAACCCGCTGCTGGAGGTGCGCAAAGGCCCAGATGAGATCCGGGACGTTCAAAACATCGCCGACATCCTCGTCGATCCCGAGGGCGCGCTGGAGCGACGGAATCACTGGGAGAAGACCAGCCATTCACTCCTAGTTGGCGCCATTTTGCACGTGCTCTACGCTGAAGAGGACAAGACGCTAGCCCGCGTCGCCACCTTCCTGTCGGACCCGCAACGCTCGTTTGCCGCAACGCTACGGCGGATGATGACGACAAACCATCTCGGGACGGGGCATAACCCTCAGGTCCATCCCGTAGTGGCCTCGGCGGCTCGCGAACTCCTGAACAAGTCGGAAAACGAGCGCTCAGGCGTCCTCTCGACCGCCATGTCCTTTCTTGGGCTTTATCGTGATCCAACGGTCGCGGCGGCCACTTCGTCCTGCGACTGGCGCATCGCTGACCTAGTGGATGGAGAGCGACCGCTGTCGCTCTATCTGGTCGTGCCGCCTTCGGATATCTCGCGCACCAAGCCTTTGGTGCGACTGATCTTGAACCAGATCGGCAGGCGGTTGACGGAGCGTCTGGAGGGGGACCCGAAGAAGAGCCGTAAGCATCAGCTGCTCATGATGCTGGACGAGTTTCCGGCGCTCGGTCGCCTCGACTTCTTCGAAACGGCGCTCGCCTTCATGGCAGGTTATGGCATTCGCTCCTATCTGATCGCACAATCTTTGAACCAGGTTTCAAAGGCCTATGGCGAGAACAATGCTATTCTCGACAATTGCCACGTGCGAATTGCCTTTTCCTCCAATGACGAACGCACGGCCAAGCGCATCTCGGATGCCCTCGGCACCGCAACCGAACTTAGGTCGATGCGCAACTATGCGGGCCATCGGCTTGCGCCCTGGCTTTCACATGTCATGGTGAGCCGCCAGGAAACCGCGCGCCCGCTCCTGACGCCAGGCGAGGTGATGCAATTGCCGCCGTCAGACGAATTGGTCCTGGTTTCTGGGTTGCCGCCGATCCGCGCCAAGAAGCTGCGCTATTATCAGGATCAGAATTTCACAGATCGGGTGCTGCCTGCGCCGGTGCTGCACGACGGACCCTATGCGGACTGCCCTGCATCACGCCCGGACGGCTGGACTGGACAAGTGTGCAGCGTCGATAGCCGACTTGCTGCGGACGAGGAAAGCGCCGACGCGCCAGTTGAAGACGAGGGAGGCGTTCAGCAGCAACGCCATCCAAGCCTGCCCGAAGAAGACGTTGTTGTCTCTCAAGAGCCCGATCAGGCCGATCTGTACAAGCCCGCAGACGATGACAGCGAAGCGCTCGCGGACAAGCGTGTCATGGATCGGATTTCCACTGCGGCCCGCGCCTACGGTATCAACGAGGGCAGGGGCGACGATGTCATTCCCGGCTTCTGAAGTCCGCTGAGTTGCAGAGCGCACCTCAGCGTAGATAACGGCCATAAGCAATTTTGAGCGTCTGGCCGATGCTTCTCCCGTCGCCGGCGCAACGCCGGGCCGTCGGAACGAGCCGCATGAAGCCGCACCGCATTCGCCATCAGTTTCTGCTTGAGCCGGAGCTCAGCGAGAAACTGGACAACCTCAGTCGCGATCCGTCAACGACCAAATCAGCGATCGTGGCGAAGGCGATCGAGGCGTTCATCGAGCGGCGTGGCGAGAGCGAGTTCGATCGGCGCTACGGCGTAAGGCTTGACCGGCTCTCCCGCGATCTTGCCCACGTCAGGCGCGATTCCGAGGTGATCCTGGAGAGCCTGGCGCTCTTCATCCGCTTTTCGATCACCCTTCACGCCCACACGCCGGTCCCGGATCGGGCAACGCAGGCTATTGCCCAAGAGCGTTTCGAGAAATTCGTTGAGAAGGTCGGCCGCCAGATCGCTTCCGGCAAAAAGTCGCTTAGCAAAGACAATGGTGGGGGAGGGGAAGGATGAGCTCTCATCCCGAGGCCGACCACCGGCGGCGTGTCATGCTGCGCACCGCCATGGGTCCGGCAATCACCGAAGCCCTGGCCGATCCGTCCGTCATCGAGGTGATGGTCAATCCCGACGGCGCGCTGCGACTCGACCGGTTAGGCGAAGGTCGGGTCGATACCGACGTTCACATGCACCCGTCCGAGGCAGAACGTATCATCCGCCTGGTTGCTTCGCACGTGCGCGCCGAGGCGCACGCCGACAACCCGATCGTCAGTGCCGAATTGCCGTCTGGCGAACGCTTCGAAGGCCTGCTGCCACCTGTGGTGTTGGCGCCATGTTTTGCCATCCGCAAGCCCGCCGCGAAAGTCTACACCCTGGCCGACTATGTTGCCGAACGCATCATGCTGCCGCTGCAGGCCGATGCGCTGAAAAAGGCCGTCCGCGAGCGGCGCAACATGCTGATCGCCGGCGGCACTTCCTCGGGGAAGACAACACTCGCCAACGCTCTGCTGGCTGAAGTCGCCGAATGCGACGATCGGGTGATCCTGATCGAGGACACACGCGAACTGCAGTGCGCGGCCAGGGACTGCGTTGCCCTGAGAACAAGGCGGGGCTCGGTCACCCTTGCCGATCTCGTGCGCTCGACGCTGAGGCTCAGGCCGGACCGCATCATCGTGGGCGAGGTGAGGGGCGCGGAAGCGCTCGACATGCTGAAGGCATGGAACACCGGGCACCCAGGCGGCATCGCTACCGTACACGCCAATTCCGCGCGCTCGGCTCTCTATCGCATTGAGCAACTCGCCCAGGAAGCGGTGGTCACCGTTCCCCGCCGGCTCATCGCTGAGGCGATAGATCTGATCGTCTTCATAGCGGGACGCGGCTCGTCGCGCCACATCGACGCAATCGCCGAGGTCACCGGTCTCGACGGCAGCGGCGATTACGCCGTTGCCCCGCTCACGCTTTCGCAACTCCAGCAGCTTTGAAAGGCCTTCCTCATGCGCAAGAAGCTTCGCTTTCTTTCGTCCACAGCGCTCGCGTTTCTTAACACGGCCCCGGTTTATGCCGCCGGCTCCGGCATGCCGTGGGAGCAGCCGCTGCAGCAGATCCTGGAGTCCGTGCAGGGACCGGTCGCCAAGATCGTTGCGGTGATCATCATTATCACCACCGGCCTGACGCTTGCCTTCGGCGACACCGCCGGTGGTTTTCGGCGCCTGATTCAGATCGTCTTCGGTCTGTCAATCGCCTTCGCGGCATCGAGCTTCTTCCTCTCCTTCTTCTCCTTCGGTGGTGGGGCGCTCGTCTGATGGCCGCCGGGGAGCAGCATATCGAGGGCTTCGCAGTACCGGTCCACCGGGCGCTGACCGAGCCGATCCTGCTCGGCGGGGCTCCGCGCGCGGTGGCGATCCTCAACGGTACAGTGGCCGCGGCCATTGGCTTCGGCTTGCAGCAATGGATTGCTGGTCTGGTGCTTTGGATCGCAGGCCACTCGTTAGCGGTGTTTGCCGCAAGACGCGATCCGGACTTCGCCAGCGTGCTTGTGCGCCACCTACGTCTGAAGGGGTGGCTTGCATGCTGAACCTTTCGGAATATCGAAGCAAAGCCGACCGGCTTGCCGACCATCTACCCTGGGCTGCCTTGGTGGCGCCCGGCATCGTGCTCAACAAGGACGGCAGCTTTCAGCGGACGTTGCGGTTCCGCGGCCCGGATCTCGAAAGTGCGACGGAGGCTGAACTCGTCGGCATTTGCGCCCGGGCGAACAATGCTCTCAGACGCCTTGGCTCTGGCTGGGCATTGTTCTTTGAGGCCGAGCGCACAGAAGCGCTGGGCTATCCGAACTCGCATTTTCCTGACGCCGCGTCGTGGCTGGTCGACGAAGAACGCCGCGCTGCTTTCGAGGGGAAGGTAGCGCACTACGAGAGCCGCTATCATCTGACCTTGGTGTTTATGCCACCGCCGGACGCCCAGGCGCGCGCAGAAAGCGCGCTCGTCGACTCTCATTATTCCCGAGGAGAAAGAGACTGGCGCCAGGATCTGGCGAGGTTCCGTGACGAGACCAACCGCGTGCTCGATCTCTTCTCGGGTTTCATGTCCGAAGTACGCGTCCTCGATGATGCTCAGACGTTGACCTATCTCCACGGCACGATTTCGCCTCGTCGCCATCCTATCATGGCCCCGGAAACGCCGATATATCTGGATGCAATCCTGGTCGATGCGCCGCTTACCGGTGGCCTGGAGCCGATGCTGGGTGAGCAGCATCTTCGCACACTGACCATCCTCGGCTTTCCGAACCTCACCCGGCCCGGAATCCTCGATACCCTCAATCATCAGGATTTCGCCTATCGCTGGATGACGCGCTTCATTCCGCTCGAGAAAACGGAAGCCACGAAGACGCTGACGCGATTGCGCCGGCAGTGGTTTGCCAAGCGCAAATCGATCGTGGCAATCCTACGCGAGGTCATTACCAACGAGCCGGTCCCGCTTGTCGATAACGATGCCGACAACAAGGCGCTCGATGCCGACGAAGCCCTTCAGGCATTGGGCGGTGATCATGTGAGTTTCGGCTATCTCACCACCACCGTGACGGTGTGGGGCGAGGATCGCCAAGCCGCTGCAGAGAAGCTTCGCGCGGTCGAGCGCATCATCAATGGGCTCGGCTTCACCACGATCCGAGAAGGCGTCAATGCGGTCGAGGCTTGGCTCGGCTCATTGCCTGGCCATGTCTACGCTAACGTTCGCCAACCGCTCGTTCATACATTGAACCTTGCCCATCTCATGCCGCTGTCGTCGGTTTGGGCCGGTCCTGCGACAAACGAGCATCTCGCGAAAGTCACCCAAACCGAAGCGCCACCGCTTTTCGTTGCCGAGACCAGTGGGTCGACACCGTTTCGGCTTTCCACCCACGTCGAAGATGTCGGCCACATGCTGGTTGTTGGTCCGACCGGCGCCGGCAAGTCGGTTCTGCTTGCTCTGATTGCTCTGCAGTTCAGGCGCTATGCCGGCGCCCAGGTTTATGTCTTCGACAAAGGCAATTCGGCCCGTGCTGCAACACTTGCCATGGGTGGAGAACACCACGCGCTAGGAGCGGACGGTTCCCTTGCCTTTCAGCCACTGCGCAGCATCAACGACCAGGCTAGCCGAAGCTGGGCGGCCGAATGGATCGCCAGCCTTGTTGCCCACGAGAACGTCACCGTCACGCCGGAGGTGAAGGAGGCTATTTGGTCAGCGCTGGCCAGCCTTGCCACCGCGCCGGCGCAGGAACGCACACTGACCGGTCTTTCGGTCCTGCTTCAATCCAATGCGCTGAAGACCGCATTGATGCCCTACACGCTCGACGGTCCCTTCGGCCGCCTGCTCGATGCCGATCATGATGGGCTGGCCTTGTCGGATGTGCAGTGTTTCGAGACCGAGGAGTTAATGCACAGCCAAGGCGCTTTGCTGCCGGTGCTTACCTATCTGTTCCAGCGACTTGAGGAACGGTTCGACGGACGGCCCACGCTGATCATGCTCGACGAGGCGTGGGTCTATCTCGACAATCCGCTGTTCGCCGCCCGCATCCGCGAATGGCTGAAGGTGCTGCGAAAGAAGAACGTGTCGGTTGTCTTCGCTACGCAGTCGCTGGCTGATATCGCGGGCTCTGGCATAGCGCCGGCAATCATCGAAAGCTGCCCGCAGCGCATTTTCCTTCCCAATGATCGTGCCGTGGAACCCCAGGCGCGCACAGCCTACGAGCGCTTCGGTTTAAGCGAGCGGCAGATCGAATTGATCGCCCGCGCCACGCCGAAGCGTCAGTATTATCTGCAATCGCGCCGCGGCAACCGTCTGTTCGAGCTCGAGCTTGGCCCCATCGCTCTTGCGCTTTGCGGTGCTTCCGATCCGGCCACGCAGACTCTGATCGACAGGATCATGTCCGAAGACGGGCAAGGCAGCTTTGCCTCGCAGTTCCTGATCGCGCGCGGCCTCGATTGGGCCGGCGAACTTCTCAAGCAATTCCCTCAACCAGACAAGGAGCAATTCTCATGATGCGGCGACGCCTTCTCTCCGGCCTGATCACCGTTTCCCTGATCGCCAAGCCTATGGCCGACTATGTGCAGCCCGCGTACGCCCTTATCGTGTTCGATCCGTCCAATTATGCGCAGAACGTGCTGACGGCCGCGCGCGCATTGGAGCAGATCAACAACCAAATCCAGTCGCTGCAGAATCAGGCGACCATGCTGCAGAACATGGCGCGCAATCTTCAGCGTCTGGATTTCTCTTCCGTTGGCCAACTCACCGGTTCGCTCCATCGCATCGACGGCTTGATGGACCAGGCGAGTGGCCTCAGCTTTGATCTGGGCAAGCTTCAAGACCAGTGGCGCAGCCAATATCCGGAAAGCTACGACGCCACGATCAAAGTCAGCGATGTGGCGAGTGCTGCGCGGGAGCGTTGGCAAACCGCCATGCAGGCGTTCCGCCAGACCATGGGTGTCCAGTCGCAAATCGTCGAGAACGTCCGCGCCGACGGCGATCTGCTCGCCGATCTCGTCAACCGCAGCCAAGGGGCGGCCGGTGCGCTTCAGGCAAGCCAGGCCACCAACCAGCTGATGGCGCTTTCGACAAAACAGCAGATGCAGATCCAGACGCTGCTCGCAACGCAGTTTCGAGCTGAGGCCGAGGATGCCGCCCGCAAGGCCCAGTCAGACGAAGCCGCCCGCGAGATGACGAAGCGGTTCTTGGGTACCGGCTCGGCTTATCCCGGCAATTAATCACGAGTTCATCACGACGAGAAAGGCAGCGGCATGAACGACCTTGGCGTCATCGATCGCTTCATGGAGACCTTCATCCGCTACATCGACAGCGGGTTCGGTCTGCTATCGGGCGACCTCGCCTTCCTCACTACCATTCTGATCGGCATTGACATCACACTTGCCGGCCTGGCGTGGGCGCTCGGCGACGAAACCAGCGTTCTCGGCCGGCTTGTCCGCAAGGTGCTCTATGTTGGCGTCTTCGCCTTCATTCTGAACAATTTCAAGAACCTCGCCGATATCGTTTATCGTTCTTTTGCCGGTCTCGGGATTAAGGCGTCGGCCGGCAATCTGTCGGCAGACAATCTCTTGCGCCCGGGCCGCATTGCCGCGACCGGTTTCGAAGGTGCTTGGCCAATGCTTGACCAAGCCAGTCAGCTCCTGGGCTTCCCGGAAATCTTCGGCAACGCACTGACCATCTTCGTGCTGCTGATGGCCTGGTTCCTGGTTATCATCGCCTTCTTCATCCTTTCCATCCAGCTTTTCATCACCATCCTAGAGTTCAAGCTCACCACGCTGGCAGGTTTTGTTTTGGTTCCATTCGCACTTTGGAACCGTTCAGCGTTCCTGGCCGAACGCGTGCTCGGCCATGTTATCTCGTCAGGCATCAAGGTGATGGTGCTCGCCGTCATTGTCGGTATCGGCTCCACGCTCTTCGGGGAGTTCGCTTCCGCATTGCAAGGCAAGGAGCCGGATCTTGCCGGTGCCATGTCCCAGGTACTGGGCGCACTGGCACTGCTTGGCCTTGGCATTTTTGGGCCGGGGATCGCGTCGGGTCTTGTCTCAGGCGCACCGCAGCTTGGGGCGGGCGCCGCCCTCGGCACGACCGCGGCGGCAGCGGGTGTATCACTCGTTGCTGGAGGCACAGCATTTGCTGGCGCGCGTATGGCAACCAGCGGCGGTCTCGCCGCCATCCGAGCCGGCACAACAATGGGATCGGCTGCTTCCACGTCATGGCAGATCGGGCGCGCAACCTCGCCCGACGCTGGCCTCTCCGGTGTGGCTGCTGGAATGCATGGTGTAACCAGTGCAGCTGGCGGCGCCGCTATACGCATAGCGCGATCCGCCACTGCAAGTGTTGGGCGCAACGCCGATGCCGGGCGCGATGCCGCGTGGACCGCGACCGGCGGCGCGCCGACAGCGTCAATGACCGAACGCTCTGCCGGTTCGGCCACTGTTTCGGCGCCGACGTGGGCAAGGCGCCTACGTTCTGAACAGACCGCCCGGGCAAATCGCCACGCTGCCATGCAAGCTGTCCGAGACGGAGACCGGCCGGGAGGCAGCGCCAACCCCTCTCTCAACGACAAGGATGACTAGATGCTCTTCAAGCGACCCGTGCACCGTTACGGCAAAACACCCGAACCGGTCACGCCGTATCAAAAAGCCGCCCAACTGTGGGACGAGCGCATCGGCTCATCTCGACTGCAGGCCAGGAACTGGCGGATCATGGCCCTTGGCTGCCTGGCCTTGGCGACCGGGCTTTCCGGCGGACTCGTATGGCAGTCGATGCAAAGCCGTGTCGTGCCTTATGTCGTCGAGGTCGATGGCTTCGGCGAGACGCGCGCCGTCGCGCCGGCGGTCCGGAATTATGAGCCCTCGGATGCTCAGATCGCCTGGCATCTCGGCCGCTTCATCCAGAATGTCCGTTCCGTTTCCACCGATCCGGTTTTGGTTCGGCAGAACTGGTTGGCAGCGTACGACTTTGCTAGCGATCGCGCAGCGCTCTTCCTCAACGAATACGCCAAGGCGAACGACCCCTTCGGTCAGATCGGAACGCGCAGTGTTTCGGTACAGGTCACCAGCGTGGTCAGAGCCTCCGAAAGTTCATTCCAGGTCAAATGGACCGAGCAGGTGTTTGAGCGCGGAAGCCTTGCCAGCACGATGCGCTGGACTGCGATCCTCACGATCGTGATCCGCTCGCCAAGCAATACGGATCAGCTGCGCAAGAATCCGCTCGGCGTCTTCATCAATGCCATTGACTGGTCACGCGAGCTCGACAGCGCCGTCCCAGCCCCCCTTTCTCCGACGGAGTCCACCAATGAAAGGTAAAATGTCACCGATTCGTGCCGTGCTGATCCTATCGGTGTCGGCAGCGGTCGTTTCCGCTTGTGCATCGAAGAAGGTGCCGCCGCCTGAGATTTCCTATGACGCTGCCGACTTCAAACCGGCCGCGATCGAAAAAGCGCCGGAGAGGCCGATTAGAATTGTCGAGGTGCCAAAACCACTGCCGCTGCCTGGCCAAATGCAGCCCGAGCCCGGCAAGGCCGAGGACAAGCGCCCTCCTGAAGAACGCGTCGCTGATGCCAACAAAGCCGCGACCCAGCAACCCACCAAGTACGGGTATGTTAATGCAGTGCAAGTCTACCCCTTCACCGATGGCGCGCTTTATCAACTCTATGCCGCGCCGGAGCGCGTGACCGACATCGCTCTGCAGCCGGGCGAGAAACTAACCGCCGTGTCGGCTGGCGACACCGTGCGCTGGGTCATTGGCGATACCGCAAGCGGCACCGGTGACAATCAGCGCACCCATGTTCTGGTAAAACCCTTCGCGCCGGGTCTTGCCACCAATGTCGTCATTACGACGGACCGGCGGACCTATCATTTGCAGCTTCAAAGCACCGAGAAGACCGCAATGGCGGCAATCTCCTGGACCTACAGCCAAGACCAGATCATCGCGCTTCGCCAGCGCAATGCTCAAGCCGAGGCAGTTACACCGGTCGCGTCGAACATCGCGCTCGAAAACCTTCGCTTTCGCTACTCAATCAGTGGCGACACACCGCCCTGGAGACCGACGCGAGCCTTCGACGACGGCAGCAAGGTCTATATTGAGTTCCCTCGTCGCATAGATCAGGGCGAGGCGCCACCACTCTTCATCGTCGGCGCAGATGGGAGCAGCGAGCTCGTCAACTATCGCGTGCGCGGCAACTATTACATCGTCGATCGGCTCTTCGCCGCGGCCGAACTTCGCCTCGGCACCAAGCGGCAGCAGGTGATCCGCATCAGCAGGATTGACGGCAGGCAACCGCAACGGCGGATCTCGCTCTTTCGCGGCAGCCGGCGAGGTGAGGGCTCATGATCGAAAATTCCCGCTCTGGCATCCCGCCGAAACTGGATCCCGAGGAACTGCAGCTTCGGGCCTCTCCCCGCCGCGTGGTGCGGTTCAGGCGCGGTGTGATCATCGCTATCGCAGCGCTCGGATCCGGCGCTGTCTTCGGCGTTACCATGATCGCCCTCCAGGGGCCGGCCCTTCGCATCAGGGATCAGGCGGAAGATCTCTACAACACTGAGCGCAAACCAACCGCCGAGGGACTCGATACGCTTCCCCATGACTATTCCGGCATGAAGCCAAAGCCTCCCGTCCTTGGGCTACCTTTGCCGGGCGACCTCGGCCGCCCCATCCTCGAGCGGCAGCGCCAGCTCGGCATCGTGCCGGGCCAAGACATCTCGGCCGAGGAGCAGCGTCTAGCGCAGCAGGCGATCGAAGCGCGTGAATCGCGGGTGCTTTTCCGCGTCGAAAATCGAGCTCAACAGACAGATGTCGGAGAGAGCGTGCAAACTGCTCAGCATCCATTTGAGGCGCTTCCCCAATCCGAAGCAGGACGCGCGTCAGCCTCGGTGGCGGCGGCGGAAGGCGACCAGAACAATCAGCAGCGAAAGCTTGATTTTCTCAGCCAGCGGAGCACTGGCGGGATCTACAATCCGCATGCGCTTCAGACGCCGATCTCGCCATATCAACTGATGGCTGGCAGCGTGATTGCCGCCAGCCTGATCACCGGCATCAATTCCGATTTGCCGGGCCTTGTCGTCGCGCAAGTCACCGAAAATGTGCACGACACGGTCACGGGCAACATATTGCTGATTCCGCAGGGCTCACGTCTTATCGGCGTCTACGACAGCGTCGTCGCGTTCGGGCAAAAGCGAGCGCTGCTGGTCTGGCAGCGCATTCTGCTGCCCGACGGCTCGTCGGCCGAAATCGACAATCTGCCCGCGAGCGACACCGCCGGCTACGCAGGGCTGGAAGACAAAGTCGATTTCCACACTTGGCAGATGATCAAGGGAGTGGCGCTTGCCACATTGCTCGGTGTCGGCACAGAATTCAGCCTCGGCGAAAACGAGAGCGATCTGGTCAAGGCGATCCGGGAATCAGCCCAGCAGAACGCCAGTCGAGCCGGCCAGCGCATCACCGAAAAAAACCTCAATATCCAGCCCACCATCGTCGTCCGCCCAGGTTGGCCACTGCGCGTCATCGTGCACAAGGACATCGTGCTGCGGCCATACGCCAGTTGAGCAGGAGTTATCATGGCTGACCTGAAACTTGGAAAACTTCCGGACCGAACAGCTTCGAAGATCACCATTACCGTCAGCGCGGAGCTGAGCCAAACACTCAAGGAGTATGCTGCACTTTACCGTCAGACCTATGGTCAGTCTGAAACCGTGGCAGAACTCATCCCTTTCATGCTGGCGGCGTTTCTGGAAGGCGACCGAGCCTTTGCCAGGGCCAGAAAAGAACGTCTGCCGACGGAGCTTGCCGGAAAATCGTGACTCCTCCGCTAGGGCAGCTGGAACATTGCCTAGCTGTCGCGACCTACCTGCTCCTCGCGAAGCATAGGATCAAACCCCTTGGAATGTAGGTATGCGCAAGAGAGGATGTGGAAGGAGATACCGCGCAACAGCCTAAGTTTGCATTTTCGATTTGATGCGGTAGTCGCCTATGAGCGGTCAAAACGAACGCAGCTGGTTCGCCGATCGACCAAACGGCGAGCGCACTGTGCTTTGCTCAGACCGCCACCGAGTGCCTCGCCGTTCCCCCTTTGAAATATGTATCGAACTTGGCCGCGAACGTACGAGGAAACTGTCACCATCGAATTCAAGCGCTCGGGCAGGATCGTGGAGTGCGATGGACCTCGAGCGATGAAGGAGCTGCTCGCCGGCTTTGCCGAACCGCTCCACCAGATCGACTGCCGAGAAGGCAAAATCACACATCAGCCGCTCGATGATCCAGCCACGGACGCGATCGTCGTCGGAAAGGGCAACGCCGCGGACGGCAGCCAACCCGCCATCCGCAACCATGCGCCCGTACCCGGCAGTCGAAGCCATGTTTTGCACGTAGCCTTGGCGAAAACGACCGATGGACGAAGGGCCAAGTCCGATCAGTGTCGGGCAGCGATCCTCAGTGTAGCCCTGAAAATTGCGATGCAAAACCCCTGCGCGGGCCGCTATGGCCAGCGCATCGTCGGGCTTCGCGAAATGATCGAGTCCTATTGCCTCATATCCCTTGGCGACAATTGCCCGCGCCGCGAGTTGAGATTGGGCGAAACGCTCAGTGGGACTCGGCAGCCATGCCTCGTCGATCATCGTCTGATGCTTCTTGAACCAGGGCACATGTGCGTAGCCGAACAGGGCCATCCGGTCTGGCTCCAAGGTCAGTGCCTGCGCCACCGTGGAACAGATCGTCTCGCGTGTCTGATTCGGGAGCCCGTAGAGCAGGTCCAGATTGACCGATTCGACGCCCCGCGAACGAACCCCGTCGACGACTGCCTTGGTCTGCAAAAAACTCTGCTCACGATTAATTGCTTTTTGCACTTGCGGATCGAAATCCTGCACGCCGAGGCTCGCCCGGGTTACGCCGATTTGAGCAAGTGCATCAAGGCGCGCCTTGTCCATGTCGTTGGTTTCGATTTCGATGCTGACCGTAGCATCCGGGAGAAAGTCGAAGCTGTCCCGCAAGGCCGCTCCAAGAGCAACCATATCATCGGGCCTCAGAATAGTTGGCGAACCGCCACCGAAGTGGATTGCACGGACATGTGCCTTGCCGCTCAGCAGACCGGCAATCGTGACGATTTCGGCATTCAGCGAGCGCAGATAAGCGGCCACCGGCTCATATTGGTGCGTCTGCTTGGTGTGGCAGGCGCAGAACCAGCAGAGCTTGTCGCAGTAAGGAATGTGCAGGTACAGCGAGATTTCGTCGCCGCTTTCCAGCGTCTCCAACCAGCCACGGTAAATGGCAGCATCGATCCCCGAATGGAAATGCGGCGCCGTCGGATAGCTGGTGTAGCGTGGGACGTTCTCGCTGAGTTTGACAGCTATTTCCGATTGCATCTCGCGTTCACCGTGTTGCCCGCCGGAACACTGCACGCATCGCTGAAGCAGACCCTGATCTCGATCAGCCGCGCTCATGGACAAACCGCCGCAGGATTTCTCTACCCTGGATGGGTATCCTGCCGGCAGTTAGGATCGGGTAAGGCGAACGCATGACCTTTCGGCAAGACATTCATAGTTCCGGCATTCCTGTTCTTTGCTTCCCTTGCGAGGCACGGCGTCGCGGTGTCTGCGGTGCGCTCGATCCAGACAATTTGGTTGGGCTCGCCAAGACTTGCTCGCGTCGCCGGATCGAGTCAGGAATGGAGTTGACCGGCGAGGCACAGAACGTCGACAGCTACTCCAACGTGCTTTCAGGCGTTGTAAAGCTATCAAAGAGCCTGTCGGATGGGCGCCAGCAGATCGTCGGTCTCCAGTTTGCACCGGATTTTCTGGGACGTCCTTTCAAGGTGGAAAGCTCGATCAATGCGGAAGCGGCAACAGCAGTCACGCTGTGTTCGTTTCCGCGAGCGGCCGTCGAACGGATGATGAAGGCGTCACGGGAATTCGAGCATCGCCTGCTCAAACAGACGCTGAATGAACTCGATGAGGCGCGCGAGTGGATGGTGACGCTGGGGCGCAAGACAGCTCCGGAAAAGGTAGCGACTTTTCTCCTCATGATGGCCCGGAATATCGATTCCAGTCTCGATGCGGCTTCCGGGTCGGCGTCCTTCGATCTGCCGCTGACGCGTGTCGAAATGTCTGATTTCCTTGGAATCACCAACGAGACCGTGAGCCGCCAACTGACGCGATTGCGGGCTGACGGGGTGATTCGGATTGAGAACGCACGCCATGTGACGGTGGACAGCATAAGCCGTCTGGAGAAGCGCTGTGGCGGCGGACGCGAGCGGCCCTAAGCGGCGAGGCCATGTCGCATGACTCCGGGGCGGGCCGTGTTTGCCTTTTAATGCGATGTTGCCGCGCCTTCGACGAAGCGGCGTCACGGTCGAGACAAACAGCTTTCGGGCTTTGATAGGAACGTGACCAATCGCCAGGTGTGTTTCGGCACATACCGGCGAAGCATGGTCCTTAATCTGCCACGGCTCGGCGGAACGATCGCGTTCGTTTCCAATGGGATCCGAACAACGTTTGGCAGGGCATCGGCAATAGCATCCAACGCGCGCAGGGCCTCAGCTTTCGCCTCAGCGATCGCGTCTGCGCCCGCCCAACCCAGGGAACGCCTTCCATGAGGGGGGTGAGCCCGCGCTGCGTTCCTCGTTCATTCGCCACCTGCTGATTGCGCCGCCGACACAAAATCTTGCGGCCTGACATAGATCAGGGCGAGGGGGCGGCGGCTGCGCGATTAGTGCGCTGCGGATTTGGCATCCACCAGATTCGAGATCGGGATCTGCAATGAAATTCGGCACAGAGATCGTCCTTCTAAGCGTGTTCGCTTTTGCGGCCCTGGTGGCCGCCGGCTTCGGCGTGGATGAACCTTTCCGCCGACACATGTGGGTGTTGTTCTTCGCAGTGGCTGGTTTCACTGCGATCCTGTTGCGCAACACGGAGTTCAAGCCAGCAGCTCCGATTGACCCATCCGCTTACATGGATGGTCCGATCCGCTACGGCGCGATCGCCACCGTGTTCTGGGGTGTCGTCGGCATGCTGGTCGGCGTGGTGATCGCGCTGCAGCTCGCCTACCCCGATCTCAACATCCAGCCCTGGTTCAATTTCGGTCGTTTGCGGCCGTTGCACACATCCGGTGTCGTCTTCGCCTTCGGCGGCAACGCGCTGCTTTGCACGTCTCTGTATGTCGTGCAGCGCACCTGCCGCGCCCGCCTCTTCGGCCGTGATCTGGCCTGGTTCGTCTTCTGGGGCTACCAGCTGTTCATCGTCATGGCCGCGACCGGCTACCTGCTCGGCATCACCGAGGGCCGCGAGTACGCCGAACCCGAATGGTATGTGGATGTCTGGCTGACCATCGTCTGGGTCGCCTACCTCATTCTGTTCCTTGGCACGATCCTGAAGCGCAAGGAACCGCATATCTACGTGGCCAACTGGTTCTACCTGTCGTTCATCGTCACCATCGCGATGCTGCATGTGGTCAACAACCTGTCCATACCAGTCTCGTTCCTGGGCTCCAAGAGCTACTCCGCCTTTTCAGGGGTCCAGGACGCCTTGACGCAATGGTGGTACGGCCACAACGCGGTCGGCTTCTTTCTCACCGCCGGCTTCCTCGGCATGATGTATTATTTCGTGCCCAAGCAGGCGAACCGGCCAGTCTATTCGTACCGGCTGTCGATCGTCCATTTCTGGGCGATCATCTTTCTCTACATCTGGGCCGGGCCGCATCACCTGCACTACACCGCCTTGCCCGATTGGGCGCAGACGCTCGGCATGGTGTTCTCGATCATGCTGTGGATGCCGTCCTGGGGCGGCATGATCAACGGCCTGATGACGCTGTCCGGCGCCTGGGACAAGCTGCGCACCGATCCGATCATACGCATGATGGTGATGGCCGTCGCCTTCTATGGCATGTCGACCTTCGAAGGCCCCATCATGGCGATCCGGGCGGTCAATTCGCTGTCGCATTATACCGACTGGACGATCGGCCACGTCCATTCGGGCGCGCTCGGCTGGGTTGGCATGATCTCGTTCGGCGCAATCTACTACATGGTGCCGAAGCTCTGGAACCGGCAACGGCTCTACTCGTTGCGGCTGGTCACCTGGCATTTCTGGCTGGCGACACTTGGTATCGTTGTCTACGCCGCGGTGATGTGGGTATCCGGCGTCATGCAGGGCCTGATGTGGCGCGAATACGACGAGCAGGGCTTCCTGGTCTACTCCTTCGCCGAGACCGTCGCCGCCATGCACCCCTACTATGTCATGCGCGCCATCGGTGGGGCCATGTACCTCTCCGGCGCGCTGATCATGGCCTGGAACATCACCAGGACCATCCTCGGCCACCAGCGCGAGGAGGAGCCGATGCCGAGCCCCGTCGCCATCCGACCTGCGCGATCAGGAGCCAGGTAATGGGCTTGATGGACAAACACGCAATCATCGAGAAGAACGCCACGCTTCTTCTCGTTGGCTCGCTGCTCGTGGTGACGGTCGGCGGCATCGTCGAGATCGCGCCTCTCTTCTATCTCGACAATACGATCGAGAAGGTGGAAGGCATGCGCCCCTATTCGCCGCTCGAACTTGTCGGGCGCAACATCTATATGCGCGAGGGCTGCTACCTCTGTCATAGCCAGATGATCAGGCCGTTCCGCGACGAAGTTGAGCGCTATGGCCACTACAGCCTAGCTGCCGAGTCCATGTACGATCACCCCTTCCAGTGGGGATCGAAGCGCACCGGGCCGGATCTCGCCAGAGTTGGCGACCGCTACTCGAATGCATGGCATGTCGCGCATCTTACCGACCCGCGCTCGGTGGTGCCGGAATCGATCATGCCGAGCTATGGGTTCCTGAAAGACACGCCGATCGACGTGAAGGATTTCTCAACGCATCTGGTCGCCAACAGGCTTGTAGCCGTCCCTTACACCGATGACATGATCGTCCACGCCAATGCGGATCTGGCGGCGCAGGCCGATCCCAATGCCGACACATCAGGCCTTGAGGCGCGTTACCCAAAAGCCAAGATCGGCGACTTCGACGGCAACCCGCAACAGGTCACCGAAATGGATGCCCTGCTCGCCTACCTGCAGATGCTTGGCACACTGGTCGACTTCAAAAATTACGACGAAGCCGCCGGCTACCGCTGAGGAGAACGCTGATGACCTACAATTTGATGCGGGCGTTTGCCGACAGCTGGGGCCTGGTTGCGATGGCGCTGTTCTTCGTGGGGTGCATCGCCTTTGCCCTACGCCCCGGCAGCCGAAGGCTGGCCGACGAAGCGGCCCGCATTCCGCTCGAGGACGAGTGATCATGAGCGACGAGCATATCGATGAAATCTCTGGCGTCTCGACCACCGGCCACGAATGGGATGGCATCCGGGAGCTGAACAACCCGCTTCCCAGATGGTGGGTTATCACCTTTTACGTCACCATTGTCTGGGCGATAGGCTACACCATCGCCTATCCAGCATGGCCTCTGTTGCACTCGGCGACGAAGGGTGTGCTCGGCTATTCCAGCCGCAACGAGGTCAGGAACGAGCTGACTGCGGCTGAGGCCGCCAAGGGCAAATATATCTCGGCGGTGGAGTCCAAGAGCGTCTCGGAGATCTCCGCGGACGACGGCCTGCGCGAATTCGCAATCGCCGCCGGTGGCGCCGCTTTCAAGGTCAATTGCGTACAATGTCACGGCTCCGGCGCCCAAGGTTCCAAGGGCTTTCCCAATCTCAACGACGACGACTGGCTATGGGGCGGCAAGGCCGAGCAGATCCAGCAGACGATTACGCACGGCATCCGCTTCGCATCCGATCCGGACACGCGCCTGTCGGAAATGCCGGCCTTCGGCGACATCATTACCGCCGACCAGATCGCACAAGTCAGCGCCTACGTGGCCAGCCTTTCCGGCAAGGTCCGCGATGCAAGTCTGATCCAACCCGGCGCCAAGGTCTTTGCCGAGAACTGCGTCGCCTGTCACGGCGACAATGCAAAAGGCAACAGGGAATTCGGCGCCCCCGACCTGACCGATGCGATCTGGCTCTATGGATCCGGTGAGACAGCCATCGCCGCACAGGTCCGTGCGCCAAAACAGGGCGTCATGCCGGCCTGGGTTGGCCGTCTCGGCGAGATCAAGGTCAAGGAACTTGCAGTTTATGTCCATTCGCTTGGCGGCGGAGAATAGGAATGGAAGTCCTATTCTTCGGTCCCCCCTGCCAAGCGGACGAGGCCCGGCGTGAGCCGGGCCTCGACACCATCCCTAATGCGATCTGCACAACCCGGCAAGGCTATCCTACCGCGAGGCTTTACGACAGGTGCCCCTGACATTGGCTGGGAAAGTGGAGTTGCACATGCGTGATAAGACGCAGTTGACACGGCTCGAAACAGAAACTGTCAATTCCGCCAAAACCCGCAAGCCGCTTTATGCCGCGCGTCAAAAGATCTTTCCGAAGCGCGCCTCGGGCAACTTTCGTCGCTTCAAATGGCTGGTGATGACGATCACACTTGGCATCTACTACCTGGCTGCGTGGCTGCCTTGGGCTCGCGGTCCATTTGCCCCGGACCAGGCAGTCCTGCTCGATCTCGCGAACCGGCGCTTCTACTTCTTCTTCATCGAGATATGGCCCCAGGAATTCTTCTATGTGGCCGGCCTCCTGGTCATGGCGGGCGTCGGTCTTTTCCTGATCACCTCGACTGTCGGCCGTGCCTGGTGCGGCTATGCATGCCCTCAGACGGTGTGGGTCGATCTGTTCCTCGTCGTCGAACGTGCGATCGAGGGGGACCGCAACGCCCGCATGAAACTTGACGCAGGTCCCTGGACCGCGCGCAAGCTCATGCTGCGTGTGTCCAAGCACACCATCTGGCTGGTCATAGGGGCGGCGACTGGCGGCGCCTGGATCTTCTACTTTGCCGATGCACCGACGCTGCTCGGCGAGCTCTTCACCGGCACTGCGGCGCCCGTCGCCTACATCACTGTCGCCGTCCTGACGGCTACCACCTACACGTTCGGCGGTCTGATGCGCGAACAGGTCTGCACCTATATGTGCCCGTGGCCCCGCATCCAGGCGGCCATGCTCGATGAAAATTCCCTCACTGTCACCTACAATGACTGGCGCGGCGAACCGCGTTCGCGCCACGCCAAGAAGGTGCTGGCCGCAGGCCAGCCCGTGGGCGACTGCGTCGACTGCAATGCCTGTGTCGCGGTCTGCCCGATGGGGATAGACATTCGCGACGGCCAGCAGCTCGAATGCATCACTTGCGCGCTCTGCATCGACGCCTGTGACGGCGTCATGGACAAGCTCGGCAAGGAGCGTGGGCTGATCGCCTATGCGACGCTCTCCGACTACAACGCCAACATGATGCTGGCGACTGCAGGCGGGTCCAGCTCAGTCAATCCATCGCTGATCAGGACCGCTGATGGCCTGTTCTCCGACAAGGTGGCGCATTTTCACATCCGCAAGATCTTTCGGCCGCGCACCTACGTCTACATGGGCTTGTGGTCGCTGATCGGCCTCGGCCTGCTCTATTCGCTGCTGACGCGCGATCGGCTCGAACTGAACGTATTGCATGATCGCAATCCCCAGTTCGTCACGCTGACCGACGGATCCATCCGCAATGGCTATACCGTCAAGCTGCTCAACATGATCCCCGAGCCGAGGACGATCGTCGTAACCATGCAGGGCCTTGAAGGCGCTGACATGGTCGTCGTCGGCGACGACATCCCCGCAGGCCGTTCCTTCGCCATTCCGGTCGAACCCGACCGCCTGAAAATGCTGAGGGTCTTCGTTCGCCAGCCGGCGGACCAGATCCGCGCTCCGGCACAGACCTTCAAGTTCCGCGTCGAGGACAGAGCCAGCTTTGAGTCGAACGAGTACACCGCCACCTTCAACGCGCCGGAGCCCCTCAGATGACTGCCAATGTACAAAAGCCTCGTGAATTCACCGGCAGGCACATGCTGGTCATCATCCTGGCCTTTTTCGGCGTGGTCATCGCAGTCAATCTGACCATGGCAACGCTCGCCAGCACAAGCTGGACTGGCCTCGTCGTCGAAAACACCTATGTGGCGAGCCAGCAATTCAACAAGAAGGCCGAGGAAGGACGGGCGCAGGCAGCACTTGGCTGGACCGGCAAGCTGACCATCGCATGGGGCGAAGTTCGCTATGGCCTCGCCGACGTCGCCGGCAAGCCGGTTCCCTTGCACGGCGTCAAGGTGCTGTTTCGCCATCCCGCGTACGAGAAGGAGGACAAGTCGGTCACCCTCGCACCCGCCTCGGGCCAGGAATTCGCAGCCCAGCACATGCCGAAGGACGGCGTCTGGATTGTCGAAGTCGACGCCGACGCCGGTCTGGACAAACCGTATCGCGACGTCCGCCGGATCATGATTTCCAATGGAGCGCTGCAATGAGTTGTTGTGCACCGGGCGCCGAAATGGCGCTTGATCTGGTCAACACCGGATCGGTCCTGCCGTCCAGCCAGGAGATCAGGCTGGCGAGCCGATCGCTTGGCGATGATCTTCACCAGACCGATCTTTCAGTACCGACGGTTCATTGCGCAGGCTGCATCCAGACGATCGAGACGGCGCTGGGAAAGCTCGATCGCGTCGAGAGCGCCCGCGTCAACCTGTCGACGAAACGGGTCTCTGTCCGGTGGCGTGGTGACGAGGTCCCACCGTTCGTCGTCGCGCTTGGGCGGCTAGGCTACCAGGCGCATCTCTTCCCTTCCGAGGTCGGCGACAAGGACAGGACGTTATCGGATTTGATCCGCGCGGTCGCGGTTGCCGGCTTTGCGGCGGGCAACATCATGCTGCTTTCGGTCTCGGTCTGGTCCGGCGCCGAAGGTGCTACCCGCGACCTGTTTCACTGGGTCTCGGCGCTGATCGCCATTCCTGCCCTCGCCTTCGCCGGCGGCATCTTCTTCCGTTCGGCCTGGAATGCTTTGCGCCATGGCCGCATGAATATGGACGTGCCGATCGCGGTCGGTGTTTCGCTCGCCTACGCCATGAGCCTCTACGAGACGATCAACCATGGCGATCACGCCTATTTTGACGCGTCGGTATCGCTGCTGTTCTTCCTGTTGATCGGCCGCACGTTGGATCACGTGATGCGCGAACGTGCCCGGACCGCTGTGAAAGGCCTGTCCCAGTTGGCCGCACATGGCGCCATGGTGCTGCGCAGCGACGGCGCGCGCGACTATTTGCCGGTCGGCGAGATCGAACCAGGCATGCGGTTGTTGATCGCAGCCGGTGAGAGGATCCCCGTCGACGGCAAGATCATCCAGGGAACGTCGGATCTCGACTGCTCGCTGGCCTCAGGCGAAAGCACGCCGAAAAACGTGGCGCCGGGCGAAGCAGTTCAGGCCGGCGTGCTCAATCTTACCGGCCCGCTGACGATTGAGGCGACAGCCGCCGCGAAGGATTCGTTTCTGGCGGAAATGGTTCGTCTTATGGAAGCCGCAGAGGGCGGCCGCGCGCATTATCGCCGGATCGCCGATCGCGTTTCAGCGCTCTATGCCCCGGTGGTTCATCTCACAGCCTTCGCGACGTTCCTTGGCTGGATGGCGGTGACCGGCGACTGGCACCGGGCGATAACCATCGCCATTGCCGTTCTGATCATCACCTGCCCGTGCGCGCTCGGCCTCGCCGTACCGATCGTTCAGGTGGTCGCCGCGCGGCGCCTGTTTGAGAACGGCATCATGGTAAAGGACGGTTCTGCCATGGAGCGCCTGGCGACGATTGATACAGCGGTGTTCGACAAGACCGGAACGCTCACGCTCGGCCAGCCCCGGCTGGTCAATGCATCGTCGATCGATCCGGCCATGCTGGCAGTCGCGGGAGACATGGCTACGCATTCCCGCCATCCTTTTTCAAAGGCCATAGCCGGTTTTGCCCATCCCGGCGGGCAGTACAAATTTGATGCCGTCACCGAGCATCCAGGGTTTGGAATCGAAGCCACTGGAGCCGGAAGCACCTGGCGGCTAGGCCGACGCGGATGGGCTGGATGGAGAGCCCGGACCGGTGGTGAAGGCAAACATGGCGGAACCGTGCTGACAAAAGACGGGTTCATTGTCGCGACCTTCGATTTTGAGGACGCGCTGCGCGCAGACGCCAAGGCGGCGATCGGGCAATTGAGCCATGCCGGGGTGTCAGTGGAAATGCTGTCGGGCGATACTGCGGGTGCCTGCGGTGAAGTCGCAGAAATGCTGGGTGTCAAGGACTTCGTTCCGTGCCTGCTGCCATCCGGCAAGGTCGAGCGCATCGAGACCCTGGCGAAAGACGGACACAAGGTTCTGATGGTTGGCGACGGCCTCAACGACACGCCGGCGCTCAGCGCGGCGCATGTCTCGATCGCTCCAGCTACCGCCGCCGACATTGGCCGCAATGCCGCCGACTTCGTATTCCTGCGCGAAAGCCTTCTGGCAGTGCCTCTCGCGCTGGACGTCTCGCGCAAGGCGGGACACCTGATCCGCCAGAACATCGCGATTGCGATCGTCTACAATGCGGTGGCAGTACCAATCGCCATCCTCGGGCACGCCACGCCTTTGTTAGCGGCGATTGCCATGTCTGCCTCATCGGTGCTTGTTATTGGAAACGCATTGCGCTTGCACGGCTTCGGGGCGAATGCGACGCTGCAAGTTATTCAAAAAGTCGGACGCTCCGCAGTCAGCTATTCGGCATAATCCTCGTGACGACGTTGCTCTATCTCATACCAGTGGCCCTTTTTCTGGGTGCACTGGGTGTGTCCGGCTTCGTCTGGGCATTGCGAAGCGGTCAATACGAAGATCTCGACGGAGCCGCCGAGCGGATACTAATTGATCGGGACGACAAACCGGAACGCTGATTTCAATCCGCTGTGCATAAGATGCGCGGATCGCGCTCGTCAGTCGAGCCGGCTCGGTCGGGAACAAGCTGTCCATGCTCCATGCTCCATGCTCCATGACCATCTTGACCTAAGCTGCACACTACATTTGTGAAAAGCCTCTGTCGTGCGAAGGACTGCCTCCCATTGCACCCAGTATGAGGCGGCTGATGCCACGAGAGTACCTCGCGTGGCCGGACGAGAGCTTGGCCATGTGCGCACGGGTTCCAAAGTGGAACGTCACGGTCGATCACCTGACCGTGAACCGCCAGTGCCGATTGGTCATGTCTGGCTGATCCAGATCAGGGTCATACTCATCGGTGTGTTCTATTGACCAGTCTTCGACGGAGAAATGCATGACTTACGGAAAGATTGGTCGTCATTATCAGCACCTTCACGGTTCTGGGTTTTCTGTCGTGTGGTCGGCCATGCCTTGTGCTTACGGCGCAGCCATTAGCTGACCGGCGTCGTGTGTATCTCGCTTGCTGGCTGACCATCCGCGTGGCTGCGCGGACACGGGGGCCGATCAACAGCTTTCGCCTTTGATGGGTTGTGTGCGTCGAAAGTGGCCTTCTTTGGGCTGACTTCGTAGAAATGTTCCAGGGCTCGCATCCAGCGCCGAAGATCCTCGTGATGTCAACGTGCTGCGGAGCATCATCGGGGTTGGGACGTGCGTTTTCGAGATCGATCAACCGTCCGAAGTTGATCATTGGTTCGAGTGACGCGCGCTATTTCGACGACTATGTCGCCGCGTGGGCTTTGCTCTATCGGCGACTGAATTGCAAGGACATCGACATCGAAGCCATGCAGCAGGTTCTTGATGAGATATGCGCGGTCGTGGATAAAAGTTTCCGCTACCTTGGCTGGGATGACGAGAGAGAGCGCTACGTTCGATACCCTCGCAAGAGAGCCCGCTTCGACGTCGTGGAGCGTGAGTAGTATGCGCAAGGGTTCCAGGTGGAATGTGGCGATCGATGCGGCGCGGCCGTGGCTGACCAGCGTCGCGAGTGTCTCGCTTGCTGGCGGCGATCTGCGCGGCTGCGCGGCCAAAGGGCGGGATCGGTTAGCCGCATCCACCTCTGAGCGCTTTGAGTGCTTCGTTGCCGATCGATGCGAATCTCCCGGCCCAGCGCCTTTAGGCAATGCGGCGGCCACGGAGCTCATGTCACTCGGCTCAGTTCCACCGTTACACGAGGATAGGCGACCGGATGGCGGCACGCTGATGGGCTCTGACGATAATTTTGACATCGTTGTCGTTGGAGCCGGCCCGGTCGGCCTTTCGTTCGCTGCGTCGCTTGCCCAAAGCGAACTCAAGGTGGCAGTTGTTGAACAGAACACATTCGATAGTCTGGCGAATCCGGCTTTCGATGGTCGCGAAATCGCGCTGACCAACGCTTCGATCAGAACCCTTCGCGAGCTCGGCGCCTGGGATGTCATCCCGGCTTCGGACAAATCAGCACTTCAAGGCGCGCGCGTGCTCAACGGCTCGAGCGCATTCGCTCTTCGTTTCGATCCTCCCAGCAACTCTGGAGAACCGCTGGGGGTTTTGGTTCCAAATTGCCGGATCCGCGAGGCGCTGTTCAAAATCGTCCGCTTGCAGGATCGCGCCCGGCTGTTGTGCGGCCACTCGGTCGTCGATGCAACAAACAGCCAAGAAGGAGCAGTCGTAACGCTCTCTAATGGCGCGCGTTTAACTGCTCGGCTGGTTGTTGCCGCGGATTCGCGTTTGTCCGCCACGCGTGATCTGCTAGGCATCGGCGCCGATATCAACCGGCTTGGCCACTCGATGCTGATTTGCCGAGTGAGGCACGAGCGCGCCCACCACCAGATCGCCATCGAATGGTTCGATCACCATCAGACGATAGCGATGTTGCCCCTCGCGGAGGGCATGTCGTCGCTGCTGCTCACATTGCGCTCAAACGAGGCCTATAGACTGCTTGCCTTCGATGATGATTTGTTCCTGTCGGAGTTGACGAAACGGTGTCGAGGGCGCCTTGGAAAAATGACCTTGGCAAGCAAGCGCCACACCTATCCGCTGGTCACGACCTGGGCGCACAAATTCCGGGCGCCGAGCGCCGCACTCATCGGCGACGCTGCCATCGGCATGCACCCGGTGACCGCTCACGGATTCAACATCGGTCTCAGCAGCCAGAAGCAACTCGCCCGTGGAATCATGACTGCGTGCCGCGACGGCCGCAATGTTGGCGACCCCGACATGCTGCATATATACGAAAGGCGGCTGCGCCTGTCGGCGGCGCCGCTCTACCATGCAACGAACATATTGATTGGACTCTACTCCAGAGACCACCTGGCGGCACGGCTTGCAAGGCATCTGGGGCTTCGCTTTGCCCAACATGTTCCCCTTGTCCGGCATGGGATATCGGCGGAGCTCCAGCGGTGATACTGCACCAGCAGTCGCATTTTTGCGCGTGCTGGGCGAGCGATGGGAGAGAGTGCATGATGCACCGGAGTAATCCTGCTCCCCGACGCTGATCTCCGATTGAAGAATTAACCCGTCCTTCAGGGGGGCTGCATAGGCTGCGGACAAGCAGGAGTAAGCAAGCTGACCCGTCCAGCCTTGGAAAAGAAGATCCGCTGGAGGCGAGAATCCTTCAGGACCAGCTCGCTGATCTGAGGGCAGGCCTTTTCGTCTCAATGCCGATAAGCATTGTGCTGTCCGGGCTGATTTTGACCGTGCAGGCCCTTTCCGGGAACGGTCTTGCTGGCGCGGCCTGGTTTTCGGTCGTTAATGCGATAAATGCCGCCCGCCTTGCACTCGCCCGTCATCAGCTGAAGGAACCCGGAGTCCAGGATGATCTGACACGGGTTTGGCTGCGGCTTCGCTGGTTTGGCAGGCTTGCTCTTCTGGCGGGATTCACCTGGTCATTCCTTGCCATCCTAACGGCTGGATACACGACGTCTCAAGCATCGCTGCATCTAATAATTCTGGCGGGCATTTCAGCTGGCGCGGTCACGTACGGCAGCTCATATGCTGCGGCAGCGATATGCTTCATCACACCGCCACTCCTCATTGCCGCCGCATGTTTGCTGACGAAGGGAGCCCCGGAAAACTACATTCTGGCTTTTGCCGTCCTGCTTTTCGAGGGCGGCCTGGTTCGATCCTCGTTCGTTGGACAAGCGCGCTTCCGTGACGCGAGCCGCCTGAGACATCAAGCCGAGCGGCTTGCCGCGGAAATGGAGCGCAATTCCAGGGAGGACCATCTTACCGCGCTCCTCAACAGGCGGGGCCTCGAACATGCAATCGATCAGTTTGAGAACACCGATGGACCCTTTGTGGCCATGCTGATTGATCTGGACGGGTTCAAATCTGTCAACGGTACCTACGGTCACAGAACGGGTGACGAGCTGCTTGCCAGGATCGCCCGCCGAATAGAGGAAGAAGCACCGGAGGGCTCAACGCTCGCCCGCATCGGTGGGGATGAATTCGTGCTGGTTTTTTCTTCGCGAAAGAATTCTCCTTCTCCCACCAATCTCGCGTCCAATCTCATAGCCAAGCTTGCTCGCCCCTATCCTGGGATCGCATCCGTCCGCATTGGAGCGTCTATAGGAATCTACTTGGCTGAAAACCCCGGACTGACGGAAATGTTGTTGCGGGCCGACATCGCCCTTTACACAGCTAAGCGCCGCGGCAGGAATGAATTTTGTCTGTTCGGTGCCGAGCTAGCCCGGGAACTGCAACGCCGCCAGTCAATCGAACGCGATCTTCATTCGGCGATAACGATGAGAAGCTTGGTCGCTTGGTTTCAGCCAATCGTAAGACTCGAAACTGAAGCGTCGTCGGTTTTGAAGCCTTGCTAAGATGGTCTCACCCGCTTCACGGTCCCATTTCTCCGCCCGAGATCATGACAGCGGCACGCGAAACTGGAATGCTTCAGCTGCTAACTCAAACGGTATTCGCCGACTGTTGCGCTCTTATCGAGGGCTTGGTCAAAGCTGACCGTCGTGATGTTCGTGTGGCGATGAATGTTTCACCGCGCGAGTTGGAAGCTGGCGATATTGACGAGATGATTCTTAATGGTCTGGCGGCAAAAGACCTCCCTGCAACGATGTTCGACATCGAGATTACCGAAGAAGCCCCAGTGGATCCGGACAGAGTGGATGAAAAGCTCGGCCAGCTTTCACATGCTGGCATTTCTATCGCGCTCGAGGACTTCGGCACCGGTTTTTCGACGTTGGCATCGCTCAAGGACAGTCGGATCAGGAAAGTGAAAATAGATCAGGGCTTCATTCGCGGCTTAGCCAAGTCCCGGGAGAATCGGCTGCTTGTCAAAGCGGTGATTGACCTTGGTAGGACGCTCGGGATCGAGGTCATGGCCGAGGGCGTTGAAACAGAGGCAGATCGGCAAACTCTGTACAAGCTTGGCTGCAGAACCGCGCAGGGCTTCCTGTTCTCTAAGGCAGTGCCTCTCCATTTGGCACTTGATTCGGTAGTAAAAGAGCACGCGAAGGAGTTGTGACCGGCCTCTCCGTCCGTGCTGCTCGCGGAACTTTCATGTGGGGTGGACCTGACGCGCGAAAGCCGTTTCGGACGGTAGAGTTATTACGGGGGCGAAACTGAGCACGTGGTTTGGATAGCAGCAATCCGGTCCACCGGCGCACATGCAGCGGCTTCATACAAGCGTTCAAGTTGCGAGATGAGCTTGAGTGAACGACGTCGGAGAATTGCGTCCCTTGGACGCTGGTTTCGCGGTTCCCGTAGGATTCGATTACGGGAAGCGTTCTTGGCTGCTTCTCGGCTCAGCGCTCATCTGGATGAACAACGTACCCGCGGTCAAGGTTTTCGCGACCTCAACCCAGTCACCATCCCGCAACAGCAGCGGTCGGGTCCTGATCAAGCGCTCAGCCTCAGCACAGGTGCTGGAGCAACGGTAGAGCGCGGAAAACGTGTATCGGAATGCGCTGGCTCACCATAGGAAGCTGCCACGGCATGTCGAATGTCCCCAGGGGGCGGGACCGTTCCCTTGCATTTGTCTCGATGACGGGCTCTCAAAGCTAAAGCCAAGAGAGCTTTATAAAAATCGCACCCGATCGGCTGCGCAACGACGACCAGCTGAGGCCCGATCGGGTGCTAAGGTCGTGCCAAAAAAGGCGCGTCACTGTCGCATTTCTAGCCGGCTTGCGATCGGACGTCATCTCTTGGCGATCGTTGCCCCTTCTCTCAAATGCGCTTAGCGGCGCCGACGGCGAATAGCGCAAGCTTTTCCACCCGTTTCTACTCCACTACCGAGACTCGTCACCAACCTCCTTTTATTCGCTTCCATATGGCCCATCCTGTCTCCAATCGAGGAGGAGCGCGAACATGGGCCAAGCCGTAGAACGTCTCAGTCTCGGGAATTCTTCTGCTCGCCAAACTGCCGTTGTCACCGGCACCATATTTGGCAGGGTGACAGTGAACGACAAGATATCAGGCGTTCTTGTCTGGGCTGAACTATGCTTGCAAGCCATAACCCAAAAATCGCCGATCCCTTTGAATTCGAGCCGGATGAATGGGTGTTTCAAAATTTTTGGCGGTTTTAGGCAGAACCCTCCGATGGCCCGCGTACCGGTCAAGCTTCGTGAGCACTTTAGGTTCGTCGATCAGGCATAGGTTTGTATCCCATGCCACATGCTGGCCGTTTGCCTAGTTCGGAAGCCCTCGAGAGGCGTTGCTCGTCTTGGTATGGCGTCGCCCCTTTTTCCGATCCATCGGCCACGGAGCTAGAATGCTGTCTAGCTGTTGCCGCCTACTTGGTCATCCGGCATGGAGATGCCTATATACCGACCTTCGAAAGGCTGGAATACGAGGTCGAACAAATGCGGCGGAAGCTCGGAAATCGCGAGCGAGCGCAGCGCGTGCTGGCCACGCTCAACCTAAATGGCTCGGACAGCTGGAGCCGTGAGGTTGGTTCTCAAGGCCTGGATGGCGCCGCAATCACATTCGCCCGGGCGGGGTAAAAGCGATTTTTTGAAGCCACTCGCGCTTTTGCGCTAACGAAGGTCCCGCGCCGTATTTGGGCCGGATCCATTTGTGGCCCATCAGAGAAGCAATTACCTTCTCCGGCGCCTCAACTGCCGTCAGCCGGTCCTCGAAAGTGTGTCGCAGGCTATAAAGACTATGCTCGGAAGTCGGCAGAAGTTCCTTGCTGGCGAGCACCTTGTTGACGAGCGCTGAAAGTGACGCGGCCTTGTCGCGATAACGAGGAAAGCCGTCCGGATGGAGCTTGATGGCTGCAAGTGCGCCGCCAACCAAGGGAATGTCACGGGCTGAATGACCGGTCTTCAAGCGACGGCCATTGGGGCGCACCCGCACATGCGGGATTTCTTGATCGAGGTGGATTGTTTCGGTGGTGAGGTTTGCCGCTTCAGAAAGCCTGAGTCCGGTATCGGCAATCACATAGATTAGATGGCGGGCTTCGTCATTGAGTCCGTCGAGCGCGCCTTCAGCGAGTATCTTCTCCTGAATGAACTCCGCTGTGAACGCAGCGCGTTGCCCGGGGACGGCGCCGGAAAGACGCAGGTTTCGAAAAACCGGCTCCAGCTTGAGCTGGTGAGTCAGATCGACGACGCGCAGCATTTTCGAAACATGGCCGATGTCCTTGTTGGCCGTACCGATATCAAGTCCATCCTCAACGATCCGCTTTTGCCACCACTCGCGGAACGCGATTGCGTCGTCCCGAGTGAGGCTTGCGATCTCCTTGTCGCCAATGACTCCAACCAGATTGGCAACTGCGCGCTTTTTGGGGTTACGCCATTTCTTGATTTGGTTAGGCGACATGGTCAGCAAGTTCTGTTGCTCGATCGTCTCGAATTCCTTGATAAGACCGCTCAGGCGGACCGCTGGCCGCTTCTCCCCACCCATGACGGCCGAGACGTCCTGCGCGTCCTCGATCGATTTTTTGTCGAGGAGCAGCTTGATACGGGCCATGAGTTCGTCGAGCGGCCCCGCTGCTAGTTCCTCGTTAGAGCGATAGGCCAATCCAAATGACCGCGCGCGCTTCCTCGCGGCTTCGAAACGCAGCCCCGCCTCGGCGGATTGGCCTTCCCGCAGTCTACGCCAATACGCCTCCAGCCCCGCGCCGAGGCTTTGCACTGCATCTCGCGCCCGTACACCGCGGGGATCGTCAGCCACGGCGACGCCCGTGGAAATGCGTACTAGGCAGCGGCGATCAAACGCCGCGAATTCCTTCGGCACCCTGCGGACGAGATACCAGATGCCTTCACGTTTATGCGGCTTTGGCGCTGCGGAACGTCGCATTATCTTTCTCTAATGTTACACAGTTTGTTACACAGTCTAAGATAAGTTTCGCTTCGCGCTGGTCAAGCGCAACAAGGAAGCTTTTGAAAGGAAACGATTATTATGGAAGCTAAATGGCGGAGAGGGAGGGATTCGAACCCCCGATACCCTTGCGAGTATGCCGCATTTCGAGTGCGGTGCATTCGACCACTCTGCCACCTCTCCGCGAGGTCATGGTCGGCCGTTGCCGGCGCGGCGCACTAGATAACGGGTGACTGCTAGAGTTACAAGGCCCTATTCGAGTGAATTCCAGCTTCCGCGAAAAGGGACAGCGAGGGAACGGACCGATGTTTGCCGGCAACGCCGCGCGCGGCCTCTTCAGAGACAGGGCCGTTTGCCTTGACTCCAGCGCAACCTTCGGTTAGGGACAGCCCGCATTCGGCGTGGAGGCTCTTCCGCGCCGAATGTTTTTTGAACCCGCAGACTGACAAAAAGACGGCCGAACCGCCCGAGGCGGTTCATCGAGGCCGACCGAACAGCGAAAGGCAAAAAATGTTCGCAGTCATCAAAACGGGCGGCAAGCAGTATCGCGTCGCCGCCAACGATCTCCTGAAGATCGAGAAGCTCGAAGCCAAGGTCGGCGATATCGTCGAGATCGGCAATGTGCTCGCGCATGGCGAGGGCGAGAATGTCACTTTCGGCGCGCCGTTCGTCGATGGCGCTCTGGTCACGGCGGAAGTCGTCGAGCAGGGCAAGAACCGCACCGTCATCGCTTTCAAGAAGCGCCGCCGCCAGAATTCGCGCCGCAAGATCGGCCACCGCCAGCTTCTGACCACCGTCCGGATCGCCGAGATCCTGCTGGGTGGTGCCAAGCCGTCGAAGAAGGCCGCAGCGAAGCCGGAAGCCAAGGCAGAGGCCAAGGCTGAAGTCGCCGCCGAGGCGAAGGCCGAGGCCACTCCGAAGGAGCCGAAGGCCAAGAAGGAAACCAAGGCAGAGGCCGCTTCCGGTGAAGAGGCAAAGGCCGCGCCGCTGTTCAAGGCGCCAAAGGGCGAGCCGGACGACCTGACCGTGATCAAGGGCATCGGCCCGGTCGCGGCGAAGGACCTCGCCGAGCAGGGCATCATCACCTTCGCGCAGCTCGCCAAGCTCAGCGACAAGGACGTCGCCAAGATCGACGAGCACATGCCGTTCAGCGCCGACCAGATCAAGGACTGGCGCGAGCAGGCCAAGGAACTGGCGAAGAAGTAATTTTTCCGGCGACGATCGTCGCCGGTACGGACTTGAAACGGAACGCGAACGCGTTCATAAGACCATTCAAGCGCCTCAGGGCGCATCGGAGTTAGTCAAATGGCACACAAGAAAGCTGGCGGTTCGTCGCGCAATGGTCGCGATTCGCACTCCAAGCGTCTGGGCGTGAAGAAGTTCGGCGGCGAAGCCGTCGTCGCCGGCAACATCATCATTCGTCAGCGCGGCACGCAATGGCATCCGGGCACCAATGTTGGCATGGGCACGGACCACACCCTTTTTGCGCTCGAAGCCGGCGCAGTCACCTTCAACAAGAAAGCCAACGGCCGAACCTACGTATCGGTGAACCCGATTACCAAAGCAGCGGAGTAGCCGGTTCCGCACCATAACACCGGCGCCCATCTCGGGAACCGGTGTCTGGCCAGGCCAGGAAAAGGATCAGGAGAGATGGGCTCGCCCTCTCTCCTTTTTCATTTTTTCTTGCCCTGGAGGACTAAAATGGTTGCCGAAGCGGAAGATACCGAAGACGAAAGTTACGCGATCGATTGCCCGGCGCTGGCCACCGAGCGGCTGGTCATGCGCGCCCCGCGCGAGAGCGATCTCGAGCAACTCGTCACGCTTGCCGACAACCGACATGTCGCCGAAATGCTGGCCCGCATGCCGCATCCCTATGGCGAAGCCGAGGGCCGCACCTTCCTTGCCATGGCGGCGTCGCGGCGCGCCGGCATCGTCTATGCCCTGACGCTCAAGGACAGCGGCACCTTCGTCGGCTGCGCGGGCTTGAACACCACCGATCGCGGGCTGGAGCTCGGCTACTGGATCGGCGAGCCCCATTGGAAGCGCGGCTACGCGACGGAGGCCGCGCATGCGCTGGTCGACCTCGCCTTCCAGCGGACCCCGATCCAGGTGCTGCATGCCTCGACCCGGGTGATCAATCCGGCGTCGCGGCGGGTCATCCACAAATGCGGCTTCCAGTATGCCGGCCAGGGCATGCTGAACTCGATCGTCGCCGGCCAGGTGCCTGTCGAGCGTTACCGCTTGGATCGCAAGACGTGGAACAGTCTTCGCAACTGGATCCACTATTGATCGGTGCTTCGGAAGGTTGAGCGGCGCGCCCTCACCCGGATTGCCAGCCGAATTGCGAAGAGCAATTCGGGGCAATCCGACCTCTCCCCAAGGGGAGAGGAGCAGGTAAGCGCCGGCGCCAAGCCCTTCTCCCCGAGGGGAGAAAGTGGCCGCGAAGCGGCCGGATGAGGGGGAGGCCGGAGCTCAACTCAGCTCGGCCCAGAGCGGCAAATGGTCGGAGCCGACGGCGTCCCGGTCGGACCACAGGCGCTTCAGCGATCTGGCGAGCGAGGCGCTGGTGAAGATGTAGTCGATGCATTTGTGGCGGCTTTTGTCGGCGGGCCGCTCAGGATCCACCCAGGTGATGAGGTCGGCGACCGTCAGACGCTGGGCGACGTCGACGGCGAGATCGGCGGTCAGCGGCATGCCGAACTCATGATCCGGGCGGCCGGCGAGCTCGACATATTCGGGCGACCCCGGCAGCATGTTGAAGTCGCCCATGACGATGAAGGCTTCCGGGTAGGGCAGGTCCGGCAGGCCGATCTCGGGAATGCCCGACAGGCCGCCGCCTTCCAGCGCGTAGTTCAAGAGGCGCTGGCGCAGGAAACGGATCTGACCCTGGCGCTCGACCGGGCTGCGGTGGTCGAGATGGGTGGAATAGAAGCGGATGAAGCCGAGCGGCGTCTCGATCAGCGCTTCGAGGGCGCCGCGCTGGAAGTTCATGGTCTCGAGGCTGCGGCTGCGCGGCAGAAGGAGATTGCGCGACAGATGGATGGGCGTCTTCGACAGCACCATGTTGCCGAGCTGGAAAGAGGTCGAGACGGCGCGGCCGTTCTCCAGCCGCGAGCCGATATTGACCTCGAAATTGCTGCCATAGGCGGCAAAATAGTCGGGCAGCGCCTCGCCGATCTCGGCCACCATGTCGCGACCGCCGTTGCGCGGATTGTTGCGGGTCACTTCCTGCAGCGCGACGACATCGGCGCCGCGTACCGCGTCGGCGATACGGCCGACATCGTATTTGCCGTCGAGGCCGATGCCGTATTGGATGTTGTAGGTGACGATCTTCATTTCCGCGCCCCTCCAATCACGTCCCCGCAACAGTGCTACCGCGTCCCCGGCTAAAGGGCATCCGGCGCTTTAGTCGCAAATCGGCCTCGCGCTGTGCCGCACCTTGGTTTAGAGCAATCCCGCAAGCGCAATAGCAGAAACTCGAAACGATGAAATTCCTCGACCAGGCCAAAGTTTATATCCGCTCCGGCGACGGCGGCGCCGGATCGGTGTCGTTCCGGCGTGAGAAATTCATCGAGTTCGGCGGCCCGGACGGCGGCGACGGCGGCCGCGGCGGCGATGTCTGGGCGGAAGCGGTCGACGGACTGAACACGCTGATCGACTATCGCTACCAGCAGCATTTCAAGGCCAAGACCGGCATGCATGGCATGGGCCGCAACATGACCGGAGCGAAAGGCGCCGACATTACGCTGAAAGTGCCCGCCGGCACGCAGATCTTCGCCGAGGACAATGAGACGCTGATCTGCGACCTGACCGTGGTCGGCCAGCGCTTCCTGCTGGCCAAAGGCGGCAATGGCGGCTTCGGCAACCAGCATTTCAAGACTTCGACCAACCAGGCGCCGCGCCGCGCCAATCCCGGCCTGCCTGGCGAGGAGCTCAGCATCTGGCTCCGGCTCAAGCTGATCGCCGATGCCGGCCTGGTCGGGCTGCCCAATGCCGGCAAATCGACTTTCCTGGCCGCCGTTACCGCGGCCAAGCCGAAGATCGCCGACTATCCGTTCACCACGCTCTATCCCGGCCTTGGCGTCGCCCGCATCGACGGCCGCGAATTCGTGCTCGCCGACATTCCAGGCCTGATCGAGGGCGCGCATGAGGGCGTCGGCATCGGCGACCGCTTCCTTGGCCATGTCGAGCGCACGCGCGTGCTGCTGCATCTGGTCTCGGCGCAGGAGGAAAATCCCGGCAAGGCCTACAAGACGGTGCGCGCCGAGCTCGAAGCCTATGGTCATGGGTTGACCGACAAGGTCGAGATCGTCGCGCTTTCCCAGGTCGATATTCTCGACGCGGAGGCCCGCAAGAAGAAGGCGGCCTCGCTGAAGCGTGCCGCCGGTCGCGCGCCGATGCTTGTCTCGGCCGTCACCGGCGAGGGCGTCGAGGCCGTGCTGCGGGCGCTGATGGCGGTGGTCGCCGAGGCGCGCGACGCCGTGCCCGCTCCTGTCGAGACGCGCTGGCAGCAATGACGATGAAGTCGCTCAAATCCTACAAACGCATCACGGTTAAGATCGGCTCGGCGCTGCTCGTCGACCGCGCGACGGGCTTGAAGCGCGACTGGCTGACCTCGCTTGCAGACGACATCACGGTGCTGGCCAATGCCGGCGCGGAGGTGCTGGTCGTTTCGTCCGGCGCAATTGCGCTTGGCCGCACCATTCTCGGGCTGGGCAAGCGCGCGCTGAAGCTCGAGGAGAGCCAGGCGGCGGCGGCCGTCGGCCAGATCGCGCTCGCCGGCGCGTGGTCGGACGCGCTTGGCAAGGATGGGCTGAAATCCGGCCAGATCCTCCTGACGCTCGGCGACACCGAGGAGCGCCGCCGCTACCTAAACGCGCGCGCGACGATCTCGACGCTGCTCAAGATGAAGGCGGTGCCGGTCATCAACGAGAACGACACGGTGGCGACCTCGGAAATCCGCTATGGCGACAATGACCGGCTGGCGGCGCGGGTGGCGACGATGATGGGCGCTGATCTGCTGGTGCTGCTTTCCGACATTGACGGGCTCTACACGGCGCCGCCGGCCAAGGATCCGCAGGCGAAGTTCATTCCGATGGTCGATCGGATCACGCCCGACATCGAGGCGATGGCGGGCGCCGCCGCGTCCGAGCTGTCGCGCGGCGGCATGCGGACCAAGCTCGATGCCGGCAAGATCGCCAATGCCGCCGGCACGGCGATGATCATCACCTCCGGCACCAGGCTGTCGCCGCTGATGGCGATCGAGCGCGGCGAGCGCGCGACCTTCTTCAAGCCGAGCGCCAATCCGGTGAAGGGCTACAAGACCTGGATCGCCGGGCAGCTCGAGCCGGCCGGCCGGCTCACCGTCGATGCCGGCGCCATCGGCGCGCTGAAATCGGGCAAGTCTTTGCTGCCGGCCGGGGTAAAACTGGTCAGCGGCAATTTCTCGCGCGGCGACACGGTGGCGATCCTGTCGCCCGAAGGCCGTGAGATCGCGCGCGGCCTTGTTGCCTATGATGCCGCCGATGCCGTAAGGATCGCGGGATTGAAGACGGCCGAGATCGAAAATGTGCTCGGCTACGAGGCGCGTTCCGCGATGATCCATCGCGACGACCTTGTGGTAAGCGTCGCCGGCGACCACGTATTGGCCGACGACTAAGGATTGACCGACGACGAGGCGGAGGATGACCATGCTGAAGCTGCATGAAAAATCCAGCGAAGACACGGTGGCGCTGATGGCCGATATCGGCCGCCGCGCACGCGCCTCCGCCCGACCGTTGGCTATCGCCTCCACCAAGGCCAAGAATGCCGCGCTTGTCGCCATGGCCGACGCGATCCTGCGCAACGAGCAGGCGATCCTCGAGGCCAACGCCATCGACATGTCGAACGGCGAGGAGGCCGGGCTGTCCGGTTCCTTCATGGACCGGCTGAAGCTTGACACCTGGCGAATCAAGGCCATGGCCGACGGCATTCGCGAGATCGCCGCGCTCAAGGATCCGGTCGGCGACGTCATCGCCCAATGGGACCGGCCGAACGGGCTGCATATCGAGCGCGTGCGCACGCCGCTCGGCGTCATCGGCGTCATCTATGAAAGCCGGCCGAATGTAACGGCGGATGCCGGCGCGCTCTGCCTCAAGGCGGGCAATCCGGTAATCCTGCGCGGTGGCTCGGATTCGCTCAATTCTTCCTCGGCGATCCATGCCTGCATGGTCGAAGGGCTGAAGGCTGCCGGCCTGCCGCAGGATGCCATTCAATTGGTGCCGACCACCGATCGCGCCGCCGTCGGGGAGATGCTCAAAGGCTTAAGCGGCAATCTCGATGTCATCATCCCGCGCGGCGGCAAAAGCCTGGTCGGGCGCGTGCAGACCGAGGCGCGGGTGCCGGTCTTCGCGCATCTCGAAGGCATCTGCCATCTCTATATCGACCGTTCAGCCGATCTCGACATGGCGGTGAAGATCGCGGTCAACGCCAAGATGCGGCGCACCGGCGTTTGCGGCGCCGCCGAGACGCTGCTGGTCGACCGCGCTGTGGCCGCCACGCATCTGGTGCCGATCCTGGAAGCGCTGCGCGCCGGCGGCTGCGAGATCCATGCCGACCAAGAGGTGCTTAAGGCTTTCTCCGAAGCCAGCCCGGCGACCGACGCCGACTGGGTGACGGAATATCTCGATGCCATCATCGCGGTGAAACTGGTCGACGGCGTCGCCGGCGCGATCGAGCATATCGAGACCTTCTCGTCGCACCACACCGAGGCGATCATCGCCGAGAACGCGCAAGCGGTGGAAAAATTCTTCAACGAGATCGACTCGGCGATCCTGCTGCACAACGCCTCGACACAGTTCGCCGATGGTGGCGAGTTCGGCATGGGCGCCGAGATCGGCATCGCCACCGGCAAGATGCATGCGCGCGGGCCGGTCGGCGTCGAGCAGCTCACTTCGTTCAAATACCGCGTGCGCGGCTCGGGGCAGGTGAGGCCTTGATGTCGCTTGCCTTAAGGGGCTGAAGCTTGCGCCCAGGCCCCCCTCTCTGGCTTGCCGGGTGCGGCCCTTCGCTATCGCTCCGGGCGTTCGTCGTTCGGAAAGCCAAGCAATTGGCTTCCCGTCCGCTTCGCGGACCACTCCTCACCCCCCTCAAGGGGAGAGATTGGATGTCGCCTTGGCTTTCGCCAATCGCCAAGGTTGCAAGGAGAGGCGAGGCGCCTGAGCTGCCAATCTCCCCCCTTGAGGGGGAGATGCCCGGCAGGGCAGAGAGGGGGGCCTAGCACCATGCTTTCCCCGTCCGAACCCCCCGTCTCCCCCCGCTATTTCCGCATGCCCCACGCCGCCAGGGGCCTGACCGTCGGTCTCTTCGGCGGCTCGTTCAATCCGCCGCATGCCGGACATGCGCTGGTTGCCGAGATCGCGCTGCGGCGCCTGGCGCTCGACCAGCTGTGGTGGATGGTGACGCCCGGCAATCCGCTGAAAAGCGCGCGCGAACTCGCGCCGCTCGCCGAGCGCATCGAGCTGTCCGAAAAGATCGCCAGGAATCCCAGGATCAAGGTCACGGCCTTCGAAGCGGCGCAGCATGTGCGCTATACCGCCGACACCCTGGCCCTGGTCAAGGCGCGCAATCCGGGCGTCGATTTCGTCTGGATCATGGGCGCGGACTCCTTGCGCGACTTCCACCGCTGGCAGCGCTGGCGCGAGATCGTGCTGACCTTCCCGATCGCGGTCATCGACCGTCCGGGCGCGACGCTCTCCTTCCTGTCGTCGGTGGTCGCCAAGACCTTCGACTATGCCCGTATCGACGAGGGCGACGCGCCGCTGCTCGCCCGCATGCAGGCGCCGGCCTGGACCTTCATCCACGGGCCGCGTTCGTCGCTGTCGTCCACCGCGATCCGCAAGGCTGCGAGGGGCTGAGCGCCCTCCTTCCCCACAAGGGGGGAAGGGAAGGCCTGTGATGTCGCTTTTGCGGCGGCCTTTTGCTCTCCGGTAAGCGATGTTGACAAGCGATGCTGGAGACAACCCCCACCACGACCGACGCCGTCCGCGCCGAACAACCGGCGCCGCTGATCGCCATTGCCAGCGTTATCGTGTCGATGGCGCTGATCGCGATCGGCAATGGGCTGATGTTCGCCTATATCCCGGTGCGGCTCGGCGCCGACGGGTTCGACCCGACCTGGGCCGGTCTGATCGTCACCGGGCTTTCGGCCGGCGGACTGGCCGGCTGCATCCTGACCGGGCCGCTGGTCCGGCGCGTCGGCCACGCCCGCGCCTTCATGGTGCTCTCAGCGCTGATCGCGCTTTCCAACGCGGCGATTGGCGCCGGGCCGATCCCGCTTCTGTGGATCGCCGCGCGGGCGCTTTACGGCTTTGCCATCTGCGGGCTGTTCATCGTCGCGCAGAGCTGGCTGAACGATGCCCTGCCCAATTCGATCCGCGGCCGGGTGATGGCGGTGTTCTACGTCGCCTATATCGCTGGGCTGGGCGTGGGTTACGCGACGCTCGCCGCGGTCGACATCCACACGGCCGCCGCGTCGCTGATCGGCATCACCTTCACCGCGCTCTCCATCCTGCCGGTCGGCATGACCAGGCTTGCGCAACCGCCGGCGCCACAGGCGGCATCGGTGGCGCTGCGCAGCGCCTGGCGCATCTCGCCGGTCGGCGTCGCCGGGATGCTCGCCGTCGGCGGCCTGTCGATGATCGTTTCTGGCTTCGCGCCGATCCACGCCACCGCCAAGGGCTACAGCCAGGCCGATGTGGCGCTGCTGTTGTCGGCGATGCCGGTCGGTACGCTGATCCTGCAGATCCCGCTCGGCTGGATTTCCGACCGCACCGACCGGCGCTACGTGCTTGCTGGCGCGGCGGCGCTGGCGACCGTCGCCAGCGTGCTTGCCATCGTCTTCGACGGCGGCGCGCTGATGGCGCTGGTGGTGATCTATCTGATCTGGGACGGAGCGTCGGAATCGATTTACGCGCTCTCCAGCGCGCATGCCGCCGACCGCGCCGCCAAGGACGAGCTTCTGGCGCTGTCGAGCTCGATGCTCTTTGCCTGGTCGCTGGCCGGCTTCATCGTGCCCGGCATCGTCACGGCGCTTTCCGCCGTCTTCGGCACCGCCACCTTCATCTATGTCGGCATCGCGATCGCATCGGCCTTCTGCCTGTTCGTGCTGTGGCGCGTGACGGCGGGCCGGCCGACACCGGCGGCCACGAACGGCAGTTTCGCGCCGATGTCGGCGCAGACGCCGCTGCCGGTTGAGCTTGCCTTCGCCCCGGACGAGAAGCCCCGGCAGGATTGAGGGGGCTACTGCTTGCGCGCTTCCGGCGCCGGCACTTCCGGCGGCGGCAGCGGGATTGAGATGCCTTCGCTGTCGAAGGCCTGCTTGGCGCGCTTGGTCATGTCGATCTGGGTCGAGAAATAGTCGGCGGCCGATGTCCAGTAGCGCAAGGTGAGCGAAACGGTCGCGTCGCCGAGACTCGCGATGAAGGCGATCGGAGGCGGTTCGCGCCGGATGCGCCTTTCGGCGCCGGCGATGGCAAGCAGCGTCTTCTGCCCGCGGTCGATATCGTTCCAGGAGCCGATGCTCAAGGTCACGTCGGTGCGGCGCACGCCGTTGCGGGTGAAATTGCGCACCGGCTGGTTCCACAGCGTCGAGTTGGGCGCCAATATGTAGACGCCTTCGGCGGTGCGCAGCTTGGTGGCGAAGAGGCCGATCTCCTCGACGGTGCCCGCAATCGCGCCGACCTCGACGTTCTCGCCGATGCGGAAGGGCCTCAGCGCCAGAAGCATGATGCCGGCGGCGATGTTCTGCAGCGTGCCCTGCAATGCCAGTCCGATGGCGAGGCCGGCAGCGCCGATCGCGGCGATGATGGAGGCCGTCTGCACGCCGAACTGGCCAAGCACCATGATGGTGACGAGGATCAGGATGGCGTAGCGCACGACCTGCGAGAAGAAATGCCGCAAGGTCTCGTCGAAGCCGTGGATATGGCCAAGGCCGGCGTAGATGGAGCGTTCGGCAAGCCCGGCGACCAGATAGCCGACAACCAAAAGGATCACGGCGCCGATGGCCGAGAAGGAATAGGAAACGATCAAGGTGCTGAGCTGGGCGAGCCCGGCCTGGATGGTGATGAGGGCGCTTTGCGGATCGGTGGGCATGGCGGGGATCCCGTTGGTCGGTGCGCCGATAACCCATGCGTCCGGGATCAGTTCCCCCTTTTCAGACACTCCTAAAACAGCAATCCGGACCGAGGCGCGGCCCAGGCAAAAGAGGCCGTCGTCTTGAAACTGCAACGGAACTCTGCCTATCTAAGTGGTGTCACCTGATTTGCAGGGTGATTTGGTTGTTCTTGTTGGGAAAGGAAACACACTGAGAACAGCACTACGGAAGAAGGCTGATATCATGCCTTCGCCGGCCGGGATCAGCGGCAACGCCGCCGCGACCCTCGCCTTCGACACAGTCCTTGCCAGTCTGGAAGACTCCAAGGCCGAAAACATCGTCTCAATCGACATCCAGGGAAAATCGAGCCTCGGCGACTATATGGTCATCGCCTCGGGCCGATCGCACCGTCATGTCTCGGCTGTCGCCGATCATCTCCTCAAGGCGCTGAAAGATGCCGGTCTCGGCAATGCGCGAGTCGAGGGGCTGGCCAGCGCCGACTGGGTCCTGATCGATTCGGGCGACATCATCGTCCATGTCTTCCGCCCCGAAGTCCGCGAATTCTACAATCTCGAAAAGATGTGGCAGGCGCCGGACCTCGAGGAAGAGACCTTGCACTGAGCCTTGATCCGCGTGCCGTGAACCATCACGGTATGCGCTGAAACGAGCTCGCCGGGGCGAGGATGAAGATCACCGTTCATGCCGTGGGCCGGATGAAGACCGGCCCCGAGAGAGAACTCGCCGACCGCTATTTCGAGCGCTTCGCCAAGAGCGGGCCCGCGGTCGGGCTGGAGTTTGCCGGCATTGTCGAGGCCCCCGAAAGTCGCGGACAAAGCGCCGACGAGCGCCGCCGCGAGGAAGCCCAGAAGCTGCAGGTCCAGTTGCAGGCCGGAACCGTTCTCATCCTGCTCGACGAACGCGGCAAATCGCTTTCGTCGGAAGACCTTGCCGCGCGTATTGGTCAGTTGCGCGACAGCGGCCGCAAGGCGCTGGTCGTCGCCATCGGCGGCGCCGACGGCCATGACAAGGCCTTGCGCGAGCAGGCTGACCTGGTGCTGTCCCTCGGCGCGCTGACTTGGCCGCACCAACTGGTGCGCGTGATGCTGGGCGAGCAGCTCTACCGGATCGCGACCATTCTCTCCGGGCACCCCTATCATCGCTCGTGAATGGCGCTTGCCATCTCCGAAAGCTGGGGATTGCTTATCCCGGCTCGGATTTTCGCCTCAAAGGCTGAACATCACTGCTGGAGTTGGGCGTTTCTAACATGGTTGATGGTTCGTTAACGAAGCGGCGGATAGGTTAGAGGCCTGATGTCTGAAGGCTGGTACCCGATCATGCGCACCTGGCGCAGCCGCTGCAGTTTGACGCTTGTCGCCGCCGTGGTCGCGCTCGGTCCGGTCCGGGCGGCCGAAAATTCGCTCGACCTCGCGCCCGATCCGGATCAGAGCCGGGCCGAATACGAGCAGGTTTCCAAGGAAATCACGCTGTCGTCGGAGAGGCTGGCCAAGCTTGCCGCCGATATCGCCTCGGTCCGCAAGGATTACGCTTCGATCACCGCGGCGCTGATCCAATCGGCGATGACTGAGCAGAAGCTCGGCCAAGACATCGAGGATATCGGCGCCAAGCTCGAAGGGCTGAAGGACGAGGAACAGAAGCTGCGCGCCTCGCTCATGGCGCGGCGCGACGTGCTGGCCGAAGTGTTGGGGGCGCTGCAGCGCATGGGGCTCAATCCGCCGCCGGCGATCCTGGTCAAGCCGGAAGACGCGCTGTCGTCGGTGCGCAGCGCCATCCTGCTCGGCGCCGTGGTGCCGGAACTGCGCCAGCAGACCGACCGGCTGATGGCCGATCTCAAGGAGCAGACCCGCGTGACGGCCTCGATCGAGGCCGAACGGGCGCGACTCACCACCGCCGTCACCGACCAGACGGCGGAGAAGAAGCGGCTCACAATGCTGCTCGAGGCCAAGAAAAAGCTGCAGGCCGACACCCAGACAGCGATCGCGGCCGAGCAGCGGCACTCGCAGGAATTGGCGGCGAAAGCGAGCAGCCTCAAGGACCTGATCGCCTCGCTCGAAGCCGACAAGGCGCGCAAGGCGCAGGACCAGGTCAAGGCAGGCGAGCGGAAGGCGACCGACAGCGACACGACGGCCTCGACGACCGAGCTCGCCGCGTTGCCGGTGCCGGAGGCCAACCGCCTCACCGGGTCGGCGCCGTTTTCGGCACTGCAAGGCCAGATCGCGCTGCCGGTCATCGGCAAGATCAAGCGGCGTTTCGGCACCGACGACGGCAATGGCCAGGCGATGCAGGGCGACATGGTTGCGACACAATCGGGGGCCATCGTCACCGCGCCGGTGGATGGAAACGTGCTTTATGCGGGGCCGTTTCGCTCCTATGGTCAACTCTTGATCCTCAATGCGGGCGATGGGTATCATGTCGTCCTGGCGGGGATGAGCAGAATCAGCGTCGCGACGGGACAGTCGGTGCTCGCGGGAGAGCCGATCGGCGCGATGGGAGAGGCCCGGGAGGCAAGCACCTCGGCCTCGCGGAATGAAAATTCGACGTCGGAACTCTATGTCGAGTTCCGCAAGGATGGAAAACCCGTCGATCCTGCCCCATGGTGGGCGGACCGATTCTCTGGAAGGACGTGAAATGATGCGGAAACTGTCGCTTCTGTTTGCCGGCGCGCTGATGGGCGCATCGGCAATGAGCCTGGTCTATGGCACACCGGGCTCGGCGGCGAACGCTGCGGGTTCGGAAACCTACAAGCAGCTGGCGATCTTCGGCGACATCTTCGAGCGCGTGCGCGCGAACTATGTGACGCCGCCGGACGACAAGTCGCTGGTCGAGAACGCCATCAACGGCATGCTGGCCTCGCTTGACCCGCATTCCTCCTACATGAATGCCGAGCAGGCGCAGGACATGCGCGTGCAGACCAAGGGCGAGTTCGGCGGCCTCGGCATCGAGGTCACCATGGAAAACGACCTCGTCAAGGTGATCACGCCGATCGACGACACGCCGGCCGCCAAGGCGGGCGTGCTCGCCGGCGACTACATCGCCAAGATCGACGGCGAGGAGGTTCGCGGCCTCACCCTCAACGACGCGGTCGAGAAGATGCGCGGCCCGGTCAACACGCCGATCAAGCTCACCATCCTGCGCCAGGGCGCCGACAAGCCGATCGAGCTGACGGTGGTGCGCGACATCATCAAGGTCAAGGCGGTGAAGTACCGGGTCGAGAACGACATCGGCTATATGAAGATCACTTCCTTCACCGAAAAGACCTATGACGATCTCGAGAACGCCATCGAGAACATCAAGAAGCAGGTGCCGAACGACAAGCTGAAGGGCTATGTGCTCGATCTGCGCCTCAATCCGGGCGGCCTGCTCGACCAGGCGGTCAGCGTCTCGGACGCCTTCCTCAAGCGTGGCGAGATCGTTTCGACGCGCGGTCGCGATCCGAAGGACGTCACCCGCTTCGACGCCAAGCCGAAGCAGGTCGACGACATCAACGGCAAGCCGATGATCGTGCTGGTCAATGGCGGTTCGGCGAGCGCCTCGGAAATCGTCGCCGGCGCGCTGCAGGATCTGCGCCGCGTCACGGTGGTCGGCACGCAGTCCTTCGGCAAGGGCTCGGTGCAGACCATCATCCCGCTCGGCGAGAATGGCGCTCTCAGGCTGACGACCGCGCTCTATTACACGCCGTCGGGCAAGTCGATCCAGGGCAAGGGCATCACGCCCGACATCAAGGTCGACCAGCCGCTGCCGCCGGATCTGCAGGGCCGCGACCTGACCCGCGGCGAATCCGACCTCAAGGGCCACATCAAGGGCGCCGACGAGAGCTCCACTGGCTCGGGTTCGGCCGCCTATGTCCCGCCGGATCCGAAGGACGATTTGCAGCTGATCTATGCCGAGCAGCTGCTGCGCGGCCAGAAGACCGACCCGGCCTTCCCGCCGAACCCGGACAAGGCCGTGCTGAACCAGTAAGGCCGTCGCGGCCGGAGGCAAGGCTCTGGCCGGCTGACCGAAGCAATGCAATGCTGCCGGGACCGCGAGGTTCCGGCAGTTTGATTCGGGGACTGCGGTTGGGGCGCCACGCGTCTGGGGTATAGCGCCTGCGATTGTGAAGTTTACGCGAGATGTCACGAGAACGTGACATTCACCCAGGTGGGCGTGCTTCCGGGGAACTTAACTTGGCAGACATCGGCAAGGACATCGAACGCCCGCTCGGACAGACGCTTCGGCCTCAGCGCAAAGCCTCGCGCGGCATTAGCGGCGGTGCACTTGCCGCGATAGCCGCCGTGCTCGGTGTGATCGGCGTTTCCGGCGCGATCGCGCTGCGCGAGAAGCCGTTCCGTAAACCGCAAGAGGTGGCGGTTTCGACGCCGAAGGTCGTCGCTGCTCCCGCCACACCCGCGCCGGCGCCAGCACCTGCCCCGGTTGCGGCCGCGACGCCGCAGGCCAGCACGCCGATGAAGAGCGGCGGGCCGCAGATCATCCATGTCCAGACCGAGGAGGGCAACGGCCCGCCGAAGGCAGCGATCGTCATCCGCGATCCGTCGACGCTCGGCCAGAACCTCAAGGTCGCGCACATCCCGGACAGGGCGCTGATCGAGGGCAGCGAGACCGGCCCGCTGCCGATGCGCTCGGCCGATGGCAGGCGGCCCTTCGACGTCTATGCGCGGCCGTGGTCGGGCGCGCGCGGCGCACGGGTGGCAATCGTCATCGGCGGGCTCGCCGTCTCGCAGACCGGCACGCAGGCCGCGATCGCCAAGCTGCCGGCCGAAGTGACGCTGGGGTTCGCGCCGCAGGGCAACAGCATCGGCCGCTGGATGCAGGCGGCACGGCAGAGCGGGCATGAGATCGTCATGCAGGTGCCGCTCGAGCCGTTCGATTATCCGAACGTCAATCCCGGCCGCAACACGCTGACGGTGTCGGCCAGCCCGGACGAGAACCTGAAAAGCCTGCACTGGGCGCTGTCGCGCACGACCAACTATACCGGGGTCATGAACTATATGGGCGCGCGCTTCTCGGCCGATGCGACGGCGATGGAACCGCTCATGGCCGAGCTAGGCAAGCGCGGGCTTGCCTATGTCGATGACGGCTCATCCTCGCGCAGCGTGGCGCCTGACCTGGCGCTGAAGGACGGCGTGCCGTTCGTCGCCGGCGACACAGCGATCGACGCGGTGCAGGACCGCGGCGAGATCCTGAAGAAGCTGGACAGCCTGGAAGCGACGGCGCGGGCCAAGGGCTCAGCGGTCGGCATCGGTTCGGCCTTCGACATCACCGTCGACACGGTGACGTCCTGGATCGCCGAGGCGAAGAAGCGCGGCATCGAGATCGTGCCGATCTCGGCGGTGGCCATCGATCCGCAAAAGGGCTAACGCTGCTCTTCTCGCCGCAGTCAATCCTCGAGACCGCTGGAACGCTGACCCATGGCCAAGACGATCGATCCCGAAACGCTGCCTTACCGTCCCTGCGTCGGGCTGATGATCCTCAACAGAGCCGGCCTGGTCTGGGTCGGGCACCGCCTCGCCGAGCCGGACAGCGAGTTTGCCGGCACCACGCAGCTTTGGCAGATGCCGCAGGGCGGCATCGACAAGGGCGAGGAGCCGGTCGAGGCCGCGGGCCGCGAGCTCTACGAGGAAACCGGCATGCGCAGCGTGTCGCTGCTTGCCGAGGCGCCGCATTGGATCAACTACGATCTGCCGCCGCATCTGGTCGGCGTCGCCTTCAAGGGCCGCTATCGCGGCCAGACGCAGAAATGGTTCGCCTACCGTTTCGAGGGCGACGAAAGCGAGATTGCGATCAACCCGCCGCCCGGCGGCCACACGGCCGAATTTGACGAATGGGCCTGGCGGCCGATGCGGGAACTGCCCGAGCTGATCGTGCCGTTCAAGCGCAAGGTCTATGAGCAGGTGGTCGCGGCATTCCAGCACCTAGCGAGATGAGTCTGTCGAGATTCAGGTGAGGCCGGCCTGCAAATGGCGGTTTCCTGCGCTTCCGGTGCTCACGTACGAAAAGTACGCTCCGCTCCGGTTCTCGGAACCCGTCATTTTCGACTCGGCCTGACCTGAATCTCGACAGACTCAGGGCAGTTGCTGCATCGACGACAGAATTCTATTGATTGTTGATGTAATGATGGGGGTCGCCATGGACGACACCAGCCGCGCTTTGATCGGATCCGCCACCGGCAGCCAGCCGGTGAGCGAGGCGGCCGCCGGCGCTATCCTGACCATCGATCTCGGTGCCATCCGGGAAAACTATCGCCGGCTGAAGGCGCGGCTGGGCGGCGTGCGCTGCGCCGGCGTGCTCAAGGCCGACGGCTATGGGCTTGGCGCCGTCCAAGTGGCCTCGGCGCTGGCGAAAGAGGACTGCGACATCTTCTTCATCGCGCTGCTCGGCGAGGGCATCGCGCTGCGCAAGGCGATCGGGCCCGGACCTGACATCTTCGTGCTGAACGGACTGCCGCCGGGTTCGGAGCCGGAAGCTCTGGCGGCCGGACTTTGCCCGGTCATCAACAGCGTCATGCAGCTGAAGGCCTGGCGCCAGGCCGCGCAGGGCGCAGGCCGGAGCCTGCCTGCCGCCATCCAGGTCGACAGCGGCATGGCCCGGCTCGGCATGGCGCCCGCGGACGTCGAGGCGGTAGCGGGCGAGGCCGGCGCCTTCGATGGCATCGACATCCGGTTCGTGATGAGCCATCTCGCCCGCGCCGACGAGCCGCTTCAGCCGGCAAACGAGAAGCAGCGGCGCGAATTCGAACGGCTGCGCAAGATGCTGCCCGCGGCACCCGCCTCCTTGGCCAATTCGTCCGGCATCTTTCTCGGGCCGGCCTACCACTACGATCTCGCCCGTCCCGGAGCCGCGCTTTATGGCATCAACCCGACGCCCCGCGAACCCAATCCGATGCTGCCGGTCGTAGCGCTGCAGGCCAAGGTGGCGCAGACTCGGCGGGTCGGCGCCGGCACAGGCATCGGCTATGGCCACACCCACCAAGCGGACGGGACGCTCGATCTCGCGACCATCTCGCTGGGCTATGCCGACGGCTGGCACCGGCGCGCCGCTTCGGCCGCCTGGTTCGAGGGCGTGCGTTTGCCCTTTGTTGGGCGCGTTTCGATGGATTCGATCATCATCGACATTTCGGCGCTTCCGGCAGGGCGGCTCGGTGAAGGCGATCTCGTCGAACTGATCGGTCCCTCGCAAAGCGTCGACGACGCGGCCGGCCACGCCGGCACCATCGGCTACGAGATATTGACCAGCCTCGGCGCGCGCTTTCACCGCCGCTACGTCGGCGCCTGACCACGCCTCTTGGCGCGCGCCGCAAAATCCGGCACACAGATGATACAGCCAAAGCGCCTCGGCGTGCCCGGCCTTTGAGGGAGATAGAATGAAAGTCATCGTGCTGGGCGGCGGCGTGATCGGGGTCACCACCGCCTACTTCCTCACCGAGGCTGGTCATGAGGTGACCGTTTACGACCGCCAGCCGGGGCCGGCGCTCGAAACCAGCTTTGCCAATGCCGGCGAAGTGTCGCCGGGCTATGCCTCGCCCTGGGCCGGGCCAGGCGTTCCGATCAAAGCCGTCAAATGGCTGTTGATGAAATACGGCCCGCTGGTGGTGCGGCCGGCTTTCGACCCGAATATGTGGACCTGGCTCCTCAAGATGCTGCGCAACTGCACGGCCGAGCGCTATGCGCTCAACAAGTCGCGCATGGTGCCGCTGGCCGAATACAGCCGCGACACGCTGAAGGCGCTGCGCGAAGCGACCGGCATCACCTATGACGAACGGACCAAAGGCACGCTGCAGCTCTTCCGCAAGCAGAAGCAGCTCGACGGTACCGGCGGCGACGTCGAGGTGTTGAAGAAATACGCCGTGCCCTATGAGATCCTCGACCGGGACGGCTGTATCGCGGCCGAGCCGGCGCTGGCGGCGGTGCGTGAAAAGTTCGTCGGCGGCCTCAGGCTTCCGGGCGACGAGACCGGCGACTGCAAGATGTTCACCGACAGGCTCGCCGAGCTCTGCGTGGCGCGCGGCGTCACCTTCGAATACGGCTCGACCGTTCGGCGCGTCGTGAGGAACCGCAATCGCCTCACCAATATCCTCACCGATAGCGGATGGAAATCCGCGGACGCCTTCGTGATGGCGATGGGCAGCTATTCGGCGCAATTCATGCGCGAGCTGGGACGGCCGATTCCGGTCTATCCGGTGAAAGGCTATTCGATCACCGTGCCGATCAGCGACGCCGGGGCCGCGCCGATGTCGACCGTCATGGACGAGACCTACAAGGTGGCGATCACCAGGCTTGGCGACCGCATCCGCGTCGGCGGCACGGCGGAGATTTCAGGCTATGATCTTCGCCTGCATGAATCGCGCCGCCGCACGCTCGAACACTCGGTCGGCGATCTTTTCCCGGGAAGCGGCGATCTCAAGGCGGCGAGCTTTTGGTGCGGCCTGCGGCCGATGACGCCGGACGGACCGCCCCTGATCGGGCAAAGCGAGGTTACCAATCTCTACCTCAACACCGGCCATGGCACGCTCGGCTGGACCATGGCCTGCGGCTCGGCGAAGGTGCTGGCCGACATCATGTCCAACCGGGTGCCCGACGTGAATGCGCGCGACCTCAGCCCGGAGCGCTATCTGAAGCCGATCTAAGTGCGCTGATATTCAGGTGAGGCCGAGCTGCGAATGGCGATCCTGCTCAAGTCGAGCGGTGGCGTTCAAAACGCCTGCCGGACCCAGCTGTCGCTGAACAGCAGCCGGTAGGCCCAGCCGATCGTGACATTGGTGGCGACCGGGCGCGAATGGGCGAGGTAATCGTCATAGACCGGCTTCATGCGGCGGTAGAAAGCCGGATCGAGCACCACCATGCCGTTTTCCGAGTCATGGAAGAAGCTGCGGTTGTTGAGGTTGACCGATGAGATGGCGACCAGCCTCTCGTCGATCATCATGATCTTGGAATGCAGCACGACGTCCGGCGCCTTGAACTCGCGGATGTTGATGCGGTCGCCATATTTCTCGACGAACAGCTTGTTGAGCGCGGTGAGGAACCGGCCGCCGATGTCGCCCTTGAGGTCGATACGGCCGACCACGTCGATCTTCACGCCCCTGGCCAGCGCCCGGTCGAATGCGCGGGCGATAGCGGGCGTCAGGTTGAGATAGGGATTGACGATCTCGATGCGATGCTCGGCGGTGTCGATCAGTTCAACGAAATAGGCTTCCAGCGCGTGCCCGTCCTCATAGGGTACGGAAATGAAATGCCGCGCCACGCCGTGCGGGGCAGCTACGGAACGAACCGGAATGGAAAACGGCCGCGACAGATTGGTGTCGGCGTCGCGCAGCCAGATGGTCGACAGATGCGCGGCCAGCGTCTCGACGGTCGCCTGGTCGGCAATCTCGATGTCGAAGTCGCTCCAGTTGGAATAGTAGTTTAGCGAGAAGCCGTCGGTCTTGCCGTATTGCTCGAGGTCCGGATAGCGGGTCAGGTCGACCGGTCGGTGGAACAGAAAGCCGTCATGGATGTTGCGGCCGCCGATGATGACGCGCGAGCGTCCAGGCTCTTCGGCCAGTGTCGCCAGCATCTTGACGTGATGGGTCTTGTGCAGCTGCGATATCTGCTCGTCGAACGGCGCGCCGTGATCGGCCTGCCAGCGATATTCCTGCAATTCGACATTGGGGAATTCCGAGGCCAGCCGGTGCAGCATGGCGTCGTCCTTCTCGCGCTCCAGCACGTCGGTCACCAGGATGCGCACCTTGGTGCCAAGTGCGGCGTGATGGCGGATCAGCCGCTCCATCACGCGGCCGGAGAAATCCGCCTTGAATTCCAGTGACGACAGGCAGATCAGCCTGAGTTTCGGCGCGTTGGAGAAATCGAGCGGCAGCTCGGGGTCGGCTTTGTCGAGGGCGCTGTCCGGCAGCCTCCTGCCGAGCAGGGCCTCGACCTTGGCGTTGAAGCCGTCGCGCGACTTGCGCAGCAGGGTCGCGCTCCTGAGCGGCAGCGCGCAGGTCTGCGACAGCCAGCGGCTCGCATAAAAGACGCGGTCGAGTTCCTCCATCCCCGCCGGATCGGGCACCGGGCAGCGGTCGTAACGGCTGTCGAGCGCCGCGATCCAGGGATCGGCGGTCTCCTCGCGCAGCAAGGTCAACGGCGCGCCGGCCGGCGCCAGGGTGGAGCCGACGCGCAGATCGCAGCGGGTCAGCGCCTGATCCGGAAACAGGCTGACGGAGGTTTCGGCGACCGGCAAGCGCAAATGGAATGGCGAGGCCGCGGCGACGGTGGTGGATCGGCCCGACGCGCGGATCGCGAGCGGGCCGTTGCAGCTGCCGCCGATGTCAACAGGCTGTTGGCCAGCCTGGCGCAGCACGATCTCGACCGAACGCGCCTGCAGGCCGGAGAAGCTGAAGGTCTTGGGCGCCGAGGGTCGCGCGGCGGAATCGAGATAAAGCGTCTGCCGCGACATGCGCCAGCGGCCGGTGAACCGGCCTTCGCCTGGCTTGCCTGGCGTCGGCGCAAGTTCCGTGTCGTCGAGCGGTTTGGCCAACCGTCGCAGCGCCGGATAGGTCGCATGGAAGGCGCTGTTCTGGACATCGCGCCAGTCTCGGCCGAAGCGGCCTGTGCCATTGGCGCGGTCGAGCGCATCGAAGCGGCTCTGGGCAAGCAGCGCCTGGAACTGTTTCTCGTAGGCGCTGTCGCCGTCGCCTGCGAAGTAGTGGGCCGTGCCGATCTCCGCGCCAGTGCTGTCCGCCGAGATGGGCAGGCGGCCGCAGGCGTCGTCGCGCGGAAAGAAGGCGCAGGCCGAATGCCCAGGCATGCCGGCGCAGCCGGCCAGCGCCGTCAGCGCCAGTCCAAGCAATGCCTTGGCGACGGCAGGCTTGACGCTCATCCCGTTGCCCCGTTCATGGCTTTGAGCTGGGCGGGGTCGCGCGGCGGCAGGAAGCCTTGCGGAAAGATCCGGCAGACGGGAAAAGCGAAGGTGGCGATCAGCAATTCCGCCTCGTTGCGCATCTTGCGCGGTGCTGTCCTGTCGTCGCGAATCTTCCTGGCGGAGGCCACGAGCGCGCCGTCGCAGTCGCAATGATTGTGCCTTGCAATGTAGCAGGCATCATGGACCCGGCAGGCGGCGTCGAGGCGGTCGACCGGCTTTGCCGACAGATCGCCGGTGCGCGTGCCCGGGCCGCAATAATTGCCGATGACGAAAGGCGAGGGCCGCGACATGGCGTAGAGTACCGGCTTCGGCAGCTCCGCCTCTGGAACCTTCGCCCAGGGATTGGCGCAGTCCGACAGAAAAAGCAGCGGCAGAATGGCAAGAACGGCTCGCATTTTCCCGCCGGCGTTCCGAAGATTGTCCCCCAGAGCGTTTCACCGTTTCACGGCGAACCGCTCTATCTCTTGTTCTGACGCAATTCCTAGATTGCTCTGGCGCCCCATCATGACATGGCCAGGCGCGCTGGTGCCACAGTGGCTGAATTTGTGGCGGAGGCAAGGCGGCAAGGACCAACTGCCTGTGATAAGGTCGGCGGCAGCGAGGGGACTTTGGAATGCGTCTTTTTCTTTTGGCGGCGGCCGCGTATCTCACCTGCGCCTCGGCTGCACTTGCCGCGGACAAGACCGTTCACGATAGGGAGCACGGCTTTTCGCTTACCTATCCCGAGGAATGGGCGAGCGAAACCGCCTTTGACAATACCATCCGGCTCAAGGTCAAATCCGGCGAAAAAGGCCTGACCTGCGGGGTGTCGCAAAATGCCTACGATCCGACCGCTCCGGACAATCCGCCTGATGTCAGGGCGTTCATGGAGAAAGACTGGCAGATGAGCAACTGGCAGACCACGGTCGGCGTCGCTTATCGATCGGCCAGCTTCAGCCAGGACAGGCTGGCGCATTTCCCGGACGGCTATCCGGTGCGGATCGCCGACATGGATTTCCACTATGCCGATGAGAACGTCAGCTTCTACGGCCATTCCCGCATCGCGCTGACGCTGCGCAGCTCGCATTACGGCTTTATCGATTGCGGGGTCTCGGCCGACAGCGCCGACGAGGCGGCGCGCAAATGGGCGCCGTTTGCGGATCAGGCCGACAAGATCGTGAGCTCGTTCGTGCTCGACGCGGATTAAACGAACAAGCCCTTCTCCCGCTCCACCGCCTTGGTGATGAAATTGGCGACGAGCTGGACTCGGCGCAGCGGCCGCACCGATTCATGATAGACCAGCCAGTAGGCGCGGCGGATCGGCGCGACGATGTCGACGGGCACCAGCTCCGGCATCGAACGGGCGACGAAAGTGTGCAGGATGCCGATGCCGGCGCCGGAACGCACCGCTTCGGCCTGGCCGAGCGCCGAGGAGATGGCGAAGCTGGTGCGCCATTCGGGGCTGAACTCGGCGGCATAGTCGAGCGAGGGGCTGACGATGAGGTCCGGCACGTAGCCGATCAGCGTATGCCGGGCGAGTTCCGCTGGCGTTTGGGGCAGGCCGTTGGCCTCGGCATAGGCGCGCGACGCGAACAGCCCCAGCGTGTAGTCGACCAGCTTGCCCGCCACCAGCCGACCTTCGGTCGGCCGCTCGACGGTGATCGCGATATCGGCCTCGCGGCGCGACAGCGAGAAGGAGCGCGGCACCGGCACCAGCTGTATGGTGAGCTCGCGGTGCAAAGCGGTCAGTTCGCCCAACCGCTTTGCCAGGAAAGCGACGCCGAAGCCGTCGGGCGCGCCGATGCGCACCGTGCCGGACACGTCGTCGCCTTCGCCGGCAATGGTCGAACGCGCGGCGATCATGTCGCCTTCCATGCGCTCGGCTATGTCGAGGAAGCGCTCGCCAGCCGGCGTCAGCTCGCTGCCGGTGGTCAGGCGGCGGAAGAGCTTTGTGCGCAACGCCTCCTCGAGCGCGGCGATGCGGCGCGAAACGGTAGCGTGGTTGAGCCCCAGACGTTTGGCGGCACCCAGGATCTGGCCGGCGCGCGCCACGGCGAGGAAGATGCGGACGTCATCCCAGTTCATGAGGGTGGTCCGTCTTACTCGCCAGTGCCGCGTTCCCGCCAACCCCCCTCTGGCCTGCCGGCCATCTCCCCCGCAAGGGGGGAGATTGGCAGCTTCGTTGACGGCGCCTCTCCTCAAGCGTTGGTAATTGGCGAAAGTGGACGTGGCGGCTGATCTCCCCCCTTGCGGGGGAGATGTCCGGCAGGACAGAGGGGGGTGTGAAGGAACGCAAGCCTCTAATCCTTTGTGTATCCCAACCGAAACGAGACATTTGCGACAATTAATGCACACTCCGCCGTCGCTGTCTATTTTCCGCACAACGGTTGCGATCTTCCTCGCGTTGCCATCGCCGCCGCAAAGGCGGACAATGCGCCATTACCAAACAAGGGAGAGAAACGATGATCGAATACGGTCATTTCATCGGCGGCAAGCGTGTCGCCGGCACCAGCGGCCGCAAGCAGGATGTGATGCAGCCGATGGACGGCTCCGTGCGCGGCACGGTGGCGCTCGCCTCGCAGGCGGAACTGCGCGCCGCGGTCGAGAACGCCAAGGCGGCGCAGCCGAAATGGGCCGCCACCAACCCGCAGCGCCGCGTGCGCGTGCTGATGAAGTTTCTCGAACTGGCCCAGCGCGACTATGACGAACTGGCCGACATCCTGGCGCGCGAGCATGGCAAGACCATCGCCGATGCCAAGGGCGACATCCAGCGCGGCCTCGAAGTGGTCGAGGTCTGCATCGGCGCGCCACATATGATGAAGGGCGAGTTCACCGACGGCGCAGGCCCCGGCATCGACGTCTATTCGATGCGCCAGCCGCTCGGCGTCGTCGCCGGCATCACCCCGTTCAACTTCCCGGCCATGATCCCGCTGTGGAAGATCGCCCCGGCCATCGCCTGCGGCAACGCCTTCATCCTGAAGCCGTCCGAGCGCGACCCGGGCGTGCCGCTGCGTATCGCCGAGCTCTTCATCGAGGCCGGCCTGCCCGAGGGCATCCTCAACGTCGTCAACGGCGACAAGGAAGTGGTCGACGCCATGCTCGACGATCCGGACATCAAGGCCATCGGCTTCGTCGGCTCGACGCCGATCGCCCACTACATCTATTCGCGCGGCACCGCCTCGGGCAAGCGCGTGCAGTGCTTCGGCGGCGCCAAGAACCACATGATCATCATGCCCGACGCCGACATGGACCAGACGGTCGATGCGCTGATCGGCGCTGGCTACGGCTCGGCCGGCGAGCGCTGCATGGCGATCTCGGTGGCGGTCCCGGTCGGCAATGACACTGCCAACCGGCTGATGGAAAAGCTGGTGCCTCGCGTGGAAAGCCTGAAGGTTGGTCCGTCGACGGATTCTTCCGCCGATTTCGGCCCGCTGGTGACGGCACAGGCGCTGGAGCGCGTGAAGGGTTATGTCGATATCGGCGTCAAGGAAGGCGCCAAGCTCGTTGTCGACGGCCGCGGCTTCAAGATGCAGGGCTATGAGAACGGCTACTATATGGGCGGCTGCCTGTTCGACAATGTCACTGCCGACATGCGCATCTACAAGGAAGAAATCTTCGGGCCGGTGCTCTCGGTGGTGCGCGCGCCGCGCTACGAGGATGCCATCAAGCTCGCCAACGACCACGAGATGGGCAACGGCGTCGCCATCTTCACCCGCGACGGCGATGCTGCGCGTGACTTTGCATCCAGAGTCCAGGTCGGCATGGTCGGCGTCAACGTGCCGATCCCGGTTCCGATCGCCTACTACACGTTCGGCGGCTGGAAGGCGTCGTCCTTCGGCGACCTCAACCAGCACGGCCCGGACGCGTTCCGCTTCTACACCAAGACCAAGACGGTTACCTCGCGCTGGCCGTCCGGCATCAAGGACGGCGCCGAGTTCGTCATCCCGACGATGAACTAGCCGGACGTTTCCCTGTTTGCGCGTTCTCGCCTTCGGCTGTGGGCGCGCGGGCAGGCATCAAGGACAGCGCGGAATTCGTCATCCCGACGATGAACTAGCCGGACGGTCGTCTAAGTTGAGATTGAGGAAGCGCGGTGCAAACCGCGCTTCTTTTTTGGAGTGATCCGCGTTCGGGATGTGGCGATCGGACCGCCGCTTTCAAGGGTTGGCGGCTCTACTCGGATACATGATCTGCGGCACAGCGCGTCCACAGAGCATCCGCACCTCCTAAAATTCCATCGCCGTGTGATGGAACCAACAGACCGGTATCCGTCTTAGCCTGTATTCCTGCCATGCGTGCAGGCAATCAAACAGCGCCGGTGGCAGCCGGGGTTCTCGTCTGGCGCGAGGAGGTGTCAGGTGACACGATTTGTTGTGGCGGCAATGTTAGCGACGGCGGCGATCACCCTTGGAGCCGCCCCGGCAAGCGCGGCGGCGCAATGCGCGGCGCGCGCCGACATCATCAAGGCGCTGGGCGACAAGTTCCACGAAACCGAGGCCGGGCGCGGGCTGATCAATCCGAACGTCGTGCTTGAGATCTTCGTCTCGGATCAGGGCAGTTGGACTGTGCTCGCCTCCGATACCAAGGGCCAGAGCTGCGTGCTCTCCGTCGGCGAGGGATGGGACAGCCCGACGATCACCGCGTCGCTGCCGGGGACCTAGCGAAGGCTCCCCCGCAGCGAGGTCTGATGGCAAGACGCCGTTCAGACCGTCGGGATCGTGCCGCCGTCGATGACGTATTCGGCGCCATGGATCGCCGATGCGCGATCTGAAGCCAGGAAAGCTACCAGTTCCGCGACCTCTTGCGGCCAGGCCGGCCGTCCGATCGGGATGCCGCCCAGCGCATCCATGATGCCCTGACGCGCTGTTTCCTCGTCGGATCCTGCATGGGCGGCCAGCCGCTTGACCATGGCTTCCGATGCGGTGGTGTGAATCCAGCCTGGCGCTACGGCGTTGACGCGGATGCCTTTGGGCCCGAGTTCCTTGGATAGTGCCTTGCTGTAGGTCGAGAGCGCAGCCTTTGCCGCCGCATAGGCGATGGTGGATTCGTGCAAGGGCAGGCGGCGCTGGATCGACGAAATGTGAACGATCGCGCCCGATCCCTGCGTGATCATCTCGGGAACAAGCAATCGGTCGAGCCTCACCGCCGCAAGCAGATTGAGGTTGAGTTCATCCTGCCAGATCCGGTCGGACAGCGCCGCAAATCCGCCGCCCGGGCTTTTCGAACCGCCGACGCTGTGAATGACGATGTCGATGCCGCCAAGTCCGTCGATAGTGGCGGCGGCGACCTTTGCCGCGCCGTCGAGAGTGGCGACGTCAGCTTGCACGAAGAGTTCCGCCGGTGATCCGGCGTCCGGCGAACGGGCGGTCGTCGCGACCCTTGCACCTGCCGCGGCAAGCCGGCGAACGATAGCTTCGCCTGCGCCCTTGGTGCCGCCGGTCACCAGCACGCGCTTGCCCCGGAGGTCATCGGTGGCGAGTGTCTGCCGGATGGTCATAGGCCAATCTCCAGTTTCGCGATCCGGTCGCCGCCCAGCGTGAAATTGTAGTGGAGCGTTATCGGACTGCCGGGGAAATCTCCGGAGACGATACCGGCGATCCGCCATGCGTTGGCTGTGACACTGGCCTCCTTCACCTCGACTTTCGCGTGATATTTGTCGGTCGTGCTTTGCATCCAAAGACGGATCGCTTCGGTTCCGCGATGGGTCTCGCCTTCGTCCTTGACGATGGCGTCCAGCGTGAAAGGCGCGAGCATCGCGCCGATGTCGTGGCGGTTGCTAGCGACGAAGTAATCTGCCAGCGGCGGAGGAAGGGTCACAGTCACGGTTTGTCTCCGATTGGATGCGGCCGTCCGTGGGAGGGGGGCGGCTGTTGTCGGCCGCTAAGATGAGGTATGCTGTGGAAATGGCAAGAACCGACGAAAAAGTAAGGTACTTACCCGAAAGTAAGCCTGAGGCTCTGACGCCTTCATCCGCGGCGATCGGCGTCGAGAACGTGCTGCGCATTCTTGAAGGTCGGTGGAATCTGGTGATCCTGTTTCATCTGTTCGGCGGCAAGGTGCTGCGCTTCTCCGACCTCGAGCGGGCCATTCCCGCGATCTCGCAAAAGATGCTGATCCAGCAACTCAGGCAGATGGAAGCCGACGGCATCGTCCGCCGCATCGTCCATCACCAGGTGCCGCCGAAGGTCGAATACTGTCTGACCGACTGGGGTCAGGCGCTGTGCCCGGCTCTCGATGCCCTGTTGAAGTGGGCGGCTCGGAAGGAGCCTGCCGACGGCTGACCGATCGCCTCCGCGACTCGGCCGCGTTGACACGAAGGGTCTGTCGGCGGTGATGGCCAGCGCTTCATGGAGCGCCTTGTTTACGAAGCGGAGCTTCACCATATCGAATCCAGGGAGTGATGATCTCCCCAGGACAGACCGGAAACCAGAAGGAGTGACGTGATGAAGACGTCGAATCCGGCCTGGAGCCTTCCGGCACACTGAGGCGGCCGTATGTGCCTCCCTTGCCGGAATGCGAAGGCGAAGGAGGTGCCCCATGGCACGCGAATTTTCGTTTCGATGGGTCAAGCTTGCAGCCGTTGGCGCCCTGATGGCGCTGCCGGCTGTTCCGGTGCGGGCGCAAGTCATCTGCGGCCACCATGACTATCTGGTCGCGAGGCTGGCGGAAGCATTCGAGGAGAAGCGGCTGGGCTATGGCGTGGCCGGCCAAGCCGCCATCTTCGAGGTGTTCGTCTCGGCAAGCGGAACCTGGACCATCCTGATGACCGACGTCAAAGGCCAGAGCTGCATCCTGGCCGCCGGCGAGGGGTGGGAGGATACGCTGGCGACCGCGGTCGGGCAGCCGGGCGGCTGACCTCGAGCAGGTACTGCCCTGCTCAACGCGTGGCGGCCACCTCGGCGTGGGAGCGCAGCAGCGCCATCAGTTTCTTGGCGTCCTTGGCGGCGCCTTCCTCGTCGCCGTCGAGGATCGAGCGGATCAGCGCGACATGGTGCTCGGCCGATTCGGCGAGGCCGGTGTCGGCCTTGTAGCGGAACCAGAAGCGGCGGCTGTGGCTCTGCAAGGGGGCGGCCACACGCGCAGCGAAGGGGTTGTCGGCGGCGATGGCCAGCGCTTCGTCGAGCGCCTTGTCGGCCTGGATGAAGGCAAGCACGTTGCCCGAGATCACCGCCTTCTGCATCGCCAGAGCCGCCTCGTGAAACAGGTCTGCGGCCTCGCGTGTGACGAAGCGGGCGGCCGAGCGGGCGAGCACGACCTCGATGCCGCGCCGCGCATCCAGCACCCGCAGCCAGTCGCCGGCGTGAAGCGGCGCGACCGCGATGCCGGCGCGGGGCCTTATGTCAAGAAGCCCTTCCCAGGCCAGCCGCTGGATCGCCTCGCGCACGGGGGTGCGTCCGAGGCCCAGCCGCTCGATCAGCGCACCTTCCGTGACGAAGCTCGACGGCGCCAGCTCGAGCGTGACGATCATGTGCTCCAGCGCGCGATAGGCCTTGGTCGCGGCCGGCTCGAAGGCAGCGTTCGTGTCAACGGATATCAGTGGGGAGATCAATGGCAGGCTCCTGATATATTTTTCGTATATCATAACGGATTCAGCGTTGACACGCCAATTCTTAATAGATATACGACTGATATATCAGAGGAGAAACAGATCATGTGGACCGGAGTTTTCCCAGCCGTCACGACCAAATTCACCGCCGCCGACGGCCTCGACCATGCCGAGATGGAGCGCTGCTACGGGCTGCAGATGGACGCCGGCTGCGACGGCATCATCGTCTGCGGTTCGCTGGGCGAAGGCCCCATGTTGTCGCCTGACGAGAAGATAGAGGTGCTGAAGACGGCGCGGAAAGTGGCTGGCAAGAAGCCGGTGCTTTTGACCGTCAACGAGCCCGGCACCCGCGAGGCGGCGAGCATCGCGCGCCGCGCCGCCAGGGAAGGCGCCGATGGCCTGATGGTGGTGCCGAGCCCGATCTACCACACCGACCGGCAAGAGACGGTCGCCGCCCTTCGCGCGGTGGCCGAGGCGGGCGACCTGCCGGTGATGATCTACTCCAACCGGCTCGCCTATCGCGTCGACGTCACCGTCGACCTGATGGAGGAGCTGGCGTCGGACAAGCGCTTCGTCGCCATCAAGGAATCCTCCGACGACATCCGCCGCTCGACCGAGATCATCAACCGGCTCGGCGACCGCTATGGCCTCTTCACCGGCGTCGACAATCTCGCCTTCGAGGCGCTGTCGGTGGGCGCCATCGGCTGGGTCGCCGGCCTGGTCACCGCTTTCCCGCGCGAGACCGTCGCGATCTACCAGCTGATGAGAGAGGGCCGTCGCGAAGAAGCGCTGGCGATCTACCGCTGGTTCCGGCCCTTGCTCGACCTCGATGTCTCGACCTATCTGGTCCAAAACATCAAGCTTGCCGAAGTGCTGGCGATTGGTACCAATGACCGCGTGCGCATGCCGCGCCAGCCGCTGTCGGGTGAACGCCGCAAGGCGGTCGAGAAGGTCGTGCTGGATGCGCTGGCGGTGCGGCCGACGCTGCCGTCGCTCCAGACGTCTCCTCGATCGACGGACAGCCTGGTGGCGGCCGAATAAGGGACAGCCTTCACGTGCACGAAAATTCCGAGGACGGGCGCCGCCCCTCATCCGCCCTTCGGGCCCCTTCTCGCCGTGAACGGGGAGAGGGAGAAGACATCGCCATTATCGGTGGCGGCATCATCGGCATCTGCGCCGCGGCCCTCCTGTCCGAGGCGGGGCGCAGCGTCACCGTCTTCGACCGTACCGGCATCTGTGAGGAGACGAGCTCCGGCAATGCCGCCGCCTTCGCCTTCTCCGACGTGCTGCCGCTGGCGCATAAGGGGATGATCCGGCAATTGCCGAAATGGCTCGCCGATCCGCTCGGGCCGTTGGCCATTCCGCCGGCCTATCTGCCCAAACTCCTGCCCTGGCTGATCCGTTTCTGGCGGGCCGGTGCGCCGAAGCACTACCAGGCGAGCCTCGCTACGCAGGCCGGCATGATGAAGCTCGCCGAAGCCGAATGGATGCGCCTGCTCGACCGCTCCGGCACGCGGCCGATGCTGCGCGAGGACGGCTCGCTGGAATTCTATGAGAGCGAGGCGGAGTTCCGCGCCTCGCTGCCCGGCTGGGCCGAGCGCCAGCGTTTCGGCATCGGCTTCCGCCATGTCGAAGGCGAAGAGATGGCCGCGCTCCAGCCAGGTCTTTCGCCGCGCTTCGTCAAGGGCACCTTCGTGCCGGGCTGGAAGACGGTCGCCGATCCGAAGCTGCTCGGCAAGGCGGTATGGGCCTATGCCGAAAAGCTTGGTGCCGGTTTCGAGCATGCGCGGGTCGAACGCGTAGAGGCAGGTGCGAACGGCGCCACGATCGTGCTGGCAGACGGCACCAGGCGAAAGGCAAGCAAGCTTGTGATTGCCGGCGGCGCCTGGTCGCATCTCCTGGCAAAGAATCTCGGCGACCGCATCCCGCTCGAAACCGAGCGCGGCTACAACACGACGCTGCCGGCGTCGGCCTTCGATGTGAAGCGGCAGCTGATCTTTTCCGGACACGGCTTCGTCATCACGCCGCTGCAAACAGGCCTGCGCGTCGGCGGCGCCGTCGAGCTCGGCGGTATCGAGCGGCCGCCCAATTTCGCCCGTTCCAAAGCGATGCTGGAGAAAGCAAAACGTTTCCTCCCCGGGCTCGATCCGTCGGGCGGCCGCGAGTGGATGGGTTACCGCCCGTCGCTGCCGGACTCGCTGCCGGTGATCGGCGCGGCGCGCGCGCCGAACGTCTATTATGCCTTCGGCCACGGCCATCTCGGCCTGACCCAGTCGGCGGCGACCGGCAGCTTGATCCGCGATCTCGTTCTCGGGCAGACTCCGCCGCTCGATCTCATCCCTTTCCGCCCGCAGCGGTTCTGATAGCAAGAGAGCAACAATGGCCAAGAAATCCTTCTTCTGCATCGACGGCCACACCTGCGGCAATCCGGTGCGTCTTGTCGCCGGCGGCGGGCCGTTGCTCGAGGGCTCGACTATGATGGAGCGGCGGGCGCATTTTTTGGCCGAATATGACTGGATCCGCACCGGGCTGATGTTCGAGCCGCGCGGCCATGACGTGATGTCGGGCTCGATCCTCTATCCGCCGACACGCGAGGACTGCGACATCGCCATCCTGTTCATCGAGACGTCGGGCTGCCTGCCGATGTGCGGCCACGGCACGATCGGCACGGTCACTTTTGCCATCGAGCATGGGCTGGTGAAGCCGAAGACGCCGGGCGTGCTCAGGCTCGACACACCGGCCGGCCTCGTCATCGCCGAATACAGACAGGTCGGCGAATATGTCGAGGAGGTGCGCATCACCAACGTGCCCTCCTTCCTCTATGCCGAAGGCCTGACCGTCGAATGCCCGGTGCTCGGCGAGATCAGCGTCGACGTCGCCTATGGCGGCAATTTCTATGCCATCGTCGAACCGCAGAAGAACTACCGGGACATGGCCGATTACACGGCCGGCGACCTCATCGCCTGGAGCCCCGTCGTGCGGCAGCGCCTCAACGAGAAATATTCCTTCGTGCATCCGGCGAATCCCGGCATCAACCGGCTCTCGCACATGCTGTGGACGGGCAAGCCGAGGAACGCGGAGGCCGATGCGCGCAACGCGGTGTTCTACGGCGACAAGGCGATCGATCGCTCGCCCTGCGGCACCGGCACCTCGGCGCGGATGGCGCAGCTTCATGCCAAGGGCAAGCTCAAGGAAGGTGACAGTTTTATCCACGAATCGATCATCGGCTCGCTGTTCAAGGGCAGGGTCGAAAAAGAGATTTCCGTTGCCGGCAAGCCGGCGATCATTCCCTCGATCGGCGGCTGGGCACGGATGACCGGGCTCAACACCATCTTCATCGACGACCGCGATCCGTTCGCGCACGGCTTTATCGTGACGTGATCGTCAGCCGGAATATCCGGCCGCCTCGCGGTCAGGCCTCGGTTTTGACCGAAACCTGATCGCGGAACCATTCGGCGAACTTGGACTCGGCAGACGAGGGTTGCGCCGACATCGTCAGGAAATAACCCTTGTCGTCGTCGGTCGAAATATCGGAGAGGACGACGAGGTCGCCGCGCCTGAGCTCTTCGCGAAAAACCTCGACCGGGCACAACGCCACGCCGTGGCCGGCAATGACCGCCGTCGCCAGTATGTTGAAATCGGCAAAAACCGGGCCGCTGCCGACATCGCGCTCTTCGACCCTGGCCTTGGAAAACCATTCCTGCCAGCCCTGGCGCGTCTCGTCGTGCAACAGGTCCGCCGCCGCGATGGCCGCCGCCGTTTCCAGCGGCCCCTTGCGCGCGAGGTAGTGCGGACTACAGGCAGGCCGGCTTATGCGGGAAAACAGCTTGAGGCTCGTGACATGCGGCGAGGGATCGGCGCCGAGCGTGATTAGGATGTCGTTGTCGTCTTCGAGCCGGTCTTCGGCCTTGGCGTAGGCTACACGGATCGCGATCTCGGGATGGCGCGCCGTGAAATCCGACAGGCGCGGCACCAGCCAGCGGCTGGCGATGGAGGGAATGCAACCCACCGACAGCGATGCCTGGGCGGCGTTTCTGCGAATGCGGCGGCAGGTCGCGCCCAGCTCCGTCAGCGCCGCGCTGGCGGACGCCTGCAGGATCAGTCCGGCCTCCGTCAGGCGCACCTTGCGGGCGTCGCGATGAAACAATGCGACGCCCAGCCATTCCTCCAAGCGTCTGATCTGGTGGCTGATGGCAGGGTGGGTGACATGCAGTTCCTCGCCGGCCGCGGAGAAACTGAGATGGCGAGCGGTCGCCTCAAAGGCCCTGATCGCATTCAGAGGCAGATAGTCCATCTGTAAAATTCTCTAACAGAAAAGGCCAAAATCCGTCATTTGAAGCACGATTCGACTTGAGTCATTGATCTGGGGCGGCGGCACAAAATCTAACTGGGCGAGACCAAAAAGTCGATGCCTGCCGCCGAATTCGATGCGCGCCGCCGCTTCTCAAACCTGATTTCGTGGAAAGATAACAATGTTCACCAGACAATTGGCAGATGTAGAAAAAACTGACTTCTTTGTCGATTGGGGCAACGGCACCAGCCATCGGCTGCTGACGAGCCAAGACGGCATGGGCTTCACCATATGTCACACGGTGGTGCGCGCCGGCAGCGAATCGCGACTGCAGTACCGGCGGCACCTGGAGGCCTGCTACTGCATCTCCGGCAGCGGCGAGGTCGAGGACATGGCCGGCACCGTCCATCGTGTCGTGCCGGGCACGGTCTACGTGCTCGATGCCCATGACGACCATTTCCTGCGCGCCGACAGCGCCGGCGACATGGTGCTGGTGAGTGTCTTCAATCCGCCGCTCAAAGGCACCGAGAAGCACAGTCTCAATGGAGAAGGGGGCTCTGCTTACTGACACTTCGCTTCAAGGTCTTTCCGTTGCGGCGCGGCGCCCTCGGCCGAAGGGCGCCGCACCGTCACATGCCCGTCACAGATGACGGAATCCTGACCTAGCGGAAGGTGTGGTTGTGGGAAACCGGACGCTTCGGCTGGTGCAAGGATTCTTCTCTTCAACTTATTTTGACGCTGATTTCTTCGACGGGAGGCCCATCATAGGGTTGAATCGTCAAAGACATTGCGTTGTGCCAATGCTAGGGTCCGCGATAGTCCAGGGGTCGGGTGCGAAAAAACGGGCAATCGGACGGCGTGCTTCCAAACCACGCAGAGCGGTTGAAAAATCACGTTGCAATCCGGGCTCGAAACTTTACGACTAGGGGAAATACGAAAAGGAGTGCGATCCGGAAACGGGCGACATTCCAGGGGAGCCGCATAAATATGCAGTACTTCGTCCAGCAGCTTATCAATGGGCTGACGCTGGGATCTATCTATGGGCTGATCGCGATCGGCTATACGATGGTCTACGGCATCATCGGCATGATCAATTTCGCCCATGGCGACATTTTCATGGTCGGCGCCTTCACCGCCCTCATCGTCTTTCTGATCCTCGGCGCGCTGTTCTATTCGGTGCCGATCGTGGTGGCGCTTCTGATCATGATGATCGTGGCGATGCTTCTGACCAGCCTCTACAACTGGACGATCGAGAAGGTGGCCTACCGGCCGCTGCGTGGTTCATTCCGACTGGCGCCGCTGATCACCGCCATCGGCATGTCGATCGCGCTGTCCAACTTCGTGCAGGTCACCCAGGGTCCGCGCAACAAGCCGATCCCGCCGCTGGTCAGCCAGGTTTACACGATCGACGGCATCAGCATCTCGCTGAAGCAGATCATCATCGTGATCGTCACGGCGGTGCTGCTGGCGATCTTCTGGTACCTCGTCAACAGAACGGCGCTCGGCCGGGCGCAGCGCGCCTGCGAACAGGATCGCAAAATGGCGGCGCTGCTCGGCATCGATGTCGACCGTACCATCTCCATCACCTTCATCATGGGCGCGGCCCTTGCCGCCGTCGCCGGCACGCTGTTCCTGATGTATTACGGCGTCGTGGTGTTCTCGGACGGCTTCGTGCCGGGCGTGAAAGCCTTTACGGCGGCCGTGCTCGGCGGCATCGGCTCGCTGCCCGGCGCGGTGCTCGGCGGGCTGTTGATCGGCTTCATCGAGAGCATGTGGTCGGCCTATTTCTCGATCGACTACAAGGACGTCGCCGCCTTCTCGATCCTGGCGATCGTGCTCATCTTCCTGCCCTCCGGCATCCTGGGCCGGCCTGAAGTCGAAAAGGTCTGATCCTCATGGCCGCTACCGTGTCCCCGGAGCGCGACGTCGTCGCCCCTCCCACCCAGCGCGCTTTTCGCGAAGGGCTCTATGCTGGCGCCATCGCGCTTGGCCTGTTCGTTCTGTTTATCGGCCTCAGGACCGACCAGAACATCAGCAACGAACTGATCCTGGTGCAGCGCTGGCTGCTGCTTGCCCTGGTGGTTATCGCCACCGCCGTCGGCCGCTTCCTCTATGTCGGCTACGCGCAGCCGGCGATGGAGCGGGCCAAGGCCGAAAAGGCCAAGGCGCCCGCGGTCGTGGCGGAACCTGGTTTCGTGCGCCGGAACTTCAACAAGATCGGCATCGTCGTGTTGCTGCTTTATCCGATCGCGATGGTGCTCGCTTTCGGCTTCCAGGGTTCGCTTAAATGGGTCGACAATTTCGGCATCCAGATCCTGATCTATGTGATGCTGGCCTGGGGCTTGAACATTGTTGTCGGCCTCGCCGGCCTGCTCGATCTCGGCTACGTCGCCTTCTATGCCGTCGGCGCCTATGCCTATGCGCTGCTCGGCACGCATTTCGGGCTGTCATTCTGGATCCTGCTGCCGGCCGCCGGCTGCATGGCCGCCTTCTGGGGCGTCATGCTCGGTTTCCCGGTGCTCAGGTTGCGCGGCGACTATCTGGCGATCGTGACTTTGGCGTTCGGGGAGATCATAAGGCTGGTGATCATCAACTGGCGCGAAGTGACCAACGGCTCGGCCGGCATTTCCGGCATTCCGAAAGTCTCATTCTTCGGGCTGATGTCGTTCAACGTGTCTGACCCGAATTACATCGCAAAGGTGCTGCACATCGCCCAGTCGGGCGCCTACTACAAGATCTTCCTCTATTATCTGATCCTGGCGCTTTGCTTCCTCACCGCCTTCGTCACCATCAGGCTTCGCCGCCTGCCGGTGGGCCGCGCTTGGGAGGCGCTGCGCGAGGATGAAATCGCCTGCCGCTCGCTCGGCATCAACACCACCACCACAAAGCTGACGGCCTTTGCCACCGGCGCCATGTTCGGCGGCTTTGCCGGCTCGTTCTTTGCCGCCCGGCAAGGCTTCGTCAGTCCTGAATCCTTCGTCTTCCTGGAATCGGCGATCATCCTCGCCATCGTCGTGCTCGGCGGTATGGGTTCGCTGGGCGGCATCGCGGTAGCGGCACTGGTGATGATCGGCGGCACCGAGATCCTGCGCGAGCTCGGCTTCCTCAAGGTCGTGTTCGGCCCCGACTTCACGCCGGAGCTTTACCGCATGCTTTTGTTCGGCATGGCCATGGTCATCGTCATGCTGTGGAAGCCGCGCGGCTTCGTCGGCAGTCGAGAGCCGACAGCCTTTCTCAAGGAGCGAAGAGCGGTCTCAGGGTCCTTCACCAAGGAGGGCCACGGCTGATGAACGCGACCCCTTCTTCGAGCGACTTCATCCTGCAGGTCGAGCATCTGTCGATGAAGTTCGGCGGCCTGGTCGCCATCGGCGACCTGTCGTTCCAGGCCAGGCGCGGCGAGATCACCGCGCTGATCGGCCCGAACGGCGCCGGCAAGACAACGGTGTTCAACTGCATCACCGGCTTCTACAAGCCTACCGAGGGCATGATCACGCTCAACAAACGTGATGGCTCGACCTACCTCTTGGAGCGCCTGCCCAATCACGAGATCCCGGCACGCGCCAACGTCGCTCGCACCTTCCAGAACATCCGCCTGTTCTCGGGCATGACGCTCCTCGAAAACCTGCTGGTGGCCCAGCACAACAAGCTGATGAAGGCCTCGGGCTACACCTTCCTTGGCCTGTTCGGCTTTCCGAGCTATCGCCAGGCCTCGGCCGAATCGATCGAGCTGGCCAGGCATTGGCTGGAAAAGGCCGGTCTCGTCGACCGCGCCGACGACCCGGCGGGCGACCTGCCCTACGGCGCGCAGCGACGGCTGGAGATCGCGCGCGCCATGTGCACGGGTCCCGAGCTTCTGTGCCTCGACGAGCCGGCGGCCGGTCTCAATCCGAGAGAGTCGGCGGCGCTCAACGAACTCTTGATGGACATCAAGAACAGCACGTCGATCCTGCTGATCGAGCACGACATGTCGGTGGTCATGCAGATCTCCGATCATGTCGTCGTGCTCGAATATGGCCGCAAGATCTCCGACGGCAGTCCGCAGACGGTCCGCACCGACCCGCGCGTCATCGCCGCCTATCTCGGCGTCGACGACGAGGAAGTGCAGGAAGTGCTCGTCGAAGTCGGCGACGAGGATGTCATCGAGCAGCTCGATACGGGCCCCGACTCCGCGCATGGCCCTGGCAATTCCGCTTCGATGATGGCGGGGCCGGTTTCCGACTCCGTCGAACACGCTGACGAGGGCGAACGGGTCACGGTGTCGAAGGGCGCTTCGAAAGCGGCGCAGGTCGACGCGCGCGCCGCGTCAATCGCCAGCAACCGCCAACCGGCAGCCAAGCCGGCCGCGAAATCCAGCGCTGCGAAAGCGGCGCCGAAGAAGCCGGCCGCAAAAGCCGACAGCGCTTCGAAAGGCACTCAAGCAGCGGCCAAGCCCGCATCGGGCAAGCGCGGAGGGGATAAATAATGGCCGGCACAACGCTGCTCGATATCAAGGGCGTCGAGACCTATTACGGCAACATCCGGGCGCTCAATGGCGTCAACGTGCAGGTCAACCAGGGTGAGATCGTGGCGCTGATCGGCGCCAACGGCGCCGGCAAGTCGACATTGATGATGACCATTTTTGGAGCTCCGCGCGCTAGCGCGGGCACCATCACCTTCGCCGGCACCGACATCACCCAGATGCCGACGCATGAGATCGCCCGCCTGCGCGTTGCCCAGTCGCCGGAAGGACGCCGCATCTTCCCGCGCATGACGGTGATGGAAAACCTCCAGATGGGCGCCAGCCTCGACAACCTCAAGCATTACGACGAGGACGTCGAGAAGGTGTTCGCACTGTTCCCGCGACTGAAGGAACGCATCGGCCAGCGCGGCGGCACGCTATCGGGCGGCGAACAGCAGATGCTGTCGATCGGCCGCGCGCTGATGGCGCGGCCGAAGCTTCTATTGCTCGACGAGCCGTCGCTGGGTCTCGCACCGCTGATCGTCAAGCAGATCTTCGACGCCATCCGCGAATTGAACAAGTCGCAAGGGTTGACCGTGTTCCTGGTCGAGCAGAACGCCTTCGGCGCGCTCAAGCTCGCCACGCGCGGCTATGTCATGGTCAACGGCAATGTGACGATGAGCGGCACCGGCAAGGACCTGCTCGCCAATCCGGAAGTGCGCGCCGCCTATCTCGAAGGCGGACATCACTAAGAGGAGTCTTCACCATGGGCATTATCTACGAAGAAGCCTCGATCTGGCAGTTCCTGTTCGTCACCTGCCTGCTTGGCGGCTGGGCGGCGTGGATGACCGGCAAGGCCGCCGCTCAGACCTGGAGCAGCCACGTTCAGCTGTTCTTCTATATGCTCGGCCTCGGCATCGGCATCCGGTTCATCCATCACGCGCTGTTCGACGGCACGATGTTCTCACTGCATTACTATATCGTCGACACCATCGTGCTGATGATCCTTGGCTTCCTGGGCTATCAATACACGCGCACCAACCAAATGGTCACACAGTATAACTGGCTCTATGAAAGAGCTTCCTTGTTAAGCTGGAAGCCGAAAGGTTGACGTTCACCATTACGCCGTCTCGGGGACGAATCGGCGTGACAAGTGCCTGAAAATCGGCATTCTATGCTTTCTGCGATAAGGGTGGGCATCGCATGAAAGTATCATCCACGCCCACTCCGTAAATGGGAGCGTTTCAATGAAAAAATCACTCTTGTCCGCCGTTGCGCTGACCGCGTTCATCGCGTTCAGCGGCAGCGCGTGGGCCGACATCCTGATCGGCGTCGCCGGCCCGATCACCGGCCCGAACGCCGCCTTCGGCGCACAGCTGCAGAAGGGCGCGGAACAGGCTGTCGCCGACATCAACGCTGCGGGCGGCGTCCTTGGCCAGCAGCTCAAGATCGAGATCGGTGACGACGTCTCCGATCCCAAGCAGGGCATCTCGGTTGCCAACAAGTTCGTCGCCGACGGCGTCAAGTTCGTCGACGGCCACTTCAATTCGGGCGTGACCATTCCGGCTTCGGAAGTCTATGCCGAAAACGGCATCCTGGTCATGACGCCGTCGGCAACCAATCCGAAGCTTACCGAGCGCGGCCTGTGGAACACCTTCCGCACCTGCGGTCGCGACGACCAGCAGGGCAAGGTGGCCGGCGACTACATCGCCAAGAACTTCAAGGACGCCAAGATCGCCATCGTCCACGACAAGACGCCTTACGGGCAGGGCCTTGCCGACGAGACCAAGAAGAACCTCAATGCCAACGGCATCAAGGAAGTGATGTATGAAGGCATCAATGTCGGCGACAAGGACTTCTCGGCCCTCATCGCCAAGATGAAGGAAAACAACGTCAACCTGATCTACTGGGGTGGCCTGCACACCGAAGCCGGCCTGATCATCCGTCAGACGGCCGACCAGGGCCTGAAGGCGCCGATGTTCTCAGGCGATGGCATCGTCTCCAACGAACTGGCCTCGATCGCGGGCGACGCGGTTGCCGGCACGCTCAACACCTTCGCGCCGGATCCGCGCAAGAACCCGGACGCCAAGGAAGTCGTGGAGAAGTTCCGCGCCGCCGGCTTCGAGCCGGAAGCCTATACGCTCTACTCCTATGCCGCCGTGCAGATCATCTCGCAGGCTATCGCCAAGGCCGGTTCGGCCGACGATGCACAGAAGGTTGCGGAGATCATCAAGTCCGGCGGTCCGTGGAAGACGGTTATTGGCGAGATCGGCTACGACTCCAAGGGCGACATCACCCGTCCCGACTACGTCATCTACGAATGGAAGAAGGGTGACGACGGCAAGTACAGCTACTTCGAGAAATAAGCCGGCAAATTCAAGCCGACTTGCAATGGATGCCCGGCGCTTGCGCCGGGCATTTTCGTTTGCGCGGCCGCGGCCGCCGGAAGTTCCGCCCGGCGGCTCGGAACGTGCTCTGGCCGCCCACGGCGGACCGGCGGAGGGGCGGCAACGACGCGTCTGCCGCAAACAAGCGAGTTAAATCGTTTTAGCTGTCGCGCAAATTTGTTTGCGCTGCAGCATTTTCACGCTAATCATTGCGCCGTTCACCTCCTTTACGCTGCTGGAGCCCTGTCCTTGGCAATCACGAAGATCCTCGTCGCCAACCGGTCCGAAATCGCCATCCGGGTGTTCCGCGCGGCCAATGAGCTCGGCCTCAAAACCGTGGCGATCTGGGCGGAGGAGGACAAATATTCGCTGCACCGCTTCAAGGCCGATGAAAGCTACCAGGTCGGGCGCGGGCCGCATCTTGCCAAGGACATGGGCCCGATCGAGAGCTACCTGTCGATCGAGGAGGTAATCCGGGTCGCTAGGCTGTCGGGCGCCGACGCCATCCATCCGGGCTACGGTCTGCTGTCGGAAAGCCCGGAATTCGCCGAGGCCTGCGCCGAGGCCGGCATCACCTTCATCGGGCCGAAGCCGGAAACGATGCGCCGGCTGGGCAACAAGGTCGCCGCGCGCAACCTCGCGATCGAGGTCGGCGTGCCGGTCGTGCCGGCAACCGATCCGCTGCCGGACGACATGGACGAGGTCAAGAAGCTCGCCTCCCAGATCGGCTATCCGGTGATGCTGAAGGCCTCATGGGGCGGCGGCGGCCGCGGCATGCGCGCTATCCGTTCAGAGACCGACCTCGCGCGCGAGGTGATGGAAGGCAAGCGCGAGGCCAAGGCCGCCTTCGGCAAGGACGAGGTCTATCTCGAAAAGCTGATCGAACGCGCCCGCCATGTCGAGGTCCAGGTGCTGGGCGACACCCACGGCAATGCGGTGCATCTGTTCGAGCGCGACTGCTCGATCCAGCGCCGCAACCAGAAGGTCGTGGAGCGCGCGCCGGCGCCCTATCTCAGCGAAGAGCTGCGCCAGGAGCTTTGCGGCTATGCGCTGAAGATCGCGCGCGAGACCAGCTATATCGGCGCCGGCACGGTCGAGTTCCTGCAGGACGCCGACACCGGCAAGTTCTATTTCATCGAGGTCAATCCGCGCATCCAGGTCGAGCATACAGTCACCGAGCAGGTGACCGGCATCGACATCGTCAAGGCGCAGATCCACATCCTCGACGGCTTTGCCATCGGCACCAAGCAATCCGGCGTGCCGGCGCAGAAGGACATCAGGCTCAACGGCCACGCGCTGCAATGCCGCATCACCACCGAGGATCCGGAGCACAATTTCATCCCGGACTACGGCCGCATCACCGCCTATCGCGAGGCGGCCGGCTTCGGCATCCGGCTCGACGGCGGCACCGCTTATTCGGGCGCGGTCATCACCCGCTTCTACGATCCGCTGCTCGAAAAGGTGACTGCCTGGGCGCCGACGCCAGGCGAGGCGATCTCGCGCATGAACCGGGCGCTGCGCGAGTTCCGCATCCGGGGTGTGGCCACCAACCTCACCTTCCTCGAAGCGATCATCAACCACCCGCGCTTCGCCGACAATTCCTACACGACCAAGTTCATTGACACGACGCCGGAACTGTTCGAGCAGGTGAAGCGGCAGGACCGCGCCACCAAGCTGCTCACCTATCTCGCCGATGTCAGCGTCAACGGCCATCCCGAGACCCGCGGCCGGCCGGTGCCGAAGGCGAATGCGGCCGCGCCCGTCGTGCCCTATCTCAACGGTCATATCCCGGACGGCAGCAAGCAGAGGCTCGATGCGCTCGGCCCGGAGAAATTCGCGGCCTGGATGCGGGAGCAGCGCCAGGTGCTGGTCACCGACACAACGATGCGCGACGGCCACCAGTCGCTGCTCGCCACGCGCATGCGCACCTATGACATCGTCGGCATCGCCGGCACTTATGCGCGGGCCCTGCCGCAGCTGTTGTCGCTGGAATGCTGGGGCGGCGCGACCTTCGACGTCGCCATGCGCTTCCTCACCGAGGATCCGTGGGAGCGGCTGAGCAAAGTGCGCGAGGCCGCGCCCAACCTTCTGCTGCAGATGCTTTTGCGCGGCGCCAACGGCGTCGGCTACACCAACTATCCCGACAATGTCGTGCAGCATTTCGTCAAGCAGGCAGCCAGCGGCGGCGTCGACCTGTTCCGGGTCTTCGACTGCCTGAACTGGGTCGAGAACATGCGCGTCGCCATGGACGCGGTCGGCGCCGAGGGCAAGCTGGTCGAAGCGGCGATATGCTACACCGGCGACATCCTCGATCCGGCGCGCGCCAAATACGACCTCAAATATTATGTCGGGCTGGCCAAGGAACTGGAAGCGGCCGGCGCCCACATCATCGCCGTCAAGGACATGGCGGGTTTGCTCAAGCCGAGTGCTGCCCGCGCACTTTTCAAGGCGCTGCGCGAAGCGACCGACCTGCCGATCCATTTCCACACGCATGACACGTCGGGCCTCTCGGCGGCGACGGTGCTTGCTGCGGTCGAGAGCGGCGCGGATGCCATCGACGCGGCAATGGACTCCTTCTCAGGCAACACCTCGCAGCCCTGTCTCGGCTCCATCGTCGAGGCGCTGAAGGGTACCGAGCGCGACCCGGGCCTCGATCCGCAATGGATCCGCCACATCTCCTTCTACTGGGAGGCGGTGCGCAACCAGTACGCCGCCTTCGAGAGCGATCTGAAGGGACCGGCCTCGGAAGTCTATCTGCACGAGATGCCGGGCGGCCAGTTCACCAACCTCAAGGAACAGGCGCGTTCGCTTGGCCTCGAGACGCGCTGGCATGAGGTTGCGCAGGCCTATCACGACGTCAATCTGATGTTCGGCGACATCGTCAAGGTGACGCCGTCGTCCAAGGTGGTCGGCGACATGGCGCTGATGATGGTCAGCCAGGACCTCACCGTCGCCGATGTCGAGAACCCGGCCAAGGACATCGCCTTCCCGGATTCGGTCGTGTCGATGCTGCGCGGCGACCTCGGCCAGTCGCCCGGCGGCTGGCCGGCGGCGCTGCAGAAGAAGGCGCTGAAAGGCGAGAAGCCGATCACGGTCAGGCCCGGCTCGCTGTTGAAGCCCGCCGACCTCAAGGCCAGCCGCAAGGACATCGAGACGAAACTCGAGCGCAAGCTCTCGGAGTATGAGTTCGCTTCCTGGCTGATGTATCCGAAGGTGTTCACAGATTTCGCCGCCGCGCAGGAAACCTATGGGCCGGTGAGCGTGCTGCCGACGCCGACCTATTTCTACGGCATGAAGTCGGAAGACGAGATCTTCCTCGACATCGAGAAGGGCAAGACCCTGGTGGTTCGCTGCCAGGCTTTCGGCGACGTCGACGACAAAGGCATGGTCACAGTCTTCTTCGAGCTCAACGGGCAGCCGCGCCGCATCAAGGTGCCGGACCGGGCGCATGGCGCTTCCGCCGCCAAGGCGCGCCGCAAGGCCGAGCCCGGCAATGAGGGGCATGTCGGCGCGCCGATGCCCGGCGTGGTGTCGGCGCTTGCCGTCGCGCCTGGACAGGCGGTCAAGGCGGGCGATGTGCTCTTGTCGATCGAAGCGATGAAGATGGAAACCGCGCTGCACGCCGAACGCGACGGCGAGATCGCCGAGGTGCTGGTCAAGGCCGGCGACCAGATCGACGCGAAGGATCTGTTGATCGCATTTAAATGACGATCGGCTCGTGATCCCTCATGGGCGGCTGACAGCAGCCGTCCACAGCCGCTCGACAAGTGTCTTGACCCGCCGCGCCCGCTCGGGCAGGGAACCCGCTCCAATTCGCCGTGGCGGGAATCGCCTCGGCTCCAGAAGACGCGGAGAGAAAAATGGCCGACGAAATCACCGAGACCAGCCAGACTGTAGCCGCCGGCCAGCTGCGCACCATCATCGAGCGCATCGAACGGCTCGAGGAAGAGAAGAAGACGATCTCCGACGATATCAAGGATGTCTATGCCGAAGCCAAGGGCACCGGCTTCGACACCAAGGCGATCCGCACCATCGTGCGGCTGCGCAAGAAGGACCAGGCGGAGCGTCAGGAAGAGGAGTCCATCCTCGACCTCTACAAGGCCGCTCTGGGCATGGTCTGAGGCGCGCCGGAGGCCGGCGGCTTCTCATCACGAGAGCGATACCCCGCGCTTGCGCAGGACTTATCGATGAACGAGACCGTTGTTGAAATCCGAAGATACTCCGGGGAGATCGAGAGGCATCAGCACGATTATTCCCAGCTGATCCTGCCCATTTCCGGAGCGCTCGAAATCGAGCTGGGGCACCGTTCGGGACGGGTTTCGGGCAGCACTGGCGCTTTCGTTTCCGCCGGTTGCCGGCACGCGTTCTACGCCAAACAAACGGACTCTTTCGTTGTCCTCGACCTGCCGTCCCGCCTCGGCGTCCGGGAGCCGGATGAAGACATACCCGCATTCTTTGGGATCGGCCGGGAGGTTCACGGCCTGATCGACTACATGGCGGTGCTGGCGGCATCGCAGGCGCTTTCCGCCTCGCTTCGACGCGCCTGGTCCACATTGCTGCTGGATCGCATCGCTCCTCCCAAGGATCGTGCGGATCGCGCGGAGCTTGCCGTCAGAAGAGCGACGGCGTTCATGGAACGAAAACTCGCCGAGCCAATCCGCATTGCCGACATCGCGGAAGCGGCAGGGATGAGCCCGACCCGTCTGCATGAAGCCTTCGTCAGGCGGCGCGCGACCACGCCGCACGCTCATTTGGTTGCGATGCGCCTCGATGCGGCTGAGCGGATGCTTGCCGATCCGCGCCTTTCCATCGCGGATATCGCGATTTTCAGTGGCCACTCCGACCAAAGCGCCTTGACGCGCGCAATGCGCAGAGAGCGAAACTCAACCCCGGCCGAACTTCGCCGAAATCTGCTCGGAAGAACGGGACGAAAAGCCTAAAATCCGGATAGTTTTGCAGAGATATCGGCCTCGCGCGGCGCTACGTATGCGGAAATTTTGCGTGCATGAGGATCACCGATATGGATTTCACTCGTTTCAAAGCGTTGACATTCGACGTCTATGGCACGCTGATCGACTGGGAAACCGGCATCTGGAACGCGCTTCAGCCGCTCTTGAGTATCGCAAATCGCGAAATCAGCCGGGACGAAGCGTTGGAAGCCTATGGCGATATAGAGACGCTGCAGGAAGCCGAGACGCCTTCCTTGCACTACAGAACACTGTTGGCGGTGGTGCACGCGAGGCTTGCTCGACATTGGGGAATCGCCGCGCAGGCTGACCTGCATGAACGTTTCGGCACCTCGGTGCCCGATTGGCCTGCCTTTCCGGATTCCAGGGAGGCGCTGGCCTATCTGAAACAGCACTTCCGCTTGGTCGTACTATCCAATGTCGACGGCCAGAGTTTTGCGGCTTCGACCCGTAAGCTCGGTGTCAGCTTCGATGCCGTCTATACGGCGGAAGACATTGGCAGCTACAAGCCGGATCTGCGCAATTTTCGTTTCCTGTTCGACAGGCTGAAGCAGGATCTGGGCATTCAGCAAGACGAAGTCCTCCATGTGGCTCAAAGTCTGTTTCACGATCATGCGCCGGCAGAGAGCATCGGGCTCGCCAGCGTCTGGATTGACCGCCGGTTTGGGATGGCGGGGCAAGGTGCAACGAAGCGTCCGCTTGCCCAGCCAAAGGTCGGAGGTCATTTTCCGACCTTGGCGGAATTTGCCGCTGTCCATCGCGCAGCGAATGAGAAGCACTGACCCCGTTCGTCAGATACAGGTCGCCGCATTGAGCGTCTGATTGCGTTTTCTGTGCTCCCGTTGCGCGCGGACCCAAATGTCCTCTACGCTTACGGTTCTCAAAACACCATCATATGACTCGCCAGAACGAATTTCGAAACAGTCTCGGGCAGCGGGGCAGCCGGCCATGAACGAGTTCGACTTCGGCGGCCGCCGCGCCTCGGAGTTCCGCCATCGCGGTTTCTGGGCGCTGTTCGCCGAACGGCATCCGGAGGAACGGCCAAGGATGGCGAGGCGCGGGCCTTGGTTCTGGCAGCGTGGGCTGCCGGATTTCGCCTTGGTGCTTTCGATGTATGTCGCGCCGGCGCAGAACCATGTCGGCGTGTTCTTCGGCCGCAATGAAAAGTTCGGCGCAACGGACTCATGGTCTCGCCTGAAGCCGTTCCAGCCGGCGATCGAGGCCAGGCTGAAGCTCAGGCCCGAGCAGAGCGCGCAAGGTCTCGGCATCAATTCACTTTGGCATGTGAACTGCTATGCCGAGGACAACTGGCCGGCCATGGCCGACTGGCTGGTGAGGGAATGCTCACGCTTCGAAGAAGCCCTGACCGAAGTCCTGGGGCGGAGATAGGCGCCGGCGATGACGGACTTTTTTCGTAGGCGCTGGAGGGGTGAAGCGCCGCTCGAACGGCTGTTCTGGCGCGACATGCTGCTGGTCGGGACGATCTTGAGCATCGCTTCATCGGCACTGGCGCTGGTCCTGCTTGGATTGAAGCTGCCGCTCTGGCTGGTGCTGGCGGTGCATTTCCTCCCTGTTCCCTACAACATCTTCCTTACCATTGCCGTCTGGCGGACGGCGGAGATGAGCGGCGGGTTCAAGGCGCAACTGGTGATGCTTGGTTCGGCGCTCTGGCTGATCGCGACGGTCGTGGCATGAGCTAAACGAAAAAGGGCGGCCGAAGCCGCCCTTTGCGAAGTCATTTTAGAGACGTCAGGCCGACGGCTCGAAGCGCAGCGCCACGCCGTTGATGCAATAGCGCAGGCCGGTCGGCGGCGGGCCGTCCTCGAAGACATGGCCGAGATGGCTGCCGCAGCGCGAGCAGTGGCATTCGGTGCGGACCATGCCGTAGCTTCGGTCGACGGTGTTCTCGATCGATCCCGGAACGGGATCGTTGAAGCTCGGCCAGCCGGTGCCGCTCTCGAATTTGAGCTTGGATTCGAACAGCGGCTGGTCGCAGCCGACGCAATGGAAGGTGCCGGCGCGCTTCTCATAGAGCAAGGCGCAGCTGCCGGGGCGCTCGGTGCCGTGGTTGCGCATGACGGCATATTGCTCCGGCGTCAGGCGGGCGCGCCACTCGGCATCGGTGCGGGTGACGGGATAGGCGTGGGTGTCCATGAAATCTCCTCGGCCTTGGCGGCTCGTTGTTGCTTGCAACGGGTATTCGCCGAAACATAGGCCTTTGTTACAAGCGCTGCCAGCGAAAGCGAGCTAATGCTTGCGCGACAACTGCCTTGTCGCTGCCTCCAGCCCGGCCAATGTCAGCGGGAACATGCGACCACCGAAGATCTCGCCGATCATGGCGATCGAATGCGTGTAGCGCCAGTTCTTCTCGGCTTCCGGATTGAGCCAAATCGCATTCGGCCATTGCTGCAAGAGCCGCGTGAGCCACACGCTGCCGGCCTCCGGATTCCAATGCTCGACCGAGCCACCCGGATGCGCAATCTCGTAAGGGCTCATCGAGGCGTCGCCGACGACGATCACCTTATAGTCCGGCCCGTATTTGTGGATGAGGTCGAAGGTCGGGATCGTCTCGGCCAGTCGGCGGCGATTGTCCTTCCAGACGCGCTCGTAGAGGCAGTTGTGGAAGTAGAAATATTCGAGCTGGCGGAACTCGGCGCGCGCGGCGGAAAACAATTCCTCGACGCCGCGGATGTGGTCGTCCATCGAGCCGCCAACATCGAAAAACATCAGGAGCTTCACGGCGTTGCGCCGCTCGGGCCTGGTCTTGACGTCGAGATAGCCGTGCTCGGCGGTGGCGTGGATGGTGCCGGGCAGGTCGAACTCCTCCTCGGCGCCCTCGCGCACCCAGCGGCGCAACCGCTTCAGCGCCACCTTGATGTTGCGGGTGCCGAGCTCGACGGTATCGTCGAAATTCCTGAATTCGCGCTTTTCCCAAACCTTCACCGCGCGGCGATGCCGGCTCTCGTGCTGGCCGATGCGCACGCCTTCGGGGTTGTAACCATAGGCGCCGAAGGGCGAGGTGCCGCCGGTGCCGATCCATTTCGAGCCGCCCTGGTGGCGGCCTTTCTGTTCATCGAGCCGCTGCTTCAAGGTTCCCATCAGCTTGTCGAAGCCGCCCAAAGCCTCGACCAGTTTTTTCTCCTCGTCGGTCAGGTGCTTTTCGGCCAAACGGCGCAGCCATTCCTCCGGGATGTTGGCGACATCGACGGCGTCGGGACCGCCAAGCGCCTCGACGCCCTTGAAGACATGCGCAAACACCTGGTCGAAACGGTCGATATGGCGCTCGTCCTTCACCAGGGCCGAGCGGGCCAGATAGTAGAAAGCCTCGACGTCATAGTCGACGAGCCCGGCTTCCAGCCCCTCCAGCAGCGACAGATATTCCCTGAGCGAAACGGGAACCCGCGCGGCCTTCAGTTCGAGGAAGAAGGGGATGAACATCAGTCCCTTATAGCAGATCGTATTCGATGAAGCCCGTGCGGCGCGCGACATGATCGTAAAGCCGGCGCGCGGTGGTGTTGGTTTCGTGCGTCATCCAGTAGACGTTCTTGACGCCGATCTTGCCGGCTTCGTCCTGGACCGCTTTGATCAACGCCGCGCCCACGCCCTTTCCGCGCACCTGCGGGTCGGCGAACAGGTCCTGCAGGTAGCAGTTGTTTTTCTCCGACCAGCCGGAGCGGTGGTAGAGGTAGTGGGTGAGGCCGACCGCCTTGCCGTCGAGCGTTGCGATGAAACCCTTCGGCTCGAACTCGCCATCCGTGAACAGGCGCTTCCAGGTGATCGCGTAGACCTCTTCCGGGAGCTTCGTCTCGTAGAAAGTCAGATAGTCGGTCCAAAGCCGGCGCCATTCGGCGTGATCGGACTGCGCGAGCGGACGGATTTTTATTTCGGACATTTTCTCCTCCAACATTTTGGGCCGAAGCTGCGGCAGCAGCTGTTCCCCGGCAACGGTCCACAGAAGGGGAAAGCGCTATTGCTGCCGGCTTAACCCTGCCGCCTGGCCATGAATGCCAAGCGCTCAAACAGATGCACGTCCTGCTCGTTCTTCAAGAGCGCACCGTGCAGTTTCGGCAGCATGTTCTTCGGGTCGGCGCGCAGGTCTTCCGGTGCGATGTCATCGGCGACCAGCAGGCGGATCCAGTCGAGCGCCTCGGAGGTCGAGGGCTTCTTTTTCAGCCCCGGCACCTCGCGGACCTCGTAGAACTGGGTGAGCGCCGCCCGCACCAGATTCTGTTTGATGCCGGGGTAATGCACCTCGACGATCCGGTGCAGCGTGTCTATGTCGGGGAAGCGGATATAGTGGAAGAAGCAGCGGCGCAGGAAGGCGTCCGGCAGTTCCTTCTCGTTGTTCGAGGTGATGACGACGATCGGCCGAAATTCAGCGCGGATCGTTTCGCCGGTCTCGTAGACGAAGAACTCCATCCGGTCGAGCTCCTGCAGGAGGTCGTTGGGGAACTCGATGTCGGCCTTGTCGATCTCGTCGATCAAAAGCACGACCTTCTTTTGCGCCGCGAAGGCGTCCCACAGCTTGCCGCGCCTGATGTAGTTGGCGATGTCGTTGAAGCGCTCGTCGCCGAGCTGGCTGTCGCGCAGCCTCGAGACGGCGTCATATTCGTAGAGGCCCTGCTGCGCCTTGGTGGTCGACTTGACGTTCCACTCGATGAAGTCCAGCCCGAGCGCCGACGCCACCTGGCGGGCGAGCTCGGTCTTGCCAGTGCCGGGCTCGCCCTTGACAAGCAAGGGCCGCTCCAGCGCGATCGCGGCGTTGACCGCGACCATCAGATCCTTGTCGGCGACATAAGCCGCTGTGCCTTCGAAACGCATTTCTTCTCCTGGCTATTTTGCGGCGACCGTAAGGAGCCATGCGCATGCGCGCAAGCTTCGAAGCCAAAGTGGTCCGCCTTGGCGATAGCCGACCAAGCAAATAACGCTCAAACGCCCATCCGTTTCTCTGGCGCTCGGCCACCCACCGGCCTATATTCGCCCTCGGCGGTCTGCGCTTCCCGGCAGGAGAAACTTATCCCCGGGGCCTTATCGATCCTTAGGGAGCTGTCCCTGGGAAGACCCGTGGGTTTTCTCACACGGCGCCCACCTACTTTGTAGGCACCCGGGATCGACCTCTCCACCGGTTGTGTGGATCGTCGCTCTCCCGATTTTGGGAGACATGCGCTAGAAAACGTCGTTCCTGTAACGCCGTCCAATCCCGGCCTTTTCTAGCGTCCGCACATGTCACCTTCCAAAGACCTGAAAAAACAGCTTCGCAAGGAAGCGCTGGCGCGCCGCGATGCGCTGGACGAATTCTGGCGCGTCGAAATCGCTCTCGAAATGGCCGAGACGGCGAAGGAGAAAATCGACTTCGAGCCCGGCCGGATCGTCTCCGGCTTCTGGCCGATGCGCTCGGAGGTCGATGTGCGGCCGCTGATGTTCGCGCTGCGCGAGAAGGGCGCCAGGCTTTGCCTGCCGGCGATCCTCGACAAGACCACGATCGTCTTCCGCGAGCTGGTGCGCGGCGCGCCGATGGTCGAGATGGGCTTCGGCACGGTCGGCCCGCATGAAGAGGCGGAAGTGCTCGACCCGACGCTGATGCTGGTGCCGCTCGCCGCCTTCGACGGCCGCGGCCACCGCATCGGCTACGGCGCCGGCTATTATGACCGGGCGATCGCCAGGCTGGCCGAAAAGGGCATCACGCCAAGGCTGATCGGCATCGCCTTCGATTGCCAGGAAGTCGAGCGGGTGCCGGAAGAGAACCATGACGTCATCATTCCGGAAATACTGACCGAAAGCGGGCTGCGGCGCTTCGACATCGCTTAAACTCTCACGACCTGCTTAACGCGTTTCAAAGAACCGTCGGGTGATATTCCTGCAATATAGTCCGAGCCGACGGGGGTCGTGGTGTTTATCTTCGCACGTTACTTGCTGATGCCTTTCGCCCTGATCGCCGCGGCGCTGTTTGCGATGGGAGCGCACATCATCGGCACAAGCTTGCATCACCAGGCCGCCTGGCAGCGGACGGTCGCCACCGTGACGGATGTCAGCCCCTACAGCGAAACGCGGGCGAACGGTCTCACCACGGAGGGCATCAATGTCGCTGTCAGCTATGTCGCCAACGACGCGCCGATGACATGGTCCGGCAAGGACAAGGACATCGGTCTCTACAAGGCGGCCAAGGGCGACAGGGTAGAGTTCTACTACGACCCTGCCGATCCATCGAACCTCGATACGGCCGCGATGAAAGGTTGGCGCGGCGGGCTGCTGCTGCTTGCTGTCACCGGCGGGTTCACCTTGTTCTACGTCTGGTTCTTCTGGCTGCGAGGACGCAAAACACCGCCCATGGCGCCATCGACCGTTCGCGTTGTCGCCGCTGGCACGGGGCCAGCCGATCAGCAACGCGGCCCTTTCGGCCGGCGTTAAGGACCTCGGTGCCGCTTGCCTAGCATCCACAGCTCTGGATAGAAGTGGCTATGAGACTCCTCTTTCTCGGCGACATGGTTGGCAAAACAGGGCGCACGGCAGTCTGGGAACAGCTACCAGGGCTGATTTCCGACTTCAGGCTCGACTTCGTCATCGTCAATGGCGAGAACGCCGCCGGCGGCTTCGGCATCACCGAGGAGATCTTTCGCGAGACGCTCGCGGCGGGCGCGGATGTCGTCACCACGGGCAACCATGTCTGGGACCAGCGCGACGCGCTTATCTTCGCGCCGCGCGAGGAGCGCTTCCTGCGGCCGTCCAATTTTCCCAAGGGCACGCCGGGGCGCGGCTCGGGCGTCTACATCGCCAGGAACGGCGCGCGCGTGCTGGTCGCCAACATCATGGGGCGCGTCTTCATGCACCCCGAGCTCGACGACCCGTTCCAGGCCGGCGAGCGCGAGCTGGCGGCCTGCCCGCTCGGCGAGCAGGCCGATGCGGCGATCGTCGATTTCCATGCCGAGGCAACCTCGGAGAAAATGTGCTTCGCGCATTTCGTCGACGGCCGAGCCAGCCTGGTGGTGGGCACGCATACGCATCAGCCGACCGCCGACCATCAGATCCTCAATGGCGGCACCGCCTATATTTCGGATGCCGGCATGTGTGGCGATTACGATTCCTCGCTCGGCATGGACAAGGAAGAGCCGCTCAACCGCTTCCTGTCGAAAGTGCCGAAAGGCCGCTTCGAGGCGGCGACCGGACCGGCGACATTGTGCGGGGTCGGCGTCGATATTTCCGACCGCACCGGACTTGCCGAAAAAATCGCGCCGTTTCGTCGCGGGCCGCGGCTGGAAGAAACGGCGCCGTCTTTCTGGTCCTGACATTGATATAGGCGAGGTCAGTGCCTAACTGGCGACGAAACTGCTCTAGATCGTAGAGGGGACGACCTCCATGCAGCTTGTCGAATTCCTGGCGCCGCACTTTGCCTTTGTTTCCGACCCGACCGCCTGGGTTGCGCTTTTGACACTTGTGGTGCTCGAGATCGTGCTCGGCATCGACAATCTGATCTTCATCTCGATCCTGACCAACAAGCTGCCGGAAGCGCAGCGCGCCCGCGCGCGCCGGCTGGGCATCTCGGCGGCGCTGGTCATGCGCCTCATCCTGCTCGCCACGATCTCGATCATCGTGCAACTGACGACGCCGGTGTTCACCGCCTTCGGCCACGGCTTTTCCTGGCGCGACCTGATCCTGATCGCCGGCGGCCTGTTCCTAGTCTGGAAGGCGACCAAGGAAATCCATCACACGGTCGACCCGCAGGATCATCAGGACACGATGGTGGGTACGCTGCAGCTGAGCCTTGCCGGCGCCATCTTCCAAATCCTGCTGCTCGACCTCGTCTTCTCGATCGATTCCATCATCACCGCCGTCGGCATGACCGACGAGATCGCCATCATGTATATCGCGGTGATCGTGGCGGTGAGCGTCATGATGCTGGCAGCGACGCCGCTCGCCAATTTCATCGCCAGGAATCCCTCCATCGTCATGCTGGCGCTGGGCTTCCTGTTGATGATCGGCATGACGCTGATCGCCGACGGCATGGGCTACCATGTGCCCAAGGGCTACATCTACGCGGCCATGGGCTTTTCGGCGTTGGTCGAAGGCCTCAATATGCTGGCACGGAATCGCAAGAAGCAGGGGTCGGGCGGCGGGCATTGATGGTGGCAACGAGGGCGGCAGCGTGCGGCTGTCGCTCCCGCCGCAGGATCATTTGCTTTCCGACGTCGGCAGTTCACCGCGCATTTCGCTGGGGTAGAACCCTTCGCGCAGATTGATGCCGTATTCGACGTAGGCCTTCATGCAAGACAGCATCTGCGACCAGCCCTCGCAATTGCCGTAGGATGATTTGCGGCCGGCCTCGTCCTCGCGCCATCCGCTTTCGGCAATGGTGACGAAGGTGCCGCCGTCATCCAAGGCTTCGAAGCTCATTTCGATCGTGGTCTTGTAAGCCGGTACAACGCCGGGGCCGCTGCCATCCCAGCGCAGCACGATACGCTCGTTGGGCACCACTTCATCGACCTCGACGGGCACGGACTTCCACCAAGTGACGGTGGTGCCCGCCACAAGCGGAGCCGAGGCGCCGCCGATGGTGGTGAAGTAGCCGCTGAGCTTCGCCGGGTTGACGACGGCGTCGAAGACCTCGGCGACCGGTTTGCCGATGCGTCCGGAAATCCTGAATCCAAGGGACATATCCACAGCTCCTTCCTTGCTGCCTAAAACAATATGTTATAGAAAGATAACATGTCAAGCCAAACCGCAGACGACCATGTTTTCAAGGCCTTGGCGCATCCGCGCCGTCGCGAATTGCTGGATCGTCTGAAGGATCGGCCGCAGACCACCGGCATGCTGTGCGAGGCTTTCCCGGACATGGACCGCTGCACGGTGATGATGCATCTGAAAGTGCTGGAGGAGGCCGATCTGGTGGTGGCGAAGCGCGAGGGGCGCGAGCGCTGGAACCATCTCAATGCCTTGCCGATCAAGCAGATCCACGACCGCTGGATCAGCCAGTATGCAGGCCATGCGATCAGCATTCTCGACCGGCTGAAGTCCGATCTCGAGAGCTGAGCGGCCTCTCCGGCGCCGGAGTTACGGCGCGTCTGGACGAATTGAGCCGATTTATCTATAAGCCGGCCATTCCGACAGAGAGCGCCGTGTGCCTTCGCAGGCATGCCTGGGGCGTTCTGAAAATTTGAATTCGAGCAATTTGCGGATGGCGAGGTGATCTCATTTCGCTCCGCAATGCTCTAGCCGAACACGACAGGGGTGCCATGGCTGGCCATTCGCAATTTAAGAACATCATGCACCGCAAGGGCCGCCAGGACGCGGTGCGGTCGAAAATGTTTTCCAAGCTGGCGCGCGAAATCACCGTCGCCGCCAAGACCGGCACGCCGGACCCGGCGATGAACCCGAGGCTTCGCCTTGCGGTGCAAAACGCCAAGGCCGTGTCGATGCCGAAGGACAACATCCAGCGCGCCATCAACAAGGCTTCCGCCGGCGACGGCGAAAACTACGAAGCCGTGCGTTACGAGGGTTATGGCCCGGGCGGCGTGGCGCTGATCGTCGAGGCGCTGACCGACAACCGCAACCGCTCCGCCTCCAATGTGCGCGCCGCCTTCACCAAGGCCGGCGGGGCGCTCGGCGAAACCGGCTCGGTGTCCTTCATGTGGAACCGCGTCGGCGAGATCTACTACCCGGCCTCGGCCGGCAGCGCCGACAAGGTCATGGAAGCGGCGATCGAGGCGGGCGCCGACGACGTCGAGTCGGACGAGGAAGGCCACACCATCTATTGCAGCTTCGAAAATATGGGCGAAGTGTCGAAGTCGCTCGAAGCCGCGCTCGGCGAGGCGGAATCGGTGAAGCCGATCTGGCAGCCGCAGAACAATGTCCCGGTCGACGAAGAGCGGGCGCAGTCGCTGATGAAGCTGGTCGCGACCCTCGAGGACGATGACGACGTGCAGAGCGTCTACGCCAATTTCGAGGTCGACGACGAAACGATGGCCAAGCTCAGCGCGGCCTGACCCGCCTCGCGGTCCGATATGAGCCAGAAGCCGCTGCCCATCATCCGCATCACCTACTGCACGCAGTGCCATTGGCTGCTGCGTGCCGGCTGGATGGCGCAGGAACTGCTTTCGACCTTTGGCGCCGAGCTCGGTGAAGTCACGCTGGTGCCGGGCACCGGCGGCATTTTTACGATCTCCTGCAACGAGGTGCTTGTGTGGGATCGTAAACGTGACGGCGGCTTCCCGGATGCGGCGAAGCTGAAGCAGCTGGTCCGCGACGTCATCGATCCGGATCGGGATCTCGGCCACTCCGACCGCAAAGGTTATAAGGCGAAAGACTCCGCCTAAGCTGCACCGACATTCAGGTGAGGCCGGCCTGCAAATGGAGGCTTCTGCGCTTCCGTCTCGGCCTGACCTGAATCTCGGCACAGCTTGCCAAGCGTGCTTCAGATCAGTGCCATGATGAAACAGGCCATCGACACAATGGCGGTGACGGTGCGGACGTGGTTCCACATCACCCATTGGCTGAGATGGTTCGCCCACACTGCGGCGCCGTTGGCGCTCTGCGGATCGACGGCGGCTAAAGCGTCGTTGAGCGGAACGTTGAAAACCATGGTCACGAGCGGATTGCCGACGAAATAGATCACGGCGCCGGCAAGCAGCCAGTACGAGCCGGACTGGCTCCAGCCGAAGAAAACGGCGGCAATCAACACCAGGCAGATGAGGCCGGTGCCGAACAGCGCCGTCATGAAGGTCGGCGTGATCACCGTGACGTTGATCGAATTCATCGCCGCGATGCCGCTTGGGACAGGCAGCCGGGCAAGTGCTGCCATGACGAAATTGGAAAAGGCGAAGAACACGCCGCCGACCACGCCGGAGCCGATCGCGGCGATGAAGGTGAGGGTCGGAAGAAGTTTCATCATCTCAGTTGCTCCAGAGGCCGGGTTTCGATCAAAATATGAGTAATCCTCACATTTGCAAAATGTGATAAACCCTCGTATTTTGTGAGTCAAGCCGGTTTTCGAAAAACCGTCCGGAGAGAGCCATGGATGAAAAAGTCACCGCCAAGCCGGGCCAGGCCGCTATCGCTTCGCCGCGCCGGTCGCCGAGCCAGCAGCGCAGCCGCGAGCGGGTCGAGCGGATGCTCGCCGCCGCCTCGGCGCTGATTGCCGAGCAGGGCAGCGATGCCATGCGCATGGGTGAGGTGGCGGAGCGCGCAGGGGTTTCGATCGGCTCGCTCTACCAGTTCTTTCCGGACAAGCGGGCGATCGTCTGGGCGCTGGCCGAGCGCTACACGGCGGAAAGCCAGGCCTGTATTTCGGCGGCGCTGAAGGACGTCGGCGACGTCGAAGGCTTCAAAAGTGCGTTTTCAGAGCTGGTCGACATCTATTACCAGCTGTTCCTGGCCGAGCCGGTGATACGCGACGTCTGGTCGGGCACGCAGGCGGACAAGGCGCTGCGCGAGCTGGAGCTCGCCGACAGCCGCGCCAATGCGGAATTTTTGGTCGCGGTGCTGAAGCGGCTGAGGCCCGATGCCGATCCGGTCGAGCTGGAGACGACGGCCTTCCTCGTCTGGCAGATGGGCGAGGCGGCCGTGCGGCTGGCGATCTCGGTCGATCGCGAAGAGGGCGACAGGCTGGTTGAGGCCTACAAGCGCATGGTGCTGAGGGAATTGGTCGGCGGGTAGGAACGATTTCCGCAGCGTCGCAAGGCTTGGGTTCCTCGCCCCCGCCAAGGGCGGGGGAGAGGTGTCCGCGAAGCGGACGGAGCGGGGGCCTTCGTAGGGCGCTCCCCTCTCCGTCTCGGCTTCGCCGAGCCACCTCTCCCCACTTCGTGGGGCGAGGAACCTTGAACTTTCAAGCGCTGGCGCTGCCCCTCATCCGCCCTTCGGGCACCGGCCCTTCGCTGTCGCTTCGGGCGTTCGTCGTTCGAAAAGCCAAGCAATTGGCTTTTCGTCCGCTGCGCGGACCACTCCTCACCCCCGTTGAACGGGGAGAAGGAAGAAACTTGGCCACAAAAAAACCCGCCTCGAAGGCGGGTTTTTCGAATCCTGCTGATGTATCCGGCTTAGAGGCCGAAACCCTCGAAGCGCTTCTTGAACTTCGACAGGCGGCCACCGCGGTCGAGCAGGGTCTGCTGGCCACCGGTCCAGGCCGGGTGCGTGGTCGGGTCGATGTCGAGGTTCATCGTGTCGCCTTCCTTGCCCCAGGTCGAACGGGTCAGGTACTCGGTGCCGTCGGTCATGACGACCTTGATGGTGTGGTAGTCGGGATGGATAGAGGCCTTCATTGTCTTATGTCCTGGCTTGCCGGCGCCGGTGACGGGCCAAAGGCCTGCGTCGATGCGCCCCTTTTTAAAACTCGAAGCCGCAGCTAATGAAAAGCCACGGCTTCTAAAACGGTCGGCGAGCCTATACATCAGCCGGAATTGAATCACAAGGCCGCGGCAAGCGCATATTGAAGCGCGGTATTGGCAAGCGGCCAGAGGAAACGCTCATGGCGGATATCGGTGCCAGTGGAGACCAGCGCAGGCGCTCGGTCCGGCCGCTGAGGAACCTTTTCCCCTATATCACGCGCTACCGGAAACTGGCGGTCGGCGCGATCCTATCGCTGATCGTGGCCGCGGTGACCACGCTTGCGTTGCCGATGGCCGTGCGGCGCATGATCGATCACGGCTTCCAGGCCTCGGGCTCCACCTTCATCGCTGAGTATTTCGCGGCGCTGGTCGCGATGGCAGCGCTGCTCGCGGCAGCTTCGGCCAGCCGCTACTATTTCGTCATCACGCTCGGCGAGCGGGTCGTAGCCGACATCCGCCGCGACGTTTTTTCCCATGTCACGACACTGTCGCCGGCATTCTTCGATCGCGCGCATTCGGGCGAGATCGTGTCGCGGCTCGCCGCCGACACGACGCAGGTGAAGTCGGCGGTCGGCGCCACCGCCTCGGTCGCGCTGCGCAACCTCATCCTCGGCCTCGGCGCTGTGGCGATGATGGTCGTCACCAGCCCGAAACTTTCCGCCCTGGTGATCGCGGCCATTCCGTTGATCGTGCTGCCGCTGGTCGCTTTCGGCCGCTCCGTGCGGCGCAAGTCTAGGCAGGCGCAGGATACGCTCGCCGAAGCCACCGCCTATGCCAGCGAGCAGATCGGCGCGGTGCGCACGCTGCAGGCCTTCACCAACGAGAAGCTGGTAACCGGCCGGTTCTCAAGCGCCGTCGACGCCGCCTTCGAGGCGGCGCGGGCCTCGGTGTTCGCGCGTTCCTTCCTCACCTTCTTCGCCATCTTCATGATCTTTTCCTCGGTGGTGGCGGTGCTGTGGTTCGGCTCGCGCGACGTGCTGGCCGGCACGCTGTCGCCGGGCACGCTCAGCCAGTTCCTGCTCTATTCGGTGTTCGCCGCTGGCGCGCTCGGCGCCTTGTCGGAGGTGTGGAGCGAGTTGTCACAGGCGGCGGGCGCCGCCGAGCGGCTGACGGAGATCCTGGCCGAGACGCCGACGATCCAGCGGCCGGTCGATCCTCAGCCGCTGCCGGCCACGGCCAAGGGCGCGATCAGCTTCGACGACGTCTCCTTCTCCTATCCGGCGCGGCCGGACCGCGCCGCCGTGCATGGGCTGAGCTTCCAGGTGAAGCCCGGCGAGACGGTGGCGATCGTCGGGCCTTCGGGCGCCGGCAAAAGCACCGTCTTCTCGCTGATCCTGCGCTTCTACGATCCCGAGACCGGGCGCATCGTCATCGACGGGGTCGACCTGCGCGAGGCCGATCCGGCCGCCATCCGTGAGCGCATCGCCATCGTGCCGCAGGACGTCACCATCTTCGCCGCTAGCGTGCGCGACAATATCGGCTTCGGCCGGCAGGGCGCCGGCGAGGCCGAGATCGAAGCGGCGGCAAAGGCAGCCCTTGCCGACGAATTCATCGCCAGGCTCGACAAGGGCTATGACAGCCAGGTCGGCGAACGCGGCGTGACGCTGTCGGGCGGCCAGCGCCAGCGCATCGCGATCGCCCGCGCCATCCTGCGCGACGCGCCGATCCTTCTGCTCGACGAAGCGACCTCGGCGCTCGATGCCGAAAGCGAGACGCTGGTGCAAAGGGCGCTGGAGCGGCTGATGCGCGGCCGCACCACCATCGTCATCGCCCACCGTCTGGCAACCGTGCTCAAGGCCGACCGCATCCTCGTCATGGAAGGCGGACGCATCGTCGAGGAAGGCACGCATCAGAGCCTGGTCGCCAAGGGCGGCATTTACGCGAGGCTCGCCAAGCTGCAGTTCGAGACGGGCGCCAGCGCCTTCAAGGGCGCGGCGGAGTAGCCCCGCCGCATCCTGTTGGTCTTTAACCGCTGCGCGTCAGTTCCCGTAGCGCTTGCGCAGATGCTCCGTGAAGTAGGCTGCGTTCAGCTTCTCTGCGGTGGCGCGATCGAGCAGCTCCGGCGTCGACCAGCGCGAGCCCTGCGACCAGATCTTTGCGCGACGCCACTCGTTGATGGCGCTGAAATCGCCCTTGGCGAGATCCTCGTCGGCGGAAGGATGCTCCCTGGTCAAAGCCGCCCATTGCTGCGCCGCCATCATGGCGCCCAGCGTGTAGGAGGGGAAATAGCCGAAGGCGGCGCCCGGCCAATGCACGTCCTGCATCGGCCCGTCGGCCGGGTTGTCGATGGTCGAGAGCCCGAGATAGTCGCGCATCTTGGCGTCCCATGCCTCGGGCAGGTCGGCGACCTCCAGCCGGCCGGACACGAGCTCCTGCTCGAGCTCGTAGCGCAGGATGACGTGCAGCGGGTAGGTGACCTCGTCGGCATCGACACGGATCAGGCCGCGCTCGACATGGTGGACATGCGGCAGGATGGCGTCGAGCGACCAGGCTTCGCCGAGATGTTTTTCGACCACCGGTAGCGCCCAGCGCCAGAAGGCCGGGTTGCGGCCGATCTGCTTTTCGACGAACAGGCTCTGGCTCTCATGCACGGCCATGCCGCGCGCCTTGCCGAGCGGCCAGTGCGACCAGGTTTTGGGCAGGTTCTGCTCGTAGAGCGCATGGCCGGTCTCATGCAGCACGCCCATCAGCGCCGGCAGGAAATCGGTGGTCTTGTAGCGGGTGGTGATGCGCACGTCGGTCGGCACGCCGCCGCAGAAGGGATGGTGCGACACCGACAGCGAGCCATGGGTGAGGTCGAAGCCGACCGCCGCCATCATGGCAAGGCCGAGCTCGCGCTGCTTGTCGATGGCGTAGCTGCCCGACAACGGCTTCAATGGGTGCTTCGCCAGCCGTGCATCCTGCACGGCTAGCGCATGCGGCAGGAAATCCTTCAGGAAGGCCTTCAGCTCGGCAAACACCGGCGTGATGTCGGCGGCGCGGTTGCCGGGATCATACTGCTCCATCAGCGCGTCATAGGGAGCGAGGCCGAGCGCCTCGGCACGCAGCGCCGCTTCCTCGCGCACCAGGGCCACGACGCCTTCCAGCGCCGGCAGGAAGCCCGCCCAGTCGTTCTTGGCGCGCAAGCTCCGCCAGAGCTGCTCGGAGCGCATGCGCGCCACCGTCTGGCGCTCGACGAATTCGGCCGGCAGGCAGGTGAGGTTGGTGTATTGCCGGCGCAGTTCCCTGACGGCCGCCTGCTGCTCTTCGCCGAGCGGCTCGGCTTCGGCGGCGGCGATCCAGTCGCCGATCTCGGGTGCTGTCGCCTGACGATGCAGCATCCCGGCAAGCGAGGACATCGCCTCGGCGCGCTTTTCGCCGCCGCCGACGGCCATATGCGTTGCCTCATCGGCACCGAGGATGGCGAGCGCGTGTTCCAGCGCTTCGAGCTTGTGGCCGAGTTCGTCGAGTTTCTGGAAGGACATGGATGGATCCCAGCTTCAATTTGGCTGGCGCGAAAAGATACCAAGGCATCGCGCTTGGCAACCCTGCCCGGTTGGGATGGGATCAGCCATCTTGCCTTGTGACATGACTGCGTGATCAATGCCGGGAACAAATCGCTGGAGGGGACGATGATCGGCAATATACTGGTCGGGCTGGTGGCGCTGATCCATTGCTATATCGTCTATCTGGAGATGGTGCTTTGGGACACGCCGCGCGGCCGCAAGGCGTTCGGCCTGACACCGGAATTCGCCAGCGCTTCGAAGGTGCTTGCCGCCAATCAAGGGCTTTATAACGGCTTCCTCGCCGCCGGGCTGTTCTGGGGCCTCTATCTCGGCGGCGCCGGCTTCCAGGTGAAGATGTTCTTCCTGCTCTGCGTCGCGATAGCCGGCCTTTACGGCGCGGCGACCGTCGGCCGCAAGATCCTCTACATCCAGACGGTGCCGGCGGTGCTTGCCATCCTCGCTCTCTGGTTCGGCCTGTAATCGGACACCGATCGAAAAAGGACGCCCTCGGGGCCAGGTCCCGCGAGCGCCAGGTGGTCCCATTCGTTCCTCCGAAGACGTCAGCCGTTCGGATAGTTTCCGCCGTCCGAGCCGTCGCCCATCATGAAACCGCTGCCGGTGTCGTTCATCAGTCTCTGGTCGACATTGTCGAGGCGGCGCAGCAGCTCATGATATTGCGCGGCGGGGATGCGGCCGTGATCCGAAGCCGCGACATGCTCGGCGGCCTGGCTGATGCGCGCGGCGCGCATATGCAGTTGCCGCGCTTCCGCGGCCGAGATGTTGTTTGCTTCGCGGGCGTCCGTGATGCCCTGGTTCACACCCTGGATTTGCTCGATCAGGCTGGTCACGCGCGGGCCGGTGAAATCGGTTGGATCGCTCGCGTCGAGCGCCCCCTTGTGATGCCCGGCCGCGTGGGCGCCGGCGAGCGGGGCGGCGATCAGAGTCGCGGCGAGGGTTGCAGTCTTGAGTGATGTTGAAGCGCGCATGGCGGCGCATCCTCCTGCCACGGAAGGCCGCGGTCGTGCCGCCAGCCTTCCGACGTTCCAGGCCGTCCGGTTCCGTCGCGTCGCGATGGGAGGCATCGCCGGCGGTTCCCGGCCCTACGCGGCAAACTAGGTGCGTCGATTGCCGATGTGTAATTAAAAAAAGATAATCTTTTCAGGCCTTGCCGCCGGGACTTGGTGCTCTAAGTATTCAGCCGGCGAACAACTTCCCGTGACTTGGCGTGATGATAGTTCACCGTTCGGTGAGCTTCAGTTCAATGCGGCGGTTCTTGCTGCGCGCCTCGTCGGTATCGGCCGGGTCGAGCGGCTGGAACTCGCCGAAACCGGCGGCGACCAAGCGGTTGGCCGGCACGCCGTTCTCGATCAGGAACTTCACCACCGAGGTGGCGCGCGCGGTCGACAATTCCCAATTGTCGCGGTAGCGGCCGGTGCCCGACAGCGGCTTGTTGTCGGTATGGCCGTCGACGCGCAGCACCCAGCTGATCTCCGGCGGAATTTCCTTCTGCAATTCGATGATGGCGTCGGCGAGCTTCTTCATCTCGACCTTGCCGGCGTCGTTGATCTCGTCGGAACCGGTCGGGAACAGCACTTCCGACTGGAAGACGAAACGGTCGCCGACGATACGGATGTTCTCGCGATCGGCGAGGATCTCGCGCAACCGGCCAAAGAAGTCGGAACGGTAGCGGTTGAGTTCCTGGACGCGCTGCGCAAGTGCTACATTCAGGCGGCGGCCGAGATCAGCGATCTTGGTGTTGGAGTCGCGGTCGCGCTGCTCGGAAACGTTGAGCGCGTCTTCCAGCGCGCCGATCTGCTTGCGAAGCGCCGCGATCTGCTGGTTGAGGATCTCGACCTGGCTCAGCGCCTGCTGGCTGATCTGGCGCTGGTTGCTGAGCTCGCCGGAAAGCTGGTCGGCCCGCTTGTTGGCCGCATCGCCGGCGCCGGCGCCTTGGTCCAGCAATTGCTGCAGACGACTCTTTTCCGTTTCCGCCGCCGACAGCGAAGCCTGCAGGTTGGCGAGCGTATCTTCCTTGTCCTGGCTGTTCGAGCGCTCCAGCGCGAGCAGTTGGGTCAGCTCGTTGATCTGCGAGTTGAGGCGGTTGAGCACGGTGTCCTTGCCGGAAATCTCCCGGCTGAGCAGGAACTGCGCCAGCACGAACACCGTCAGCAGGAACATGATCGCCAGAAGCAGCGTCGACAGCGCGTCGACGAAGCCCGGCCAGTAGTCGATGCGGCGGTCGGCGCGCCGTCTTGCCAGCGCCACGTCAGTGGACCCCTTGCTTCTTCAGCGCGTCGGCGATCTTTTCCAGCGTGTTGCGCATGGCTTTCTGCTCGTCGGACTGGGCCTCGACCCAGTCGCGCATGATCTGCTGCTCGGAGCGCATGTTCTTCACCAACCCCGAGATGCCGTCGGCAAGATTGGCCATGGCGGTGGCGACGCGCGGATTGGAGCCGCCGCCATTCTCCTGCAGGCTGCGCAGCCGCTCCGACAGAAGTCGGATGTCCTCGGAGGATTCTGTCTTGGCCGTGTCGGAGACCACGATGTCCGACGACAGGTCGGTGACCGAGGACAGCCAGTTCTCGAGCTCGGTGTAGAAACGGGTCTGGGCGCGGCCGGCCTGCAGGTCGAGGAAGCCGAGCACCAGCGAGCCGGAAAGGCCGAACAGCGAGGACGAAAACGCGGTACCCATGCCGGCGAGCGGCGCCGACAGGCCTTGCTTCAGCGCATCCAAGACAGCCGCGGCATCGCCGGTGCCGGGGTCCAGCGCCTCGATCGTCTCACGGATCGAGGCGATGGTGTTGAGCAGGCCCCAGAAGGTGCCGAGCAGGCCGAGGAACACAAGCAGGCCGACCAGATAGCGCGAGGTGTCGCGGCTCTCGTCGAGGCGGGTGGCGATGGAATCGAGCATCGTGCGCATCGAGGAGGTCGAGAACGCCATCGAGGACGAACGGCCGATCATCGCCTTCATCGGCGCCAAAAGAACCGGCTCGGTGGTTTCGGAGCCGGCGCGGAAGGAATTGACCCAGCGCACCTCGCGAAACAGCCGCCCGACCTGCGTGAAGGCAAGCAGGATGCCGACCGCCAGCACGCCGACGATCAATCCGTTGAGGCCGGGATTGCTGGAGAAGGCGGTGGAGATCTGGCGGGTGAGGATGGCGGCGATGAAAGCGACGATGATCAGGAAGATCATCATGGTGAGCAGGAACACCTGCGGGCTCGACAGCTTGTGCGGATCGTAGATCAGGACGTCCGATCGCCTGCCGAAGGATCTTAGAAAAGCCATCCGTGCCCCGTTTCCGATGCCACCGCCGCAGAATTGCCGCGACTCTAAACGGAATTGTGACCAAATTGAATGGCGCTTTGCAATATCGCCTATGCTTGCCTGTTCTGGCGCAATTCCGAACGAAAACCGCTACACACTTTTCCTGGAATTGCTCCAGGGCTTAGAACCGGTTGACGACCAGGCAGTCGACCATGGCCGCGAGATGCAGGCCGGCGCCGGTGACGACGAAGCCGTGCCAGACCGCATTGTGGAAGCGCAGGCCCTTCCAGGCGAAGAAGATGACGCCGCAGGAATAAACGATGCCGCCGGCGACAAGCAGCGCGATCGAGGCGGTCGGCAGCGTCTCGACCAGCGGTCCGGCCAGCACGACGCCGCTCCAGCCGATGGCCAGGTAGAAGACGATGGCCAGCCGGTCGTAGCGGCCGGGCAGGAACATCTTGATGGCGATGCCTGCCAACGCGGCGCCCCACACGACGATGATCATGGGCACGGTGAGTGCCGATGTGTGAAGCTGCGCGAGGAAGGGCGTGTAGGTGGCGGCGATCAGCAGATAGATCGCGGCGTGATCGAAGCGGCGCAGGATCCATTTCGCCGGCCACGAGACCGGCCACAGGTTGTAGGCCAGCGATACCGAGAGCACGGTGAGCAGCGACACGACATAGAAGACGGCGGCGACATATTCGCCCGGGCCGGAATGGAAAGCGGCCAGCGCCAGGAAGGCCGAACCGGCGGCGATCGCAAGCACGATGCCGACAGCGTGGACGATGCCATCGGCGATCATCTCGGCGCGCGAATAGTGCCAGCGCCCCACAAAGGGGATCTCAAGCCTCGTATCTGCGCGCGCGTCGTTCATGAATGATCCTGCAGACCCTAATCTGGGCGGTCGCGGACCAGTATTTCAAGCTTCCGTTGCGGTTTTGCGACTGCGCCGCCGCGCGTCCTTTCGACGCTGCAGCACTTTAATTTGCGCACTAGCCTTTCCGAGAATCGATTCCGACTTTCGGACTAAGGGCGTCAGCGCGACTTGCCGGTCAACGAGGTGACAGCGGCTTCTTCACGGTCTTGAGCAGCGCGCGCTGGATGAGCTCGTTGCCGGCAACGACCTCGCCATTGTCCAGCATATCCTGCGCGCCATCCATGTCGGAGACGAAGCCGCCGGCTTCGCGCACCAGAAGGATGCCGGCGGCGATATCCCAGGACGACAGGCCGGTTTCCCAGAAACCGTCCATGCGTCCGGCCGCGACATAGGCGAGATCGAGCGCGGCGGAGCCCAGGCGACGAACGCCGGAGACTTCGGCCATGACGTTGCGAAGTTCGATCAGGAAATTGCCGTGCTGGCCGCGGCCGAGATGCGGCACGCCGCAGCCGATTACCGCGTCGGTAAGCTTGGAGCGCCCGGCAACGCGCAGCCGGCGGTCGTTCATGAAGGCGCCGCCGCCGCGCTCGGCGGTGTAGAGCTCGTCCATCGCCGGATTGTAGACGACGCCGGCAACGACCTGGCCCTGGCGCTCGAGCGCGATCGACACCGAGAACAGCGGGATGCCATGCAGGAAGTTGGTGGTGCCGTCGAGCGGATCGACGAGCCAGCGGTGCTGGGCGTCCTCGCCTTCGACGGCGCCGCGCTCCTCCATCAGGAAGGCATAGCCCGGCCGCGCCTTGGAGAGCTCAGCAAAGACGATCTCTTCGGCCTTGCGGTCAGCCTGGCTGACATAGTCGCCCGGTCCCTTCATCGAGACCTGCAGGTTCTGCACCTCGCCGAAGTCGCGCGACAGCGAGCGGCCGGCCTTCATCGCGGCCTGGACCATGACGTTGAGGAGAGCGGAACGCGCCATTTTTTCTTCCTGGCTTTTTCTTCCTACGGGCCGGCGCTTAGTCCGCGCGGCGCATATAGGTGATTTCGTTGGTGTCGACGATGATGCGCTCCCCGGCCGAGATGAAGGGCGGCACCAGAACGCGGATGCCGTTTTCCAGAACGGCCGGCTTGTAGGAGGAAGCGGCCGTCTGGCCGCGCACCACCGGATCGGCCTCGGTGACGGTCAGCGTCACCTGGTCGGGCAGCGAGATGCCGATCGGCCGCTCTTCATAGAGCTGCACCGTAACCATCATGCCGTCCTGCAGGAAAGCGGCGCGCTCGCCGACGAAGTCCTTGGCCAGTTCGAGCTGCTCGTAGCTTTCGGTGTCCATGAAGACCAGCGCGTCGCCCTGCTCGTAAAGGAAGGAGAAGTCCTTGAGGTCGAGCCTTATTTGCTCGACGGTTTCGGCCGAGCGGAAGCGCTCGTTGAGCTTGGTGCCGTTGATCAGGTTCTTCAACTCGACCTGGTTGTAGGCGCCGCCCTTGCCGGGCTTGACGGTGTTGGTCTTGACCGCCACCCACAGCCCGCCATCGTGCTCGATGACATAGCCGGGACGGATTTCATTGCCACTGATCTTGGCCATGTTAAACTGATCCGGAATGAGATTTTCTGGCGCGGGTCGCGCTTCGGCGCCTCCAAGACCACAAATTGCACATAGTGGCAAGGGCGGGGGGCCCAAGCGGTCGCCGCGGCGACGCGCTTCAAGGCAGGCGATTTGCCTTTTGCAGCGCCTGCTTGGTCTGGTCGTCGTCGAGGCCCTGCAGGAAATCGTCCATCTGCGGGTCGATCAGGCCGGCGCGGCGGGCGACGATGTACCAGGCGCCGGCGAGGATCAGGTCGGGGTCCGTGCCGATGCCGCCCATATAGAGCTTGGCGAGGCGGTTCTGCGCGGCGACATTGCCGCCTTGCGCCGCCCGCCTCATCCAGGCGAAGCCGGATTTCAGGTCGCGCTCGCCACCGCGCCCCTCGATCATCCAGGCGGCGAGATCGATCTGCGCCGTGTCGTAGTTCTGCCGCGCGGCCTGCGCCAGCAGCATGCGCGCCTGGGCGTCGTCATGGGGCTTGCCGCCGGCGCCATTGGCATAGAGCTGCGCCATCGCATATTGCGCGTCGGCAAGGCCGGTGGCGGCCGCGCGTTCATAGTAGACAGCCGCTTTGGCTAGCCCGGCATCGCCGGGATCCTGCTGGACAAGCAACTGGGCGAAGTTGAATTGCGCAAGCCGGTTGCCAGCCTCGGCCGAGGCCTGCATCAGCGCGAAGGCGCCCTTTTCGTCCTTCTTCACATAGCGGCCGTCGAGCAGCATCAGCGCATATTGAAACTGTGCCTCCGGCACGCCCTGTTCGGCGGCCAGCCCATACCATTTTGCGGCCTCGGCCGGATTGAGCGGCACGCCCAGGCCGCGCGACAGGATTTCGGCCACCAGCGTCTCGGCCGCCGGATCGCCGTTCTTGGCGCGCTCCACGGCAAGATTGTAGGCCGTCTTGTAAAGGCCGCGCTGGAACGCGCCATAGGCGGCGTCCGGCTGCTTGGCTCCAAAACGGTCGGGATTGACGGTGTCGGCCGATGGCGGCGTCATGGTGGCAGGCTGCGGCAAGGTGTTCTGGATCGGCTTGTCGATATGCGGATCGCCGCCGAACCTGCTCGCATCCGGGGCGCCGGTGTCCGGCGTGGCTGTGTCCGGTTTACCCGTGCCCGTCGTGCCCGCGTCCGGCTTGGTCGCATCCGGCTTGGCTGCGTCGGGCGCGCCCTTGTCCGGCGCACTCGTCTCCGGCCGGGGCTGGGGCAGAGGCACGGTTTGGGCCGCGCTCGCCGTTTCGCCCGGCCAGCAAGCCGGAGCCAGCAACCCGGCCAGGACGGCCAGAGGAACCACACGCAGGCGCATGTCAGTCCTCGAAACGCGGCGCGGTTTCATCGAGCAGCGCGTTGGCGGCGGCGATCGCCGCCGCGGGATCGCGCCCATCGGCGAAGACGGCACTGGACAGGGCCACGAACTCGGCGCCGGTCGCGGCCACCGTCTCGACGGAAGCAAGCTCGGAGCCGCCCATGACGATGCAGGGGATCGAGATCATCTCCGCCCACCATTCGCCGAGGGCGAGGTTGCGGTGATGTGGCTCCGGCTTGTTATCGTAGCCGAAGCGGCCGAAGAACATGTAGTCGGGCCGCTCTTCGCCGAGCTCCAGCGCTTCGTCGCGCGTCTTGGCGCCGCCGGCGCCGACCATCATCTTGCCGGCCAGGCGCTCGATCGTCTCGGCAAGCTCCCGCGGCTTTGCCTCGACATGGATGCCGTCGGCCTGGACGCGGCCCGCGATGCGGCTGTCGCCGGCGATGATCACGGCGATGCCGGCGCCTTGAGCGATCGGCACGATCCGTTCGGCGAAGGCCTGGAAGGAGGCGTCGTCCATGCCGTTGTCGGGCAGGATCAGCGACGCGATGTCGCCGCCCTCGAAGGCCGCGCAGATATGCTCGGCCGGTACGAGCGGCGGCGCGATCAGCACGATGCGGCAGCGATTGGGCGGGGTTAAATCGTTCATTGGCCTTCGATCCCGGTTTCGCCTATGCCGGGCGAAGATGGTTGCATTGCGGCATAGAGCAAAGCGCAGGGTTTGAACAGGCTGGGCCGCGCAGCGGCGCGGATTGGGTTCAACGCCTGCTGTCGTGTCTCGTCTTCATGACAAGGTCAAACACGCGCCGCGGATCCTGGATCCCGATAAATTGCGGGACCGGGTCAAGAGCCGGAAACCATCCGGTCATCCTTGGATAGCCGGAGAGCGGATAGCCCGACGCAGCCGCTCCGAAACGCAAAGTGCCTCTCGTCGCGGTTTCCCCCGTCAGTTGAACATCGGGAATGCGGTCGAGGTCGATCGACGTGAAATTGGCGGATGGAGCCCGGCGCATTATGAGGATGCGCTGGTTCGTGACGGCGTAATGTATCCGCCGCCTCAACCATGCATCGAATATAAACCTGCCGAAAACGAAAAACAGCCCGATACAGACGAACATCGCGCCCCAGGCGTCGAAGAACAACGGCGCGCCCTGTTTTGTCGCCATATAGGTCCAGAAAATCGCGAAGCCGCACCAAAGCAGGCTGAATGGTATCAGGAAGATATCGCGACCTGAGAAAAGCAGACCTTGTGCGGGGATTCCGCTCCACAAAATGCGCTCATGCGGCAACAGCCGACCTTGAAGAAGCTGATTTTCCACGCCGCCCCACCACTTTGCACGGCTCATTTCATCGCATAAGTGATGCGGACAGAGAAGGGCGGACATGGCGCAGAACATTTGCGACCGGCGGGATTTCTTCGAAGGCGATAGTTCGCCTCGGTCGCCCGGAGGGTGCCAGCCAGATCGGCGGGACGCTGGGATAGATCGGCGAGGGGTGCCGATGGTGAACCGCTCTATCCCTTTGTCTTTACGCAATTCCGGTCGGAAAATCGCTCACACTTTCCTGGAATCGCTCCAAATTGACCCGTCCGGCAGGCTGAAGACGGCGCACGGTCTGACAATTCCGCGCAATTGGTGTTCGCCCAGCGGGACCAGGGGCGTCGAGGTTTCCGCCGCGACAGCGCCGGAGATCAGGACGCTCCGTCCAAGCGGCCGGCACAGGCCTTCGAGCCTGCTGACAAGGTTCACGGCCGGGCCGATCGCGGTGAAATCCAGACGGTCGGCCGTGCCGACATTGCCCCACACCATGTCGCCGATGTGGAGCGCCATGCCGAACTGCAGTTCGGGCATGCCCTGTCCGGCGCGGACCTGATTGAGCTGCGCCATTCCCGCCCGCGCCGCACCGATCGCGCGCAACGCTGCCTCGCAAGCCTCTGAAGCCGAGCGCTCGCCGACAGGAAAGATCGCCAGCACGCCGTCACCGATGAATTTCAGCACCTCGCCGCCAAAGGCGTGAACGGCGCCGGCGATGCGGTCGAAGCTGGCGTTGAGCGCCGCCACGACCTGCTCGGCGTCCGTCTCTTCCGACAGGGCGGTAAAGTCGCGCAAATCGCTGTAGAACAGGACCGCGCGGATTGTCTCGCCAACCTCGCGCCGCGAACGGCCGGCCAACACCTGCGCCGCGCTGCGTTGCCCGAGATAGGCCTGAAGCAGGGCCGACAGCGTCGACCTGGCGGCGAGAGCGGCAAGCGGCGCGACGGCGAAGCGCGCCACCTGGTCCAGTGTTTTCGATTCGTGCTCCGCGAGGGGGCGTGCCGCGGCCCAGTTCAGTTTTGGATTCCCCGATTGCGCATCCTCGCGCTCGGGGCCAACCGTGTAATCGTGCACGACACCGGTTCCCAGTCCTGCCAGCCATTCGCGTCCGAGATCGCCCTCTCCGGTTCCAGGCATCATGCCGGCGCCAAAACCCAGCGCCTCCATGACGACGCCTGTCTCGGCCCGCCACAGCCAGGCGCGGCGCGTTATGATCGGATGCGGCGCGGCGAGCGTCAGGGCTCCACCGGCGAGCGGCAACCCGTCGTCGACTAGCCGCGCGCCGAGCGTGGCTAGAAAATCATCCAGCTGGACGGCGCCGCCGGCGCTGTCGACCAGCCAGGCGAGAGTTGAAGAAAGCCGCATCGATACAATCATGCTTCGGCGTTCCGTCGTTGTCACCAGCGCGAATCGACCCAACGAGATTTTAGTTGAACGGCAGGGCGATTTGGCTTCGAATCGAGAGCGCTGACCCGGCACGACCTGTCAGGCGAGGCGTGTTGGCGCGCAAACCCGGGAGGTTTCGATGGCTGAACCCTTGATCGTTCGTCGCGAGGTACAGATCGCGGCGCCGCCGGCGACGGTCTTCGCCTTCCTGACAGATCCGGACAAGATTGTGCGCTGGATGGGGACGGAGGCAACGGCAGAACCCAACCCCGGCGGTCTCTATTTGCTGAATTTGGGAGGAAGAGCCACGGCTCGCGGCCAATTCACCGAGGTCATACCCGTCCACCGCCTTGCCTACAGCTTCGGCTGGGAGGGCAACGACCGGACGCCGCCCGGTTCGAGCCTTGTCGAAATCGATCTGGTCGAAGAGCCGGGTGGGACGCGGGTCAAGCTCACCCATAGCGGCCTTGCCGACCGAGAGATTTGCGACAGCCACGAGAAGGGCTGGACTCACTACCTGGGCCGGCTTGCAATCACCGCCGCCGGTGGCGACCCGGGACCGGACAAGATGTAGGGCAGCGGCCGCGATTGCCGACAGCTAACGGCCGATCGCTAGTGCGTTTCACGGAAACGGCGAAACGCGCTATCTCGTTGTTTTTACGCAATTCCGGACGGAAGGCTACGGCGAAGGCGCCGAGCCTAACCGCTCACACTTTTCCTGGAATTGCTCTGGAGTTCGAGCTTGTAGCCGATATGGCTGGCCTTGAAACCAAGCCGCTCATAGAAGCGGTGCGCGTCCAGCCGGCTCTTGTTGGTCGTTAGCTGGACCATCCGGCAGCCGCGCTCGCGGCATTTGTCGATCGCCCATTCCAACAGGCGCTGTCCCAGCCCCTCGCCGCGCCGGCTCGACGCGACGCGCACGGCCTCGATCTGGCCGCGCCACGCGCCGCGCTGCGATAGGCCGGCGAGAAAGGTGATCTGGAGCGTGCCGACGACGTCATCGCCATCGGTCATCACCGCGAGCAACTGGTTCGGATCGCCGTCTATCGCCGCGAAGGCGTCCAAATAGGCTTGCAACAATGGCAGGGTCGCGTCTTCGCGGGCCCGGCCCAGCGCATCGTCCGCAAGCATTGCGACGATGGCCGCAACGTCCGCTTCGATCGCCCGGCGAATGCTGATGACGTTCATTTCCACACTCCGAGATGGCGGCCGACCGACTGCAGACCCTGGCGGAGCGGCCGGTCGCCTATATTGGCCGCAATAGCGGATGCCGGCATTAATGACTATCCGGGCGGCGCTGTTGTGCGCTATGGCTGAGTTTCCCGCCTTCTCCAACCTTCTCTTGCCGATGTCAGGCCTGCTCGACGATCCGTGGTTTTATGCCGCCGCCATTCCGGCGGTGATCCTAGTCGGCCTGTCGAAAGGCGGCTTCGGCGGCGCCGTCGGCTTCGTCGGCGTGCCGTTGATGGCGCTGACCGTCCCGCCGGTTCAGGCGGCGGCCATCCTGCTGCCGATCCTGTGCCTGATGGACATCGTTTCGGTGTGGACATGGTGGGGCGTCTATGACCGCAAGATGCTGGTCGATATGATGCCCGGCGCCGTCATCGGCATCGGTCTCGGTTGGCTGACCGCGGCCCTGGTGACCGAGGAGATGGTGCGGCTGATCGTCGGCGCCGTCGCGCTGGTCTTCGTGCTGCGCTGGATCTACCTGCAGTTCCGCCACGGCGCCGGTCATGCGGCTGAGCCGAACCGCATTGCCGCCGCTTTCTGGGCCACCGTCGCCGGCTTCACCAGCTTCGTCGCCCATGTCGGCGGTCCGCCCTTCCAGGTCTATGCGCTGCCGATCCGGCTCGATCCGAAAGTGCTGTCGGGGACGGCGGCGATCTTCTTTGCCGCCACCAATGCGCTGAAGCTCATCCCCTATTTCGCGCTCGGCCAGTTCGACACCACCAACCTCACGGCCTCGGCGGTGCTGATGCCCTTGGCGCCGCTCTCCACCATCGCCGGCGCCTGGCTGGTGCGCCGCATGCGGCCGGAAATCTTCTATCCGTTCACCTACGCCACCGTCGCAGTGGTCGCCGTCAAGCTGCTGTGGGACGGCTTGATGTAGAAGCGAAGCGGCCATTCGGCCGCCTCGCTCCAAAAATCGCGACGCTCAGGCGGCGCTCGGCGCCATCTGGCGACCGCCGCCGAAGCCGAGCGCGGCGCCTAGTGCAACCACCATCGCCATGCCGGCCAGAATGCCGATGTCGTGCAGAGTCGGCTTCAGCACCATGTCGGCGATGATCACCAGCATCACCGCATAATCGAGACGCGCCCATTTCATCATGCGCTGGCCGATGGCAAGGACGGCGGGAGTGATGCCCTGCTCGGCGACCATGGCGCCCATGCGCTCGCCGGTCGGCTTGAAGACCAGCATGCCGATCGAGAAGGTCGTGGCATAGCCGACGAGGCCGATGACAATCCACAGTTCGGTGAAGCCGACCCAGAAGCCGCACATTACGAGACCGAAGACCAGCGTGAGCATCGACATCGGCGCGAAGAACTTGCTGCCGAGCTGGCCGGTGGCGCGCATCGCCTGCAGCTTGTCCTCGATGTTGCCGGCGCGCTCGGCCAGCACGCCGAGCAGGAACAGCACGAAGCCGCCGCCGACCCACAAAATAGCCGAAACGACGTGAAGGAATTTGACGATCGAATACCAATCCATGGTTTGCTCCCGGATGTGCTTGTTGATTTGCGCCGACGCGGGTTTGCGTAGCGCTTGAGAGGAGCGGCCTTTTGCGTGGCGCGTGTTTCGGAACGATGCCGCGGCAGCGGCCGCCATGTTTCGAAGCCGCGAGAGGTGTTCGGAAAATCCGGCTTTTGGTCGATCTCGACAGGGAGGCCGCTGTCCTGTTCCGGCACAGGAAAGCGCTTTCGCTTAAAAAATCGCCGGCGCGTTAAGGCTTCGTTAAGCTTTACAGGCGTTTACTATGCGCATCCAGTTTTGCTGGATTCTTACCGAGTGGTTGGAGCCACTTTGTTTGACGCCTCCCTGTTAAACTCCTGAGAGCCGCCTTATCCGCGGCTCTTTTTTTGTCCGCGCATGACGGGCCGTTGCCTTCCGCCGGCGGATGGCTGGAACTCGGCCCGCGTTAACCGTTTGTTAAACATGCGCTTGCCTTCATGGGCGTCGAAGCGCATTTTCAAGCCTCAGTCATTTAGGGTGCTGGCCACGTCGGCAAGGATAGTCGAATCGGCTGGCGGCAGTGCAGGGGCGTATCGATGAACGAGCCTTCGAAGGGCAGCGCGAAAACCATCAAACTGGCGGAGCGCCGGGTTTTCTCCCAATCCTTCAAGCCGCTCTACCAGGAAGGCATGGGGCTGGTCGAACAGGCCGCCGAATATCTCGATGGCAAGGGCAGGCTCGAGGCCAAGAAATTGTCGCGCACGGCCGCGACCCTCTATGCGGCCGAGTCGATGCGGCTGACCACAAGGCTGATGCAGGTCGCTTCCTGGCTTCTGCTGCAGCGCGCGGCGAATTCCGGCGAGATGACGCGCGACCAGGTCGCCTCGGAGAAATCCAAGGTGCGGCTCGATACCGCGTCGGCGCATGACGAGGCGCTCGGCTGGAACGAGCTGCCGAAGGAATTCCTCGATCTGGTGACGCGCTCGCTGCGCCTGCAGGCGCTGGTGCGGCGCATGGACGAGGAAATCTATGGCGGCGTGGTCGCCGAGACGCACGCCCCCAGCCGGCGGGCCAATCCGGTTTCCGACCAGATCAGCCTTTTGAACACGGCGTTCGCGCGCGGCTGACACCGCAACAAACGCGGCGGTAGCGACGCGCGAACGGGCACCGGCATATTCTTGATCGGATCGCGATTTGGTGAGCCGTTTTGGCCGCAAGTCGAACGTCTGCGATTCCGAGCGCTCTTCAATATTGCGGCGGCCGTTATCGTATTTGAAGGCCATGCCGGCCTTCCCGAAAACGATCACCCTTGCCTGGAAGCGACGGGACCCTAGTTGCAGCCGTTCGCCGCAGCCGGGTCGACCCGAGCCGGATTTGCAAAAAATCACCGTCACTGTGACCAAAGCAGATTGCGAGGCTTGATCCCGTGCATTCGCCATTGGACCGCATTCCGGTATCGATCATCATCCCCAACTACAACTACGAACAGTTTCTCGGACGCGCCATCGACAGCGCCCTCGAACAGGACCACCGCAATGTCGAGGTCGTGGTCGTCGACGACGCTTCGACCGACGCGTCGGTGGCCGTCATCGAATCCTACGGCGACAAGATCCGTCCGTGCCTCAGGCGCAGGAATGGCGGGCATGCGGCTGCGTTCAACACCGGGTTCGAGGAGAGCACCGGAGAGATCATTCTTTTCCTCGACGCCGACGATTATCTCTATCCGAACGCCGTCTCCGAGGTCCTGGACGAGTGGGACGCGGATGTCGTCCAGGCGCAATTCCGACTGCATCTCGTTGATGAGGACCAGCAGATCAAGGATGTCTTTCCCCCTCCGGAACAGCCGTTCGATTCGGGCGACGTCGTGCCGGAATTGTTGCGCAAGGGGCGCTACCATACGACGGTGACAAGCGGGTTGGCGTTCGACCGCGAGGCGCTGGAACCGATAATGCCCATGCCTGAAAGCGATTTCCGGCAAGGCGCCGATGGCTATCTCGCGACGCTCGCGCCGCTTCACGGAGAGGTAAAATCCATCGACACCTGCCTTGGCGCCTACCGCATCCACGGTTCCAACCATTCGGTCTTCGACGAGAAGCTTGCCGAGCGGGCGCGCTGGCGCATGCAGCATGACTTCCGGCGCCTCGAAGCCTTGTCCGACCGGGCGGCCGAGATCGGCTTGACCGTACCGCCGGATGCAGGCCTTCGCGATCCGGTTCATCTGGAAGAGCGGCTGGCTTCGCTCTGCGTCGACGAGCCCCAGCATCCGGTTGCGACCGACTCCCGGCTGGGGCTGGCAAGAGCGGGCGCCGCCGCCAGCCTGGAAATGAACGCATCCTGGCGGCGGCGGGCTGCCCTTGCGGCCTGGTTCCTTTGCATCGGAATCCTGCCGCGGCGCATGGGCAATGCTGTCTTGGCATGGAAGCTGGTCGCGTCGTCCAGGCCGGCAGTTCTCACGCGGCTGTCGAAAACCATCCGTCGCGTGACGAATTAGGTTCTGGGCATGCCGGCCGCGAGCGCCGGCTCAATGGGATTCTGGATGCGATCCCAGGATCGCGATCGTTTCTGGTTTGTTCACATTTCGCTGGCATCGCTTGCCGCCGAGGTTAAACTTGGCGCATGGGGGAAGCGATTCGCATCATCGGCATCGATCCGGGCCTGAGGCGCACCGGATGGGGCATCATCGATAGCCTCGGCAATTCGCTGCGCTTCGTCGCGTCCGGCACCGTGCGCTCGGATGACAAGGCGCCGCTAGCGACGCGGCTCTGCCAACTGCATGACGGGCTGGCCGAGGTGCTGCATCAGGCCATGCCGCATGAGGCGGCGGTCGAGCAGACCTTCGTCAACAAGGATGCGACGGCGACGTTGAAGCTGGGCCAGGCGCGCGGCATCGCCATGCTGGTGCCGGCGCGCGCCGGGCTGGTCGTCGCCGAATACGCACCCAATGCGGTCAAGAAGGCGGTGATCGGCGTCGGCCACGGCGAGAAGAAGCAGATCCATATGATGGTCAAGGTGCTGATGCCGAAGGCGGTCTTCGATACCGACGACGCCGCCGACGCTTTGGCCATCGCCATCTGCCATGCGCATCACCGCCCGAGCGTCGCCTATCGGATGGCGATTGCGGGGTGAGGGGAAAATCATGATCGGCAAGCTGAAGGGCACGGTGGACGAGATCGACGAGGATAGCTGCGTCATCGACGTGCATGGCGTCGGCTATGTCGCCCATTGCTCGGCCCGCACGCTGGCATCACTGCCATCACCCGGGGAGGCAGTGGTGCTTTTCATCGAGACCTATGTGCGCGAGGACATGATCCGGCTCTACGGCTTCCAGACAGGGCTGGAGCGCGAGTGGTTCCGTCTCTTGATGAACAATGTGCAGGGCGTCGGCGCCAAGGTGGCGTTGGCGGTGCTGTCGACGCTGGCGCCGGCCGACCTCGCCAACGCGATCGCGCTGCGCGACATCGCCATGGTTTCCCGTGCCCCTGGCGTCGGCAAGAAGGTGGCTGAGCGCATCGTCACCGAATTGCGCACCAAGGCGCCGGCCTATGCGGGCGCGGCCACCGGCACGGTCGGCCTCAAGCAGGAGCTCGGCGAAGGGGTGGCCGCAGCACCGATCACGGATGCGGTCTCGGCGCTGGTCAATCTCGGCTATTCGCGCGACATCGCGGCGAACGCGGTTGCGGCTGCGCTGAAATCGGCCGGCGAGGGAGCGGATGCCTCGAAGTTGATTCGCTTCGGCCTGAAGGAACTGGCGCGGTGAGGCAGCGCTTGTTCCGCCATCGGTCCTATGCAAGGAAGGCGGCATGAGTCTTTCGCCCCGCCTCATTGCCCCCGACAAGCGCGGCGAGGATGCCGACCAGACGCTGCGGCCGCAGTCGCTCGACGAGTTTGTCGGCCAGGCGGCGGTGCGCGCCAATCTCAAGGTCTTCGTCGATGCCGCCAAGAGCCGCGGCGAGGCGCTCGACCATGTGCTGTTCGTCGGCCCTCCGGGGCTGGGCAAGACGACGCTGGCGCAGATCATGGCGCGCGAGCTCGGCGTCAATTTCCGTTCGACCTCCGGTCCGGTCATCGCCAAGGCCGGCGATCTAGCGGCGCTGCTCACCAATCTCGAGGAGCGCGACGTCCTCTTCATCGACGAGATCCACCGCCTCAATCCGGCGGTCGAGGAAATCCTCTATCCGGCGATGGAGGATTTCCAGCTCGACCTGATCATCGGCGAGGGACCGGCGGCGCGCTCGGTCAAGATCGACCTCGCCCGCTTCACCCTGGTCGCGGCGACGACAAGGCTCGGGCTTCTCACCAATCCGCTGCGCGACCGCTTCGGCATTCCGGTGCGGCTCAATTTCTACACGGTCGAGGAGCTGGAACAGATCGTGCGCCGCGGCGCCCGCATTCTCTCGATGCCGCTCGGCGACGACGGCGCGGTCGAGATCGCGCGCCGCGCGCGCGGCACGCCGCGCATCGCCGGCCGACTGTTGCGCCGCGTGCGCGACTTCGCCAGCGTCGCGGGCGCCGCGCATGTCGACAGGAAGATCGCCGACGAGGCGCTCACCAGGCTGGAAGTCGACGCGCTCGGCCTCGACGCGCTCGACCGCCGCTATTTGTCGATGATCGCGCGTAATTTCGGCGGCGGGCCGGTCGGCATCGAGACGATCGCGGCCGGGCTCTCCGAGCCGCGCGACGCGATCGAGGACATCATCGAGCCCTATCTCATCCAGCAGGGTTTTATCCAGCGCACGCCGCGCGGACGGGTGTTGACCGCCAATGCCTGGCGCCATCTCGGTCTCGACCCGCCAAAGGATATTGCGCAGCAGCAGATCAGCCTGTTCCAGGAAGAGTAACGCAGATTTGTTCGCCGCTCGGCCAGGCAAGGGGCCGATCTGCGCAGAATCTGCGCGGCTTGGCCCAGCTCAGGGCGCAATTGCCGCCTTTAAGGCAGCTTCCTGGTAAAAAACCGAGGGGCTTTGGGTCATTCCATGATCACCAGACGCGGTTTCCTGCGCCTTGTCGGCGGCTCGGCCTTCGCCATGGTGTCGCTCGGCGCCTATGCGGTCGGCATCGAGCCGATGCTGCTGACGCATGTGAAGCGCTATGCGCTGACACCGCCGCATTGGCCGACCGGCCTCAAGCTGCGGGTCGTGGCGCTGGCCGACATCCATGCCTGCCGGCCATGGATGACGCCGGAGCGGATCGCAGCGCTCGCCGAGCAGACCAAAGCACTGCAGCCGGACGTCATCGTCATGCTTGGCGACTACCCCGCAGGAACCCGGATGGTTACCGGCTGGGTGAAGGCATCGGAGTGGGCGCCGGCGCTCTCCGGGCTCAAGGCGCCGCTCGGCGTGTTCTCGATCCTCGGCAATCACGACTGGTGGGAGGATCGCTCCGCTCAAGCCGCCGGGGCAGGCCCGACCATTTCACGCAAGGCGCTGGAGGCCGTTGGCATTCCGGTGCTGGAAAACGACGTCGTGCGCCTGGAAAAGGACGGGCAGGGTTTTTGGATCGCCGGGCTGGCCGACCAGATTGCGCTTTTGCCGAACAAGGCCAAGGGCCGCAGGGGGCTCACCGGTCTCGACGATCTTCCCGGCACGCTGACCAAGGTCGGCGACACTGCGCCCATCATCCTGCTTGCGCATGAGCCGGACATTTTTCCAAAGGTGCCGCGGCGAGTCTCGCTGACGCTGTCCGGGCACACTCATGGCGGCCAGGTGCGGCTGTTCGGCTATTCACCGGTCGTGCCTTCCGCCTATGGCAACCGCTACGCCTATGGCCATGTCGTCGAGAACGACCGCAACCTGATCGTGTCGGGCGGTCTCGGCTTCAGCATCGCCCCGATCCGTTTCGGGGTGCGGCCGGAGATATTGCAGATCGATTTAGGCTGAACCTTCCATCAGCTGGCGCGGATGGGGGTGCCGTCGGCTTCGTACCCGGTGATGCCGGGCTCCCACCACAGCACCGGATTGTTTCGGAAGCTGGCGCGATCTTCCATCCTGTTCACAAGCGCGCCGATTTTCGGATGCGCGGCGAGCCGGGTATCCAGGTCCAGGGGCCGGTTGGCGATGAAGCGAAGGTGAAAGGTGAGAAAAATGTCCTGGACCGACACGACCTTGCCGAAAAATCCCTCGCCGTCGCGGTCGATCCGTCCTTCCAGCCACCCGATCAGATGGGCAATGCGTTCGGCGCAGCGCGTCAGATGCGAATTGCCGTGATGCCTCACTCCGGACCATCGCATCTGGCTGATCGTCGTCGCGGCGGTGCCGAGCGTCTGGATCGAGGCAAAGAGCAGCCGGTCCTGCCATTCCGATCCCGCCCGCCACATCGATGGCGCCAGAGCCGGATCATCCCCGGCTCGCTGCGGATAGGTGGCAAGCAGATACTCGGCGATCACGCCGCTTTCCCACAGCGTCAGGTCGCCATCACGCAACGTCGGAACTTGAAGCGCCGGCGTCCATTCGGCGCGGGACGCGGCGGATGGCGTTGTGGTTTCCTCCCGCCGCTCGTAGTCGAGGCCGATTTCGTCGAGCACGACGCGAACGCCGCGCGCGAAAGGTGATCCGGTCGTGTAAAGCAGCGAGCGCATAGCCCAATCCCCCGATGCCAGCGCGGAACTGGTAGCATCGCTGGTACTAACGCGGAAGTTGGCGGATTACATCCATCACGTCGGGCTCCGCCTTCTCGCCGTCGAAGGCATCGACGATGCCGAAGGCGCCGCCATAGCTCCACACCGACCAGGAAAAGCCATGCGCCTCGGCGCGGGCGATCATGTCGCGCACATAGGCGGCACGGTATGCGGCCGGCATGACGAAGCCGTTGCCGTATTCCTTGCGGATCATGCCGAACTCACCAAGCGTGATATCCTGCGGCTTGATGCCGTTGGCCTTCGCCCAGGCGTCGACCGTCCTGAACGGCGCATCCATGACGACGGCCAGCTTTTCGGGACTGTCCATCGCTGCCAGCTGTTCGTCGAGATAGGCGAGCATCCCGCTCCGCCGCGCCCAGGGCGCCTCGGCCCTTATCCGGTCGCGGATCGTGTCCAGCGTCATGTCCAATTGCGCCTTCGGAACGGCTGTCAGCGGATAGGGCAGGCCGGTGACGTATTGGATGAAATCGCCGGCCCAGGTCGCGCCCTGGTGTGTCAGAAGGAACGGATCGTAGGAATGGAAGGTCCAGAGGATGTTGTCGTCCGGGATCGCTTTCGGGTCGACTTTTGCCAGGGAGGCCGCATTCGAATAGCAGCCGCCGGTCAGGATCAGCGTGAGCCTGGTGGCGGAAGCTCGCGCGGCCGCGAACAGCTCTTTCTGGCGGTCGGGCCAAAGGTTGGTGCCGTTCGCGTCGCAATCGACGATCGGCTCGTTCATCAATTCGAGCGCGACCTGGCCGGGGTCCTCCTTGGCCAGCGTCCGCGCCATCTTTCGCACCAACTCGGCATAGGCATCGAAGACCGCCGGATCGCGCATGACCTCGCTCATGCCGATCTTGCGGTTGCCGCCTGCGGGGATCAGATGCAGATCGACGATCACCTTCAGGCCGGCACGGTTGATCATGCGCGCCGAGTCGAGCACGCTGGCATAGAGGTCGTCGCGAAGGGCCGCGGTCCGGTCCGAAAGAAAGGGCGCTGGATCGACCGGCATGCGCAGGAAATCGAGACCGGCATCCTTGAGCGCCTTGAGGTCGTCCTCCTTGAGAAATCTGCGCCACTCCGGATAGGGCAGGATCGCCTGGCGGTCGCCCCATTTGTCCTCGGTGGGCCAGGTGACCCACTGGTCGAGATTGAGGCCGCGTTTCATCGAGAACGTCGCCGCGCCGGCTGGAAGCGCAAGCACGGCGAGCGCACAAAGCGCCGCCATCAAGGTCTTGATCATCGTGCCCAACAGTGCCATCCCGTTCCCGCGCGACAAACACCTGCCTCTCTGCGCCAGAAAAGGAAAGCGCGATGGACGATCATGGTGAATCGGCGGCGCTGAGCGCCGGGCTTTCCGGCGCGCTGACGGATTTCGGCCACCGGCTGATGGCCAGGGTCTACTATGCCGACACCGATTTCTCCGGCGTCGTCTATCACGCGCGCTATCTCGAGTTCCTCGAACGCGGCCGCTCCGACTATCTGAGACTGACCGGCGTCCATCACACCGAACTTCTGGATGGCAAGCATGGCGAACGCATCGTCTGGGTGGTGCGGCGCATGGAGATCGACTTCCGCTCGCCGGCCCGCATGGACGATATCCTCACCATCGATACGCGCACCGACGACATTTCCGGCGCCCGCATCTTCATGGGGCAGCAGCTGAAGCGCGGCGGCGATGTGCTGGTCGAGGCGAAAGTCGAGGCAGCGATCGTCGGCGAAAGCGGCCGCCCGAAGCGGTTTCCCAAGGAATGGATTGCGGCCTTCATGCAGAAAACGACGGGCTAATCCGCGGCGCTTGCCGAATTCAGCAGGCGTATTTTCCAGACGCTTCTCGACGAGCTCTGCCGATGGCCAAGCGCGGCAATGCGCCGCGCCTGACATCCTAACCCATCCTTAACCATAACGGTTCATGAAGGAATCGGCGAAGATTGGCGCAATTCGTGCGCCTTCCTTTCACCAATATTTGCCTCGAAAAGGCCGCGAAACGGTGCATTCGGGGCGTGTCCCGCAAGCTTCACGCTTCGCGCGATCGGACCAAAGGGATGCCCATGGGCCAGCCGCCAGCGATGCCCGGAAAATCTTAAGGACTTAAGTGATGGAAAATATCGCACTCGCCGATCCGGCAGCGCATTTATCGATCTGGGCTCTGTTCATGCAGGCCGGCTGGGTGGTCAAGCTGGTCATGATCGGCCTGCTCTGCGCCTCGATCTGGACCTGGGCGATCATCATCGACAAGCTGGTCGCCTACGGCCGCATGCGTATGGCGCTCAACCGCTTCGAGCAGGTGTTCTGGTCGGGGCAGTCGCTGGAAGACCTCTACCGCACGCTCGCCGATCGCAAGACCACCGGCATGGGCGCGATCTTCGTCGCCGCCATGCGCGAGTGGAAAAAGAGTTTCGAGAAGGGCGCGAAATCGGCGCTGGCGCTGCAGACCCGTATCGACAAGGCGATGGATCTGGCGCTGACGCGCGAGATGGAGAAATTGGAGGGACGCCTGGGCTTCCTCGCCACCACCGGCTCGGCGGCGCCCTTCATCGGCCTGTTTGGCACGGTCATCGGCATCATGACGTCGTTCCAGGCGATCGCCGCCTCGAAGAACACCAGCCTGTCGGTGGTGGCGCCCGGTATCGCCGAGGCGCTGCTCGCCACCGCCATCGGCCTGCTCGCGGCCATCCCGGCTGTCATCGCTTACAACAAGCTGTCATCGGACGCGAACAAGATCGGCATGCGCATGGAAGGGTTCGCGGACGAGTTCTCCGCCATACTCTCGCGCCAAATCGATGAAAAAGTAGCGCAGAAAGCCTGAGGAACGACCATGGGGATGTCTGCTGCAGGGGCAAGCGGTTCAGGGCGAGGCGGACGCGGCCACAGGCGGCGCGGCCGCCACCACGCGCTTATGTCGGAAATCAACGTCACGCCGATGGTCGACGTGATGCTGGTGCTGTTGATCATCTTCATGGTCGCGGCGCCGCTGCTCACTGTCGGGGTTCCGATCGATCTGCCGGACACGCAGGCCAAGGCGATGAATGTCGATACGCAGCCGATCACCGTCTCGATCGACGCCACCGGCAAGATTTTCCTGCAGGAAACCGAGATCCCGATCGAGGAACTTGTGGCCAAGCTGCAGGCGATTTCGAAGACCGGCTATGACGAGCGCATCTTCATCCGCGGCGACAAGTCGACCGACTACGGAACGGCGATGAAGGTCATGGCTCGCATCTCAGCGGCCGGCTACAAGAATATCGGCCTGGTCTCATTGCAGGAACAGGACCAGTAACACGACGATGCGGACCGGCCTCACCTCATCGGTCATCTTGCATGCGGTAGCGCTGGCATTCGGGCTGTTCACGCTGTCGTCGCCGCCGGCCATGCCGACCTCCGACGTGGAGTCGGTGGCGGTGGACATCGTGCCGATGGAAGCCATCGCGCAGACGCTGCAGGGCGACAAGAAGTCGGTCATGCATGACAAGCCGGCGCCGGTTCCGACGAAGCGGCCGGATGTCGTTCCTGATGCCCAGAAGGTCGGCGAGAACACCGTCGACACCGACAAGCCGGTGACGGACGAAGCCAAGCCGAAGCCGGTCGAGAAGACCTCGGCGCCGCCGCCCGCGCCGACGCCGACCGAGAAGCCTGCCGTCGAGGACGTGCCGAAGCCGCAGGAGAAGCCGAAGCCGACGCCTGCAACGGAAGTCGCGCCGACACCGACGCCGAAGGAAGAGGTCAAGCCCGAGCCGGTTAAGCAGACGGAGCCCAAGCCGCCGGCGAAGGAAGCGACGCCGACGCCCGACAAGACCGCCGCCATCCAGAAGGAAGAGGTCAAGCCGGACGCGGTGGCCGAGGCGATCTCGCAGGATCAGCCGACGGATGAGGCGAAGCTGCCGAATTCAGCGCCCGCGCCGGAAGCCCGACCGAAGCCGCAGCCGCAGCCGGCCCAGGCCGAGAGCGCCAAGGCACCGGATCGCAAGGACGCCGAAAAGCCGGTGAAGGAAGCGTCTTCCAAGAAGAAGTCGGACGAGAAGCAGTTCAACGCCGACGAGATAACCGCTCTGCTCGATAAGCAGAAGCCGTCCGGCGGCGGCGCCAAGCGCTCGACGCAGCAGGCTTCACTGGGTGGCGAGAAGGATCAGGGCCAGAAGCTCTCCAAGTCGGAGCAAGGGGCGCTGGAGGATCAGCTCGGGAGTTGCTGGACCCTTCCGGTTGGCCTCGAGGGTTCCGAAAACTTCACCGTTGTCATCCGTTTCAACCTGAATGCCTCCGGCAAGCTCGAGGGCCGCCCGACCGTCGAGAAGTCCAGCGGCAACCCCCAGTTCGACGCCAGCGCGGTTCGCGCCGTGCAGAAATGCGATGTCGCGGGTCTGCAGGTTCCCGCCGGAAAGCAGGACATCTGGTCTGACATTCGCGTCAACTTCGATCCGAGAGCGATGCTTGGCCTGTAGCCGGAGCATCCAAAAGAAATCAGCAAGAGAAGCGAGAAGACATGAAATCCATCCTCAAGCCGCTCCTGATGGTCGCCGCAATGGCGCTGGGCATAAGTTCGGTCGCCACCTTGCCCGCCTGGGCAACTCTTGAGCTGAACGTCAACAAAGGCAATGTCGAGCCGATGCCCATCGCCATCCCCGACTTCCAGGGGGGGCTTGGCCCGCAGATATCGGAGATCGTAACGGCCGACTTGAAACGGTCGGGGCTGTTCGCGCCGATCGACAAGGCCGCCTTTGTCGAAAAGATCACCAACCCGGATGCCTCGCCGCGCTTCGACGACTGGAAGGTCATCAACGCGCAGGCTCTGGTGACCGGCAGCGTGAGCAAGGAGGCGGATGGCCGCATCCGGGCGCAGTACCGTCTGTGGGATATCTTCGGCAATCAGCAGATGGCCGGTGAGCAGTTCTTCGCCAACGACGCCAATCAGCGCCGTGTCGCGCATATCATCGCCGATGCGATCTATGAGAAGATCACCGGCGAAAAGGGCTATTTCGATACACGCGTTGTCTTCGTCGACGAATCCGGCGCCAAGAACGCGCGCAAGAAGCGGCTCGCCATCATGGACCAGGACGGCGCCAATGTGCGCTACCTGTCGGACGGCCGCGCGATCGTGCTGACGCCGCGCTTCTCGCCGAACCGGCAGGAAATCACCTACATGTCCTATGAAAGCGGGCAGCCGAAGGTCTATCTCTTGCAAATCGAAACCGGGCAGCGCGAGCTGGTCGGCAATTTCCCGGGCATGACATTTGCGCCGCGCTTCTCGCCCGACGGCCAGAAGGTGATCATGAGCCTGCTGCGCGACGACGGCAATTCCAACATCTTCGCCATGGATCTGAGGAGCCGCTCGACCACGCGGCTCACCGATTCGACCGCGATCGACACCTCGCCGTCCTATTCACCGGACGGTTCGCAGGTCGTCTTCACCTCCGACCGCGGCGGCGGCAGCGGCCGCTCGCAGATTTACGTCATGGGCGGCGACGGCTCGAACCCGCACCGCATCTCCTTCGGCGACGGCGTCTATTCGACGCCGGTCTGGTCGCCGCGCGGCGATCTCATCGCCTTCACCAAGCAGAGCGGCGGCGAATTCCAGATCGGCGTCATGAAGACCGACGGCTCGGGTGAGCGCATCCTGTCCTCAGGCTTCCAGCAGGAGGGCCCGACCTGGGCGCCGAACGGCCGCGTCTTGATGTTCTTCCGCGACTCGGGCGGCGGGCCCAAGCTGGTGTCGGTCGATCTTACCGGCCGCAACGAGCAGCCGATCCCGACGGCGAACTATGCTTCGGATCCGGCTTGGTCGCCGTTGTTGGAGTGAGGGGCGGGGAACTGAGGAATTGAAGAACTGAAGAATTTAGGAAATGAAGAAGCGGAGAACGGCTCAAATCCCCGCTTTTCATGTCTTGGTCGCGTTTTGGCCGCATTTCCGCCTACGGTCCGCGCCCATTGTCGATCTTGGTAAATGCGTGGATGCGTAACGGCCGAGGACGGCGGCTCGAAACCAAAAATTAACCGTGTTTCTTGAATGCCGGTTAACCCAAACGTGGTTACTGGGTGATCAACGAAATCACTCGAATGCGAAGGAGAGGCGGCATGGGCCGTATCGCAGCACTTACCCGAAACCCGGCCATGATCGCGCTGGTGGCGGCTCTCGCCATCACCGGTTGCGCCTCGAAGAAGACTCCGAACAGCGCGGCCGATCTCGGCCTCAACGGCGCCGGCGCCGCCACGCCGGGTTCGGCGCAAGACTTCACCGTCAACATCGGCGACCGCATCTTCTTCGACACCGACTCCTCGTCGATCCGCGCCGACGCGCAGACCACGCTGGCGCGCCAGGCGCAGTGGCTCAACCAGTATCGCCAGTACGCCATCGTCATTGAAGGCCATGCCGACGAGCGCGGCACGCGTGAGTACAATCTGGCACTGGGCGCCCGCCGCGCCGCCGCCACCCGCGACTTCCTGGTCTCCAAGGGCGTCTCCGCCAGCCGCCTGAAGACCATCTCCTACGGCAAGGAGCGTCCGGTCGCGGTCTGCGACGACATCTCCTGCTGGTCGCAGAACCGCCGCGCCGTCACCACGCTGTCGGGCGCCGGTTCCTAAGGGCTTATCGCCGCGACGTCGGTCCGGCGCACCGAGGGCGGCAAAAATACAACATCCCGGACATGAAAGGCGGCCTCAGGGCCGCCTTTTTCATTTGCAACACCCCGAAACAAAATTTGGCCGAAGTCTCGCGTCCTGCTATGAGCGCGAGGGCGCTCCTCCCCCTGTTCTGATTTGGAAAGGCGCATCAGGCCAACACCCACCGCGAGAGACAGAATGCATTTTAGAACGGTCCTGAGCGGCACGCTTGCGCTGCTGCTCGTATCAAGCCTCCCAAGCCTTGCCGCCTCCGCCGACAGCGCCGCGCAAGCCTCCGACAGCGGCTTTACCTTCCATCTGCCGACGCTCGGCATCTTCGGCGACAAGAAGAAGCCTGAACAGGCGCAGATCGCGCAGGATAGCGGCGGCGGCGTGACCGGTCTGGAAGACCAGCTGCGCCAGCTGAACGGCAAGATCGAGGAGATGAATTTCCAGATCCTGCAAATGCAGGAGCAGATCCGAAAGCAGCAGGAAGACAATGAGTTCCGCTTCCAGCAGCTCGAGGGCGGTGCGCAAGGCGGCGCCAAGCCGACCGGGCAGAAGAAATCGGAAGCCGCGCCTCAGGACGGAACCGGCGGCAACACCAATCTCGGCGATGCCGGCACCGGGGATTCCGGCACCGGCGACGCCGGAACCGACAACAGCGTCGCCCAGGCTCCGGCGACGCAGGCGCCGGCCGACACCGGCGGGCAAAATGGCGGCGGCAAGACGGTCGGCGACGTCATCGTGGAATCGCAGACCGGCGATCCCGGCAAGCTGATCACCGGCGCGCCGCCGAAGAATTTCGGCACCATCACCGTCGACAAGAACGGCAATGTGGTCAATGCCGAGTCCGACCCGCAGGCCAACGCACCGGCGCAGGCTCCCTCGGCTACGGCAAGCGCTCCTTCCGCCGAAACGCCTGCCAAGAAGAACAAGGCCGGCGACACGCAAGTCGCGGCCCTGCCGTCGACCAACGATCCGGACGAGCTCTACCGCAATTCCTACCAGTTCATCCTGTCGGGGGACTATCCGACGGCCGAACAGGGTTTTCGCGACCATATCTCCCGCTTCCCCAAGGACGCGAAGGCTGCGGACGCGCATTACTGGCTGGGCGAGTCGCTGCTTGGTCAGCAGAAATACCGCGACGCGGCGGAAATCTTCCTGGCCGCCAGCAAGGACTACCCGAAAGCCAAGAAGGCGCCCGACATGCTGCTCAAGCTCGGCGTTTCGCTGGTCGGCCTGAAGCAGAACGACGTCGCCTGCGCCACCTTCAACGAGATCGGCAAGCGCTATCCCGATGTCTCCGTCACGCTCAAGGAGCGCATCAAGCAGGAAAAGGCGCTGGCGGCGTGCTGACGCCCGATACCAAGCCTGACCTTTCAACCAGACTTTTCACCGACCTGGACTTTTCGACCGGCGCCGTTGCGGCCGTGTCCGGCGGCAGCGACTCGACTGCCCTTCTTCTCCTTCTCAAAGATCACCTCGACCGGACCGTATCGGGCGCCAAACTGCTCGCGGTGACGATCGATCACGGCTTGCGGCCGGACTCGGCCGCCGAGGCGCGGCTCGTCGCCAGCTTCTGCGCCCAGCGCGGCATCGCGCATCGCATTCTTGCCTGGCACGGCGACAAGCCCGCGACCGGCCTGCCGGCGGCCGCGCGCGAGGCGCGCTACAGGCTGCTTGCCGAAGCAGCCGATGCCGAAGGCATCAAGCTGATCCTGACCGGCCACACCGCCGACGATCAGGCCGAGACGGTGCTGATGCGGCAGGCGCGCGAGGATGACGGCCGCGGCCTTGCCGGCATGGCGCCCGCAACGCTCTACGACTGGCGGACCTGGATCGTCCGGCCGCTGCTCGGCACAAGGCGCGCGGCGCTGCGCGACATGCTGCGGCATCGCGACATCGGCTGGATCGAGGACCCGACCAATGTGGATGTCCGCTTCGAGCGGCCGCGCATGCGCGCGGCGCTCGCGCAAGGCGAGGGGCGCACCGCGGAAGCGCTGGCGCGGTCGGCCCAGGCGGCTCGTGAGCGCCACGACATCGGTCGCCGCGCCGCCAGGCTCATCGACGCATTCGCGAGCAGACCGGTTCCGGGCCTCATCCGCCTCGATCGCGATTTCGCCGGGCATGAGGACGGCCGAGCGGCTATCTACGTGCTGCGCATCCTGCTGGCCACGGTTGGCGGCATGTCGTTCCTAGTAGACGAGGCGCGTTGCGCCGCATTGCTTGCCCGCCTGCGCTCCGCGCCGCTTTGCGCCACATTGTCGCGGACGGTGGTCGACGCGCGCCGGTCCGGCATCTTCCTCCGCCGCGAGAACCGCAACCTGCCCGCCCCCGCTCCGCCGGTAGGCAACCAGCTTTGGGACAACCGACGCCGCGTCACCTTGGGTGGGCGCATCACTTTGAAAGACCAACCGGGCGGTTTGGTGATCGCGCCGCTTGGGGCTGCGGCTGCCGGGCGAGCGCCCCCGATCGAGGATATCCCACCAAGCCTGTCGCGCGCAGCACTAGCCGCGGAGCCATCGCTGTGGTCCGGCGGCGAACAGCTTGATTTTGCTGGCGGCAATGCCGGCCCGCAACCGGTGTCTGTCGTTCCGGCGGTTGCCCCTTTTGCACGCTTCCTGCCGTCCTTCGACCTTGAGCCGGCTGCCGCCGTCGCGGCGCTTGTCTGCGCACCGCCGTTGCCGGCGTCGCCATTTCGCGGCCATGATGGTGGGAGAGGGTGGGCGAAAGCTTAACCGATACATGCTGTTCTGCTTGGCAAGGGGTGACGCTCTCCCTATGTTAGGCCAAGCTTCTCAATCATCGCGGGCCCGCAGGCGGGCCCCAACGGGACAATAGATGAATCCGAATTATCGCAACCTCGCGCTCTGGGCGATCATAGCGGTCCTGCTCATCGCCCTGTTCAATCTGTTCCAGACGCCCCAGACGCGCGGTGCGACGACGGATATCCCCTATTCACAGTTCCTGCAGGACGTCGCCTCCGGCCGGGTCAAGAGCGTGACCATCGCCGGCGCCCGCGTCTTCGGCAACTACACGGACAACGCCAACGGCTTCCAGACCTATTCGCCCGGCGATCCGTCGCTGGTCTCCAGGCTGCAGGACAAGAACGTCACCATCACCGCCAAGCCTGAGACCGACGGCTCCAATTCGCTGTTCGGCTACCTGATCTCCTGGCTGCCGATGATCCTGATCCTCGGCGTGTGGATATTCTTCATGCGTCAGATGCAGTCCGGCTCCGGAAGAGCGATGGGCTTCGGCAAGTCGAAGGCCAAGCTGCTCACCGAGGCGCATGGCCGCGTCACCTTCCAGGATGTCGCTGGCGTCGACGAGGCCAAGGAAGACCTCGAAGAGATCGTCGAGTTCCTGCGCGATCCGCAGAAGTTCCAGCGCCTGGGCGGCAAGATCCCGCGCGGCGTGCTCTTGGTCGGCCCGCCCGGCACCGGCAAGACGCTGCTCGCCCGCTCGGTCGCCGGCGAGGCCAACGTGCCGTTCTTCACCATTTCCGGCTCGGACTTCGTCGAGATGTTCGTCGGCGTCGGCGCAAGCCGCGTCCGCGACATGTTCGACCAGGCCAAGAAGAACGCGCCCTGCATCATCTTCATCGACGAAATCGACGCGGTCGGCCGCCATCGTGGCGCCGGCCTCGGCGGCGGCAATGATGAGCGAGAGCAGACGCTGAACCAGCTGCTCGTCGAGATGGACGGCTTCGAGTCCAACGAGTCGATCATCCTGATCGCAGCCACCAACCGGCCCGACGTGCTCGATCCGGCGCTGCTGAGGCCCGGCCGTTTCGACCGCCAGGTGGTGGTGCCGAACCCAGACATCGTCGGCCGCGAGAAGATCCTCAAGGTGCATGTGCGCAACGTGCCGCTGGCGCCCAATGTCGACCTCAAGGTCATCGCGCGCGGCACGCCCGGCTTCTCCGGCGCCGACCTGATGAACCTCGTCAACGAATCCGCGCTGATGGCGGCGCGCCGCAACAAGCGGCTCGTCACCATGGCCGAGTTCGAGGACGCCAAGGACAAGATCATGATGGGCGCCGAGCGCCGCTCGTCGGCGATGACGCAGGCCGAGAAGGAGCTGACCGCCTATCACGAGGCGGGCCACGCCATCCTGGCGCTCAACGTGCCGACGGCTGATCCGCTGCACAAGGCGACAATCATCCCGCGCGGCCGCGCGCTCGGCATGGTCATGCAGCTGCCGGAAGGCGACCGCTATTCGATGAGCTACAAGTACATGATCTCGCGGCTCGCGATCATGATGGGCGGTCGCGTCGCCGAGGAGTTCAAGTTCGGCAAGGAGAACATCACCTCCGGCGCCTCCTCCGACATCGAACAGGCGACCAAGCTGGCGCGCGCCATGGTGACGCGCTGGGGCTTCTCCGACAAGCTCGGCCATGTCGCCTATGGCGACAACCAGGAAGAGGTCTTCCTCGGACACTCGGTGGCCCGCACGCAAAACATCTCCGAAGAGACTGCGCAGATCATCGATGCCGAAGTGCGGCGGCTGATCGACGACGCCTATTCGACCGCCAAGTCCATCCTGACCAAGAAGAAGAAGGAATGGATCGCGCTCGCCGAGGGGCTGCTCGAATACGAGACGCTGTCCGGGGACGAGATCAAGCAGCTGATCGCAGGCAACAAGCCGGCCCGCGACCTCGGCGACGACACTCCGCCCAGCCGTGGTTCGGCGGTGCCGAAGGCCGGCACCGGCGGCCGCCGCAAGAAGGGCCCCGAGCCCGAAGGCGGCATGGAACCGCAGCCGTCAAGCTGAGGTTGGTGCGCGAAAGACCGATCGAGAAACGCCGCGGCTTGGCCCGCGGCGTTTTTGTTTGGGATTTGGAGACAAGAAGGCTTCCCTCGCCGGGGCGCCCTCGGCAACGCCCGAGTATGATGGAAAAACGGTGAGCCGCTTTATCCGCCGATTCGATTTTTTTAAGATTCAGCTTTCAGCCGCGCATTGCAGAGGCTGTAGTAGCCGCCGCCCTTCTGGATCCAGCGAAGGCCGTTCAACGTACCCGCCTCCTTGTTGTCGTGGTAACCCTGCAGACAGGTCTTCATCCGGGCCTTCGCGGGCTTTTCGGTCTTGAACTCGGCGGCGAGGGTGGTCGGGAATGTCACGCCCGCCGGCGCTACAGTGGGGGCGACCGCCGCGCTGGTGTCCTTTTCTGCTGGCTCCGCGGTCTTGACCGAATCCGCGCTGACACTCTCCGCGACGGACGTCGCGCATTTCTCCTTGCGGAAAGCGGCCCAGTCCATGCCGTTCAGAGTGCCGCCTTCCTTGGCTGCCCGATAAGTCTCGCCGCATTCCTTCATCGTCAGTGCGCTCGCAGGCGAGGCACCCCAAGCGACCAGTGCCGTCATAGCCAACGCCGCCAATTTCAAACTGAACATTGAGACCCTCCTGATTGATAATGAGTTGACGTCTTTTTGTATACTGTTTGTTCCCTATATGTTCAACCGGAATCTTTGCGAACTACGGACAAGCCTGGCAGTGGGCAGTGCGGGCGAATCGATGATGCCGGCAGGCCTGCTATATGCAGATGCGAGCATGGCTGCGGGCGTCTTCGCGCGCGATAAAAAGCCCGCGCATGTTGCGATGCGCGGGCCTTTTCTCTTCGAATAATTAGGCGATCAGCTCTTCAGCTTGGCATTGCACAGGCTGTAGAAGCCGCCGCCCTTCTGGATCCACTTCAGGCCGTTGAGCGTGTTGGCGTCCTTGTTGGCATAGTACTGCTCGAGGCAGGTATGCATGCGGCCCTTTCCCGGATTTTCGGTGGCGAATTTAGGCGAGATGGCCTTCGGGAAGCTCACGCCCTTCGGCGCGGCGACCGTCGGCTTCGCCGGCTCGCTGGTGTAGGTGGCTTCCGTCGGAGCCGGCACGGTGTCGTCTTCAGCAGCGCTGGCGCCGCATTCGGCCTTGCGGAAGTCGTTCCACTTCATGCCGTTCAGCTTGTTGGCGGTCTTCGCGGCCTGGTACTTGGTGCTGCATTCCGCCATGGTCAGGCCCTTACCGCCGTCGGCAGCTGCGGTCGAGGTCTTGGTCGTCTTGGCGGGCTTGGTCTCAGTAGCGGGCGCGGCGGCAGCCGCGGCGGTTGCGCCAGGGCCGCACTCGGCCTTGCGGAAATCGTTCCACTTCATGCCGTTCAGCGTGCCGGCGGATTTTGCAGCCTGGTACTTGGCGCTGCATTCCTTGGAGCTCAGCCCCTTGGCGGCTTCGTCGGAAGTGGCGGCGGCCGCCTTCGTCTTCTTCGCAGACTTGGTCTCGGCGGCCTTCGTATCGGTCGCAGCCTTGGTATCGGTCGCCGGCTTGGCGTCGGTCGCGGCCGAAGCATCGCTGCCGCATTGTGCCTTGCGGAACTGGTTCCAGGTCTGGCCGGCGAGCGTTCCCGCGTCCTTGGCCGCGTTATACTTGGTGCTGCACTCGGCCATGGTCAGCGCGTTGGCCGGCGCAGCCAGGAACAAGGTCGCGACGGCGATACCCGTCAAAGCTGCAAGTCTATGAATCAGCATGGCGTTTTCTCCCTTGATGCCGCCAATAAGTGTCCCTATGCCAAATCAATAGCTCTCAATGTCCGGTTGCGCCAGATGCTTCCGGCCCGGTACCCGTCACAAAGTGTGTTGCTCCTGATAAGGTGATGAATTGCTTGCGGGTTCCCCGCCAGCCAAGGTTTGCCGGTGGATAGGGCGCCGAAAAGCTCGCGTGAGCAGGCGTAGCGCCGCCAAGTCAAAGGTGGTGATAGGCTGTCGAATCACTTGCGCTGACCGCGACAATGTTTTTCTAAGGATTGGTAATATACAATCACGAAATTTGATGATCGGATGCGGCCCAATTGTGGCAATACGGGTCCGCTGAAAAACCGACAGGGACTGTAAGGATATGGCAGGTCAGTATTTTGGCACGGACGGTATTCGCGGACGCGCCAACAAATTTCCGATGACGGCCGAGGTCGCCATGCGCGTCGGCATGGCCGCGGGCCTTTCCTTCCATCGCGGCAATCATCGTCACCGCGTCGTGCTCGGCAAGGACACGCGGCTTTCCGGCTACATGATCGAGAACGCCATGGTGGCCGGCCTGTGCGCCGCCGGCATGGACGTGTTCCTGCTCGGCCCGATACCGACACCCGCCGTCGCCATGCTGGTGCGCTCGCTGCGCGCCGATATCGGCGTGATGATCTCGGCCTCGCACAATCCCTACTACGACAACGGCATCAAGCTGTTTGGGCCCGACGGCTACAAGCTCTCCGACGAGATCGAGGAGCGCATCGAAGGCATGCTCGACAAGGACATCGAGCTGGCGCTCGCCGATTCGGACGGGCTTGGCCGCGCCAAGCGCGTCGACGGCGTGCATGACCGCTATATCGAATTCGCCAAGCGCACGCTGCCGCGCTCGATGTCGCTCTCTGGCCTGAGGATCGTCGTCGATTGCGCGAACGGCGCCTCCTACAAGGTGGCGCCCGAGGCGCTGTGGGAGCTCGGCGCCGAGGTGGTGGCGATCAATGTCGAGCCGAACGGCTTCAACATCAACAAGGAGTGCGGCTCGACCCATCCGGCTGGCCTGCAGAAGAAGGTGCACGAGGTGCGCGCCGACATCGGCATCGCGCTCGACGGCGACGCCGACCGCGTCGTCATCGTCGACGAGAACGGAGCGATCGTCGACGGCGACCAGATCATGGCGCTGATCGCCGAATCCTGGCACCAGAGCGGAAGGCTGGCCGGCGGCGGCGTCGTTTCCACGGTGATGTCCAATCTCGGCCTTGAGCGCTTCCTCGGCGACATGAAGCTGCAGCTGCATCGCACCAAGGTCGGCGACCGTTATGTGGTCGAGCATATGCGCGCGCATGGCTTGAATGTCGGCGGCGAGCAGTCGGGCCACATCGTGCTTTCCGATTTCTCGACCACGGGCGACGGTCTGGTTTCGGCCTTGCAGGTGCTCGCCTGCATCAAGCGGCAGAACCGCCCGGTCAGCGAATTGTCGAAGAAATTCGAGCCGGTGCCGCAGCTTCTGAAGAACGTCCGCATCTCCGGTGGCAAGCCACTGGAGGAAGCGCCGGTCAAGGCGGCGATCGAAGACGGGCGCAACCGGCTCGGCAAGTCCGGCCGCCTTGTCATCCGGCCATCCGGCACCGAGCCGCTGATCCGTGTCATGGCCGAGGGCGACGATCCGCAACTGGTCGAGGCGGTCGTCAACGACATCGTCGGCATCCTTCAGGAAACGCGCAGCGCCGCCTGAACCGGTCGCGCAGTTCCTCAGAATTCGCAGGCCCGCCGCCCGGCGGGCTTTTTCGTGCGCCCGCAGCGACCCCGGACAACGGCCTACCATCTAAAATTGTATAGATTCGTGGTTAATCGGTACGGTTAAACGGCTTTTAACCTTTGCAATTCATTATCCACACCCGAGGTCAATCACTTCGGGCGGGTGTCGTCCCGAGGCTTCTTAGGGGTGACAGAATGTTCAAGACAGCAAGAATGGCATTTTTTGCCGCGCTGTTCGCGGGGCTAGCTGGCCCGGCGCTGGCGGCCGATCTTCCGCAGCCGGTCGAAGAGGCGCCGCCGCCGGTCGTCGAGGCTCAACCGGTCGATCTCGGCGGCTGGTACATCCGTGGCGATATCGACTACCACTGGTCTAATTTGGACAGCATCGATTACATCACCTACGGCCCACCGCCCGGCACCAACGATTTCGATTTCGGCGACCTAAAGGGCGGGTTCTCGCTCGGCGCCGGCGTCGGCTACAAAATCAACGATTACTTGCGCACGGATCTGACTGCCGACTACTGGTTCAAGTCGGACTTCAACGGCCAGACCTCGGATCTGACCACGACATCAACGGAAGAGTCGAGCATGAGCGCCCTGCTTCTGCTTGCCAATGCCTATGTGGATATCGGCACGTGGAACGGCGTCACCCCTTATGTCGGCGCTGGCATCGGTGGTGCGCATGTCAAGTGGGACACGGTCCACGACCCGAACACCACCGAAACCAACCCCGGTTCGTCCAACTGGCGCTTCGCCTACGCGCTTATGGCCGGCGCTTCCTACTGCCTCACGGACAAGGTCATCCTCGATGCCGGCTACCGCTTCACTCACATCGAGGGTGGGCGCATGTTCGAATTCGATACGACCAGCTCCGGACCGGGTTTCGACCACGGCATCAACACGCATGAAGTGCGCGGCGGTCTGCGCTATCAGTTCGGCGGCAATAATGGCTGCGCCGCGCCGGTGGTCGCCTATCAGCCTGAGCCGGAACCGATTTACACCAAATAATCGCTTCCTGAAATCCTGGAGTCTCCAAGCCGCCCGGCATCAGCCGGGCGGCTTTCGCTTTGTACGCCATGGCTAAAACGCGATCAAAATCAATTTGGTAACGGAGCGTTATCCTTAACCGGCACTTAACCACTATGGTTAACAATGGCTACTTGAAACGGCGCCCGCGTTCGCGGCTGGCGCCAATCTCGGGAGCCGGGGACCATGACATCCAGATCGCGTATCGCGTCAGCGCTTGCCGCAACCATCATGTTGCCGATGACGCCGGCGGTCGCGGCCGACTACGATCCGCCGATCTATGTCGACCAGGCGCCGGACTACCAGCCGGTCGAGGTCGGCTCGGGCTGGTATCTGCGCGGGGACGTCGCCTATCTGCCGCAGAAGACCTTCGACAACGGGGATTTCACCTTCCCGTCAACGATCAACAACGAAAGCTTCAGCGAGGGCGAGGATGCGTATTTCGCGAGCATCGGCTTCGGCTATCATTTCAACGACTACCTTCGTGCCGATCTCAACCTGGGCTATCTGCCCGGCAATCACGTCAGCGACAGCTATGACGATTCAGGGGTCGCACCGGCGGGAACGGCGATCCTTGGCTCGGGAAATGTGAAGAACTACGCGTTCTCCGGTATCCTCAATGGTTATGTCGATCTGGGCACCTATGTCGGGGTCACGCCCTATGTCGGCGCCGGCATTGGTTTGGTTCGCACGACGAGCAAGCTTTCGGCCTCATACACAGACAGCGCCGACTCCACCAACGATTTCGTCCTGAGCAGCAACAAGACCCAATACTCGCTCGCCTATACGCTCAATGCGGGCCTCGCATACCAGGTGAGCAAGAACCTCCTGGTCGATCTCGGATACCAGTATTTCTCCGCCCCCAATGCGGAATATGTGGCCGCCGAGAGCCTGACCTCCTATCCCACCCGTAAGGGGATCAGCAATCACCAGGTCAAGCTCGGCCTGCGCTACGACCTCTGGTAAAGCGAAGCGGGTTACGAAATGCCACGGCGGGCCAACGGCTCGCCGTTTTCATTTCGGGCCACGCACCCTGGTCATAGGGAATATCCCGACAACGACAAAAACTTTGCTCTTGACGCCGAAAGCCTGAAAGCATATCGCCGTCCGTGGGCCACCCCTCCCCAACGAGGGGCCACTATCTGGAAGGATAGACCACGATGACGACGCTTACCAAGCCCGGACTCCGTCCGGCAAATCCCAATTTCTCCTCAGGTCCCTGCGCAAAACGCCCCGGCTGGTCGGTCGAGGCGCTCTCGAAGGCCGCGCTCGGGCGCTCCCACCGCGCCAAGATCGGCAAGAGCAAGCTCGAACAGGCGATCGAGCTGACGCGCGACATCCTCAAGGTTCCCGCGAGCTATCGCATCGGCATCGTGCCGGCGTCGGACACCGGCGCGGTCGAGATGGCGATGTGGTCGCTGCTCGGCGAGCGCGGCGTCGACATGGTCGCCTGGGAGAGCTTCGGCTCCGGCTGGGTGACGGATGTGGTCAAGCAGCTCAAGCTCGCCGATGTGCGCAGGTTCGAGGCCGGCTACGGCAAGCTGCCAGACCTGGCGCAAGTCGATTTCGACCGCGACGTCGTCTTCACCTGGAACGGCACTACCTCGGGCGTGCGCGTGCCGAACGGCGATTTCATTCCCGCGAACCGCAAGGGCTTGACCATTTGCGACGCGACCTCGGCCGCCTTCGCGCAAAGGCTCGATTTTGAAAAACTCGATGTCGTCACCTTCTCCTGGCAGAAGGTATTGGGCGGCGAAGGCGCGCACGGCATGCTGATCCTGTCGCCCCGCGCCGTCGAGCGGCTGGAGACCTACAAGCCGGCCTGGCCGCTGCCGAAGATCTTCCGCCTGACCTCGGGCGGCAAGCTGATCGAGGGCATCTTCAAGGGCGAGACCATCAACACGCCGTCGATGCTGTGCGTCGAGGATTATCTCGATGCGCTCCACTGGGCGAAGTCGATCGGCGGCCTGGAAGCGCTCATTGCCCGCGCCGACGCCAATGCCGCGGTGCTCGACGGGTTCGTCGACAGGTCGGCGTGGCTCGGCCATCTGGCCGTCGATCCGGCAACGCGCTCGAACACGTCCGTGTGCCTGTCCTTCACCGATACGGATGTTGCGGCGCTCGATGCCGACGGTCAGGCGGCTTTCGCCAAGGGCCTCGTCTCGGCGCTCGACAAGGAAGGCGTCGCCTACGACATCGGCTCCTATCGCGACGCGCCGCCCGGGCTGCGCATCTGGTGCGGCGCCACCGTCGAGACCGCCGATCTCGAAGCGCTGCTGCCATGGCTCGACTGGGCCTTCGCCGCGCAGAAGGCGTCGCTCAAGGCTGCGGCCTGAAATCCGTGGCGGCCTGCGGGCCGCCACCATTTCCCGACACATCCAATTCCCTTCAAGGAGGCCGTGATGGCGCCCCGCGTTCTCGTTTCGGATAAACTTTCAACCACCGCCGTGCAGATCTTCAAGGATCGCGGCATCGAGGTCGACTACCTGCCGGATCTCGGCAAGGACAAGGAAAAGCTGCTCGAAGTCATCGATCAGTATGACGGCCTCGCCATCCGCTCGGCGACCAAGGTCACCGAGAAGCTGATCAATGCGGCAACCAGGCTCAAGGTCGTCGGCCGCGCCGGCATCGGCGTCGACAATGTCGATATCCCGGCCGCCAGCCGCAAGGGCATTATCGTGATGAACACGCCCTTCGGCAATTCGATCACCACGGCCGAGCATGCGGTGGCGATGATCTTCGCGCTGGCGCGGCAGATCCCAGAAGCCAATGCCTCGACCCATGCCGGAAAATGGGAAAAGAACCGCTTCATGGGCATCGAGATCACCAGCAAGACGCTGGGCGTGATCGGCTGCGGCAATATCGGCTCGATCGTCGCCACGCGCGGCGTCGGATTGAAGATGCATGTGATTGCCTTCGATCCGTTTCTGTCGGACAGCCGCGCCGAGGAACTCGGCGTCCAGAAGGTCGAGCTCGACGAGCTCTTCGCCCGCGCCGACTTCATCACGCTGCACACACCGCTGACCGAGAAGACGCGCAACATCATCGACGGGGCTGCGATCGCCAAGATGAAGGACGGCGTGCGCATCATCAATTGCGCGCGTGGCGGCCTGGTCGTCGAGGCGGACCTGGTCGCGGCGCTGAAGAGCGGCAAGGTGGCTGGCGCCGGCATCGACGTGTTCGAGGTCGAGCCGGCGGAAAACAACCCGCTGTTCGGCATGGACAATGTCGTGGCGACACCGCATCTCGGCGCCTCGACCACGGAAGCGCAGGAGAATGTCGCGCTGCAGGTCGCCGAGCAGATGAGCGACTATCTCATCAAGGGCGCCGTCTCCAACGCCATCAACATGCCTTCGATCACTGCCGAGGAAGCGCCGAGGCTCAAGCCCTTCGTCAAGCTCGCCGAGGTGCTTGGCGCCTTCGTCGGCCAGGTCACCGAGGATCCGATCAAGGAGGTCGAGATCCTGTTCGACGGCTCGACCGCGACGATGAACACGCGCGCGCTGGTCAGCGCCGCCCTTGCCGGCCTGATCCGGCCGCAGGTCTCCGACGTGAACATGGTGTCGGCGCCGATCATGGTGAAGGAGCGCGGCATCATCGTCGCCGAGGTCAAGCGCGACAAGTCGGGCGTGTTCGACGGCTATATCAAGCTGACGGTCAAGACCGAGCACATGACGCGTTCGATCGCCGGCACCTGCTTCTCCGACGGCAAGCCGCGCTTCATCCAGATCAAAGGCATCAATCTCGACGCCGAGGTCGGCCAGCACATGCTCTACACGACCAATGCGGATGCGCCCGGCATCATCGGCCTGCTCGGCACGGTGTGCGGCGAGAACGGCGTCAACATCGCCAACTTCCAGCTCGGCCGCAACCGGCCGGGCGGCGACGCGATCGCGCTGCTTTATCTCGACGCGCCGTTCCCGGAAAAAGTGCTCGATCAGCTGCGGGCGCACCAATCGATCGACTCGGCCAAGCCGCTGCATTTCGACGTCGGCGCCGAGTGAAGGCCTGATATGAAAAACGCCCCGCCGGCACGAGCCGTCGGGGCGTGGATGAGACAGCCGTCACGGACGGCTGGTCGGCGCGTGATCGAGAACAATCATCCCGCCTGCAGCGCTGTTCTAGTGCCGCTGTATTCGGCGAGCGCAATGCCGCCCAGCACCAAGGCGAGTGCGAAGGCCTGATAGGGCTGAAACTGCTCGCCGACGATAAGCACCGAAAGCAGCGTGCCGAAGATCGGCACAAGGTTGATGAACAGGCCGGCGCGGTTGGCGCCGATCAGCTCGTTGCCCTTGATGTAGAGGACCTGCGAGATGACGGAGGCGCCAAGCGCCGTGTAGAGCGTGAGCGCCCATCCATACGCGTCCGGCATGATGGCGCGGCCGGCCGCGATCTCCCAGGTGACGAAGGGCAGGGAGATCAACAGCGCGGCGATCGACAGCGCCAGCATGAAACTCTGCCAGCGGATTGCAGGCTTGAGGCGCAGGCCCACCGAATAGAGGCTGTAGCAAAGCACCGCGACAAGCATGATGGCGTCGCCGAAGTTGAGGTTTAGCTTCAAGAGCTGGCCGAGGTCGCCATGGCTGGCGGTCAGCGCGACGCCGACGATGGTGAGCACGACCCCGACGATCTGCAGGGGCTGCACGCGCAGCCTGAACAGCATGAAATTGGCAAGGATGATGACGATCGGGATGGCGGCCTGCTCGATCGAGACGTTTATGGCGGTCGTGTAGTTGAGCGCCGTGTAGAAGATGACGTTGAAGATGGTGAAGCCGCACGCGGCGAGGCCGGCAAGCAGTTTCCAGTGGCTGCGCACTTCCGGCCAGTCCTCGCGCAGCGTCCGCCAGCCGACGGGCAGCAGGATGAGCACAGCCATGACCCAGCGCAGGAACACCAGGGTCATCGGCGAGACATGGCCGACGGCAAGCTTGCCTGCCACCGAATTGCCGCCCCACAACAGCATGGTCGACAGGAGGAACAGATAGGCGGCTCTGTGCATGGAGGATCCGACCCTGCATGGATGTTCGCGGGTTCCGGCCGGCCTAGAGTGGCGGCGGCGGCAAGTAAATGATGCGAAAGCCGGAATTTGTTATGCCTGATCGGGACGAGGCTTCGCCGGCATCGTCATCCCGATCCAACTCCTGGAGCACGATCGGGTTCCGAAAGCCGGCTTCCGCTTTCAAATCATGTTCCAGGGATGGTTTCGGCGGCAAAGAAAGGGTCGCGCGGGCCGGCGCTTGACGCTATAGAGGCCTGTCGTTTCAGGCCGCCGGCGCGGCATTTCAAGGGAAAAGAACATGGCCAATGTGGTGGTCGTCGGCTCGCAGTGGGGCGACGAAGGCAAGGGCAAGATCGTCGACTGGCTGTCGGAACGGGCCGACGTGGTCGTGCGCTTCCAGGGCGGCCACAATGCCGGCCATACGCTGGTCGTCGACGGCAAGGTCTACAAGCTGTCGCTGCTGCCCTCGGGCGTGGTCAGGCAGGGCAAGCTCTCGATCATCGGCAATGGGGTGGTGTTCGATCCGCATGCCTTCGTGGCCGAAGCGAAGAAGCTCAAGGACCAGGGCGTCGAGGTCACGCCGGAGCGCCTGAAAATAGCCGAAAACACCGCGCTTATCCTGTCGCTGCACCGGGAGCTGGACGGATTCCGCGAAGACGCCGCCTCGAATTCCGGAACCAAGATTGGCACGACCCGCCGCGGCATCGGCCCCGCCTATGAGGACAAGGTGGGCCGACGCGCGGTGCGGGTGATGGACCTGGCGGATTTGGAAACGCTCCCCTTGAAGGTCGACAGGCTGCTGACGCACCACAACGCGCTGCGCCGCGGGCTCGGCCATCCGGAAGCGACGCATGAGGCGATCATGCAGGAGCTGACCTCGGTGGCCGGCGAGATACTGCCTTACATGGACCGCGTCTGGAAAGTGCTCGACGACAAGCGTCGCGCCGGCGAGCGCATCCTGTTCGAGGGCGCGCAGGGCACGCTGCTCGACATCGACCACGGCACCTATCCCTTCGTCACCTCGTCCAACACCGTGGCCGGGCAGGCAGCCGCCGGTTCTGGCGTCGGTCCCGGCGTGATCGGCTATGTGCTCGGCATCACCAAGGCCTACACGACACGCGTCGGCGAAGGGCCGTTCCCGACCGAGCAGAAGAACGAGATCGGCGAGTTCCTCGGCACGCGCGGCCACGAGTTCGGTGTTGTCACGGGACGCAAGCGGCGCTGCGGTTGGTTCGACGCCGTGCTGGTGCGCCAGGCCGTGGCCGTCAACGGCATCAAGGGCATCGCGCTCACCAAGCTCGACGTGCTCGACGGGCTGGACGAGATCAAGGTCTGCACCGGCTATCGCCTCGACGGCGAGACGATCGATTACCTGCCGGCCAGCCAGGGCGCGCAGGCTCGAGTCGAGCCCATCTACGAGACGCTCGAAGGCTGGAAGGGGACCACGGCCGGCGCCAGGAGCTGGAATGATTTGCCGGCGCAAGCCGTCAAGTATGTCCGCTATATCGAGGAGCTGATCGGGGCTCCGGTGGCGCTGCTTTCCACCAGCCCGGAACGGGACGACACGATACTTGTGACCGATCCGTTTCAAGACTAGTTTCACAGCCCTTCCCGGCGCTATGGCTGATTTGCGGCCGGCGGGAAAAGAATGCAGGTCACCTGACGCATGGCAGATTTCGTTAGTGTTCTGAAAAAGCAGCTCGAGAAGAAGGGGGATCCTTCGTTCGAGGTGCGCAAGCAGATATACGACGGTGCCCGCGCGGTGCTGGCGAAGAAGCTCGCCGAGTATTCCCCGCCGCTTGCGCCCGATGTCGTCAGCAAGCAGAAGCGCTCGCTGGAAGACGCCATTTCCAGCGTCGAGCGCGATTACGCCAAGCGCCCTTCAGCCGAGGATCCGCTGGCGGAGCTGGAGCATATTTTCTCCTCCATCGACCGCAACAAGAACCAGCCGAGCCATGCCCGCCAGCCGGCGGCGCCCGCGCCTGCCAAGCCGGATCCGTTCAGATCCGAGCCGTTCAAGCCGGCGCCAACGCCCGCCAGAACTGAACCGAGCTGGCAAAGCACGCCTAAGGCCGAGCCGGCGCCGCAAAGCCCCGCCAAGGCCGAGCCGTCCTGGCAGAGCGGAGTACGGACGGAACCGAGCTGGCAGGCCGCGCCAAAGGCGGAGCCTGCCTGGCAGAAAGCGCCGCCACCACCGATGCCGTCGCCGCGCGAAGACGATGTCGGCCTCGCGGGCATGGGCGCCGCCGATGCCGACGACGGCAGCGACGTCTTTGCCAATGACGAGCAGCCGGCGGCCGATACTTTCCAACGGCTGCGGCCTCAGCCGCAGCGCAAGCGCGGCTATGGCGGCCTGATCGCCGCCGTCATCGCGCTTTTGGTGCTGGCCGGCGGCGGCTATGGGGTCTGGCTGAACAAGAACGCGTTCAGCTCGCTCTTCGGCCTTGGCGGCAGCGGCAATAAGACGGTCTCGACCGAACCGCTGGTCAAGCCCGCCCCAACGAAGCCTGCGACCGAGACGGCGGCCGCGCCGGCCCCGGCCCCGGCCGCTACCGGCGAGTCCGCCGACACGACCAAGTTCACGCAGCGCCTGACGCCCGAGGGCAAGGAGACCGATCCTGGCCCCGCCGGCGGACAAGCCACGATCGGCGAGGGTGAATCCGTCGCGGCGCTGACCTCGCGCCCGCCAGCCACGCCGGCAACGGCGCCAGCGACGACCCCGCCTGCTGCGGCCACGCAACCGCCCGGGGCGCCTGCCGCGGGAACAACGCCGGCGGCGCCGGCGACCAGCGCGGCCAATCCGACGCCGCCGGCGGCTGGAACCACACCGCCAACCGCTGATGCGGCAACGACGCCCCCTGCGGTCGGCGCCGCGCCGCCCGCCGCCGGCGCAACGCCGCCGGCCGCGGGCACGACGCCGCCGGCGACGGCCGAGGCGACCGTGCCGGTCGGCCAGAAGGCAATCTTCTACGAGGAGCGCACCAGCACCCAGCAGGGCACGGCCGAGCCCGGCAGCATTGTGTGGTCGCTGGTGCAGGAATCGCCGGGCGGCGACCTGCCGCCGGAACCGGCGATCCGTGCCGAGGCGACGATCCCGGGCAAGAATATCCAGTTGCGCATGACGATCCGGCGCAACACCGACCAGACGCTGCCGGCCAGCCACATCATCGAGATGATCTTCCTGACGCCGGAAGGGTTTGACGGCGGCGGCGTTGACAACATCCTGCGCATCGCCATGAAGAGCTCGGAGCAGGATGCCGGCAGCCCGCTGATCGGCATCCCGGCCAAGATCGCCGACGGTTTCTTCCTCGTCGCGCTCAACGACACCAAGGCCGACGAGGACGCCAACCTGACGCTGCTTCGGGGACAGTCCTGGATCGACGTGCCGGTGGTCTACAAGACCGGACGCCGCGCGCTGCTGACCATGGAAAAGGGCATCCCCGGCGAGAAGGTCTTCGACGAGGCGCTGAAGGCCTGGGCGGCGAAGACGTCGGGCTAAGCCAGAGGCGCGCCCTAAAACCCTTGAAAGAGCATATCGAGCGCCGCGACGATCTCGTCGTGGTGTCTTGCAAGGTTTCCTTCTGCCGCCTGGAGTTCCGAAGCCGTTACAGCGGAAATGAACTGAGTGACCATCACATGGTCTTTGCCGTCGATCCTGAAGATCGGGTTCAGCCTTCGTGCAGGCAACGGTGCGATATTGGGCGGCAGAAGCGGAACGACGACGTTGGTATCGAGGTGCTCCAGTATGTCGGACTGGATATCAAGGAGATAGCCGTCGCTTCCTGCGCTCCGATAGAAATCATAGCGGGCCATCAAAACAGCCGGTACTTGGCTAAAGGCAAACCGTTGCGCCTGACGTATTCGTTGGAGCTTTCGAGCGCTTCCTTGTTCTCCTCTTGCCAGCGACGCGTCTTCTCGGCAGAAATTGCCTTGGCGATCCCTTGCTCGGCGGCACGAGACATGTTGATGCCCAGCGCCTTGGCCTCCTCGATCAATCTGGAATCAATCGAAGTGTTGACCGACTTGCGTTGTGGTTTTGCAGTTGATTGAAGCATAGCCTACCTCTTTATGCGCATAGAATAAGCGCATGTCTGCGTGCAAGCAAGCCAGCTACCCCTCCATCTCCTCCCGCAGCATCTCCAGCTCCAGCCATTCTTCCTCGAGCGCGGCGAGCGTCGTGCGCTCCTTGTCGAGCGCGGCGATGGTCTTCTGGAACGAGGCGGGATCGCGCTCATAGAAGGCGGGGTCGGCGATGTTGTTCTCCAGCCGGGCGATCGAGGCTGTCACCGCTTCGATCTTCTTCGGCAGGGAATCCAGCGCGAACTTCTGCTTGAAAGAGAGCTTTTTCGCCGGGCCCTTGGGCGCGGCCTGTTCGGCTTTCGGCGAAGCTTCGGCGGTCTCGGCTTTCGACCTTGTCTTGCGGTCTTCCAGGTTCGAGCCGCCACGCTGCGCCAGCATGTCGGAATAGCCGCCGGCATATTCGACCCAGCGGCCGTTGCCATCCGGCGCGATCACGCTGGTGACGGTGCGGTCGAGGAAGTCGCGGTCGTGGCTGACCAGGATCACCGTTCCGGCAAAGCCCGCGACCAGTTCCTGCAGCAGCTCCAGCGTCTCCATGTCGAGATCGTTGGTCGGCTCGTCGAGCACCAGAAGGTTCGCCGGCCGCGCCAGCACGCGGGCCAGCAGCAGGCGCGCGCGCTCGCCGCCGGAAAGCTCGCGCACCGGCGTGCGCGCCTGCTCCGGCTTGAACAGGAAATCCTTCATGTAGGAGACGACGTGGCGCTGCTCGCCATTGACCAGCAGGTTCTCGCCGCGCCCGTCGGTGAGGTAATGGGCCAGCGTCTCTAGGGGGTCGACCGCTTCGCGCTTCTGGTCGAGCGTCGCGATCTCCAGGTTGACGCCGAGACGCACGGTTCCGGCATCCGGCGCCAGCTCCCCGGTCAGCATCTTCAGCAATGTCGTCTTGCCGGCGCCGTTCGGGCCGACCAGGCCGACGCGGTCGCCGCGCTGGATGCGGGTCGAGAAACCCTTGACCACGGTCAAGTCGCCGAAACTCTTGTCGATGCCTTTGGCCTCGATCACCAGCTTGCCGGATTCGGCGGCGTCGCTCGCCACCATGGTGGCGGTGCCTTCGGCGCCGCGGTGGCTGCGGAAACGCTGGCGCATCGTCTGCAATTCGCCGAGGCGGCGCATGTTGCGCTTGCGCCTGGCGGTCACGCCGTAGCGCAGCCAATGCTCCTCGCGCACGATCTGGCGGCCGAGCTTGTGCTGCTCGCGCTCTTCCTCCTCCAGCACCTGGTCGCGCCATTCCTCGAAATGGGCAAAGCCCTTGTCCAGCCGCCGTGTCTGGCCGCGATCGAGCCAGACGGTGGCGCGGGTGACGCGCTCGAGAAAGCGCCGGTCGTGGGAAATCAGGATCACGGCGGAAGAGGTGCGGGCAAGCTCTTCTTCCAGCCATTCGATCACGGAAAGGTCGAGATGGTTGGTCGGCTCGTCGAGCAGAAGGATATCGGGCTCCGGCGCCATGACGCGGGCAAGCGCGGCGCGCCGCGCCTCCCCGCCGGAAAGGTCGTTCGGCCGCTCCTCGCCGGTGAGGCCGAGATGCTCCATCAGACAGGTGGCACGATGCGGATCGTCGGCCGGGCCGAGGCCGGCCTCGACATAAGCGCGCACGGTGGCGAAGCCGTCCATATCCGGCATCTGCGGCAGATAGCGCACGGTCGCCGAGGGTTGGCGGAACACTTCGCCGTCCTGCGGCTCGATCATGCCGGCGGCGATCTTGAGCAGGGTCGACTTGCCCGAGCCGTTGCGTCCGACCAATGCGATCTTCTCGCCGGCGGACGCGCTGAGCGCCGCGCCGTCGAGCAGCGGGGTGCCGCCGAAGGTCAGTTTAATGCCGTCGAGGTTGAGAAGTGGCGGCGCCATGTCTGGAATGTCAGCTTTCGGGAAGAGGATAGGGGTGGGCCAGAAGCAGCGCCCGGCCGCGCTCCAGCGCGATGCCGAGCCGCCCTTTGACCTCGTTTGATATAGTGAGCGAGGAGCCGAACGCCACCTCGACGCTGTCGAGCGGCCATTTGGCGCCAGTGACCGTCAGACCCGACAGATCGGAGAAGCCGAGCACCGAAAACAAGGTGCCGTCCGCATAGTCGAAGGCGGCGCTGCCCGGCAAAACGGGAACGCCTTCCTGCGCGCCGCTCGTCAGCAGCACGGTCGTGCCTGCCTCGGCCAGCCGCACGGCGAGGGCCAGATGCAGGATGGCGTGGTCGGCGCGCTTGCCGCCGAAGGCGCCGGCCAGCACAAGGCTGGTGGCGCCGAGTGCGAGCGCTTCCGCGATGGCGAGCTCGCCATCGGTCATGTCCTTCTCGGCCGGAAATACTTTACGCGGCACGGCGGCCAGGTCTTTCGGCAGGTTCGCCGGCACCGAATCGAAATCGCCGACCCAGAGTTCCGGCAGCAGGCCGAGCAAGCGGGCATGACCGATGCCGGCATCGGCGGCAATGACGCGCGAGCCTTCGATCTGGCGTTCAAGGCGGGGCGTGCGGATAAGCTCGCCGCCAAGCAGGATGGTGAATGTGCCCATGGCCGTCGCCTTACCAGCCCTCCAAGCGAAACGGAAGCCGCACGGCCCGAGCTTCGGTTGCCCCGAACATTAGCTGCCCGGCAAACTTCCGCTTGCGCGCCGCTTCGGCCGGGCCTATCTGTCGAGGCGCTCTAACGGGGTGCCGGACGCGATCCGGCTGAGAGGCGATCAAGCCAACCCGCTGAACCTGATCCGGTTTGTACCGGCGGAGGGATTAGACGTTTCGGACCATCCGGCGCCTCAATTCCTTGTCACTCGAACGAAGGAGGCGCTGATGCGCGCGATGTTGTCCAAGCTTGTTCTCGCAGCCGGTCTTGTCTCGCTTCTGGCCGGCGTTGCGCCCGCCGAGGCGAAGGACAAGCTCACCGTCTACACCTATGAAAGCTTCACCGCCGATTGGGGGACTGGGCCGGCGGTGAAGAAAGAATTCGAAGCCGAATGCGGTTGCGATCTCGAATTCGTCTCGGTGGCCGACGGCGTCGCCCTGCTCAACCGCGTCAAGCTCGAAGGCGCCGGCACCAAGGCCGATATCGTGCTCGGCCTCGACACCAATCTGACCGCGGACGCCAAGGCGAGCGGCCTGTTCGCGCCGCATGGCGAAGTCTCCGGCATCAACGTGCCAGGCGGCTGGACCGACGACACGTTCGTGCCCTTCGACTATGGCTATTTCGCCGTCGTCTATGACACGCAGAAGCTTAAAGTCCCGCCGAAGAGCCTGAAAGACCTGGTGGAAGGCAGCGGCACCGACAAGATCGTCATCCAGGATCCGCGCACCTCGACGCCCGGCCTCGGCCTGCTCTTGTGGGTGAAGTCGGTCTATGGCGATAAGGCGCCGGAGGCCTGGGCCAAGCTCAAGGCGAAAGTGCTGACGGTGACGCCGGGCTGGAGCGAGGCCTATGGCCTGTTCACCAAGGGCGAGGCGCCGATGGTGCTCTCCTACACCACCTCGCCGGCCTACCACATGGTGGCCGAGAACACCGAACGCTACCAGGCGGCCTCTTTCGAGGAAGGCGAATACCTGCAGATCGAGGTTGCCGGCGTTACCGCCACCGGCGCGAAGAACCCGCTGGCGCAGAAATTCATCGCCTTCATGACCGGACCGAAATTCCAGGACGTCATTCCGGAGACCAACTGGATGTTCCCGGCCGGCAAGACCGACAAGCCGCTCAACCCGGCCTTCGACAAACTGGTGAAGCCGACCAAGACCTTGCTGTTCAGCCCGGAGGAAGTCGCGGCCAACCGCAAGGCGTGGGTAGACGAGTGGCTGGCGGTGATGAGCAAGTAGGCTTCAGGATGGCGCTTGAACACCCCCCTCTGGCCTGCCGGCCATCTCCCCCGCAAGGGGGGAGATCAAGCGCTCGACCACTTTCGCCAATCGCCAACGTTGCAAGACTGGCACGGCGATCGAAGCTGCCAATCTCCCCCCTTGCGGGGGAGGGGGGTGGGCGGGAACTCGACGCGGATAATGCTTCCGCCCTACCCAAGCCATTCAAGGTGTTTGGCTAGGCGGAATGGCAGCACCCCATCCTAGCGATCCTCGCATTACCGCTGGTGCCATCGCGCTCGCAGCCGTCGCGCTGCTCATCGGCGGCGCCTTCGCCGGCCTCGCCTTCGAAGGGGCGCACGACCTCTCCGGCGCTGCCGCGGCCTTCGACGGCTACCTCTTCCGCGTCGCCCGCTTCACGCTCTGGCAGGCGCTGCTGTCGACGCTCTTGTCAGTCGCGCCAGCGCTTCTGGTGGCACGCGCGCTTTCTAGGCACCCAAGCTTTCCCGGTCGCCGCCTGATCCTGCAGCTGTTCACCGTGCCGCTGGCATTGCCGGCCATCGTCGCGGCGCTCGGCATATTGGCGCTCTACGGCCGGGCCGGCTACTTTGCCGGCGTCGTCGCCAGGCTTGGCAGCGGAGAGTGGCCCGGCATCTACGGCCTCTCCGGCATCCTCGTCGCGCATGTCTTCTTCAACCTGCCTCTGGCGACGCGCCTGTTCCTCGAGGCACTGGGCACGATTCCCGCCGACCAGTGGCGGCTGGCGAGCCAGCTCGGCATGGGCGCCCGGCCAGCCTTCCGGCTGATCGAATGGCCGGTGCTGCGTGCGGCCTTGCCGGGCGTCGCCGGACTGGTGTTCATGCTCTGCATCACCTCCTTCACCATCGTGCTGACGCTGGGCGGCGGTCCGGCCGCCACGACGCTCGAGGTCGCCATCTATCAGGCGCTGCGTTTCGACTTCGATCCCGCGCGCGCTGTCGTGCTGACGCTGCTGCAGATCGCGCTCACCTTCGTAGTGGTCGCAGCACTCACGCGGCTCGGCGCCAACACGGTCGGCGATGCCAATCTGCCGGTGGCGCCGCGCCGCTATCTTTCAGCGGGCCGGGTGGAGAGCGTTATGAATGCCGGCCTCATCGCGCTTGCCCTGCTGTTCGTCGCCGGGCCGATGGTGGCGACGGTGTTTTCAGGCCTGAAGGTCGATCTCAGCCGATTGGCGGGCGAGGAAGCGGTGCGCCGCGCGACGCTCACCAGCGCCGGCCTCGCCTTGCTTGCGGCACTGCTCAGCGTGTCGCTGTCGCTGGCATTGATCGCGGCGCGGCGGGCATTGGCTTTGCGTCGGCGTCCCGGCGGCGCCATGTCGCTGCTCGAACATGCCGCCGACACCGGCGCCGGCTTCGTGCTCGTCGTGCCGCCGATCGTGCTTGGCGCCGGCTGGTTCCTGGCGCTGCGCAAAATCACCGATGTCTTTGCCGTCGCGCCGGTCATGGTCGTCGCCGTCAACGCGGTGATGGCAATGCCCTTCGCCGTCCGGGCCATTCGCCCGGCCTATGACGCGGCAAGCGAACGCCATGAACGGCTTTGCCTGGCGCTCGGCATATCCGGCTGGACCCGGCTCAGCCTGATCGACTGGCCGTCGCTCAGGCGGCCGCTCGCCACCGGCTTCGCCTTCGCCATGGCGCTGTCGCTCGGCGATCTCGGCGTGATAGCGCTCTTCGGCAGCGATTCCGTGCAGACGTTGCCCTATCTTCTGCTCGCGCGGATGGGCAGCTACCGGACGGCGGACGCCGCGGGACTTGCCTTGCTGCTCGGCTTCGTTTGCCTGATGCTGGTCGTTGTCGCCGATTGGCTGGGGCGGGAAGCAAAAGCATGATATCGACGGACAACGGCATCGCAGCAGGGAAGGCGCTGACCGTCACACTCGAAGACGTGTCGTTCAGCTATGGCGAATCTTGCTTCCGCTTCAATGCCGAGTTCGCGGCCGGCAGGATCACCGCGATCATGGGGCCGAGCGGTTCCGGCAAGTCGACACTGCTCAATCTGATAGCCGGCTTCGAATCACCCGTTGCCGGCAAGGTGCTGATCGGCGGCATCGATCTTGGCAACCTGCCGCCCTCGGCGCGACCGGTGTCGATGGTGTTCCAGGAAAACAACCTGTTCGCGCATCTTACGGTCGAGGCCAATGTCGGGCTCGGTCGCTCGCCGTCGCTGAAGCTCGGCGCTGTCGATCGCGCCGCCGTCGCCGGGGCGCTTGCGCGTGTCGGCCTTGCCGGCAAGGAAAAGCGGCTGCCGCGCGAGCTCTCCGGCGGGGAGCGGCAGCGCGTGGCGCTGGCGCGGGTGCTGCTGCGCGACCGGCCCGTCTTGCTGCTCGACGAACCTTTCGCGTCGCTCGGCCCGGCGCTGCGCGAGGACATGCTCGACCTTCTCGTCGGCATCCATGCCGAGCGCAAAATGACGGTGCTCTTCGTCACGCATCAGCCGGAGGATGCGCGGCGCATCGGCCAGGACGTCGCATTTCTCGATGAAGGCGCGATCGCGGCGACTGGCGCGGCCGGCGATTTCTTCGATCGACCTGGACCGGATGCGTTCAGGCGCTATATCGGCGATCGAGGCGGCACCGTTGCCGGATCACAACATATTGCCCGGAAGCGGACATAATTTGCGGCCAAACCGGTAGCGGGTGATCCGGCGTTTGCTTGCCTTGTCCGGGGGAGTGTGGCTAGGTCCGGCCATGCTGGTCCGGCGGGGCCGTGATTTGCCGAAAGATTTCGAAAGGAAGCCGATCTGTCGACCGGCGCTGAGAAAGTGTGGATGAGGCCGCTTGCACGATTTTTCGCGCTGGCAGGCGTGGCCGTGCTGGCAAGTTGCCAGATGTTCACGCCGCCGGACGTGCAGGAGAGCGGCTTCCAGCCTTCCGACAAGCCGATCACCGTCGACAATGTCGTCGCCAACGCCAAGCTCGCCGAGATGGCCAAGGCGCAGCATCCGCGCATTCTCGCCACCTATGGCGGTGAATATTCCGACCCGAAGCTCGAACGCATGGTGGCCAAGGTCGTCGGCAATCTGACGGTGGTGTCGGCCAACCCGACCCAGACCTACCGCATCACAATCCTCAACTCGCCCAACGTCAACGCCTTCGCGCTGCCGGGCGGCTATCTCTATGTGACGCGCGGGCTGCTGGCGCTGGCCAATGATTCCTCCGAGCTTGCCGCCGTCATCGCCCATGAGATGGGCCACGTCACGGCGAATCACGGGCTGCAGCGGCAGCAGCTCGAGGCCGAGGAAGGGTTGGCGACCAAGGTCGTTTCCGATGTGCTCGGCGACAGCCCGACCGCCAAGGCCGCACTGATCCGCGGCAAGCTGAGGCTCGCGCAGTTCTCGCGCAACCAGGAACTGCAGGCCGACGCCATCGGCATCAAGTCGATCGGCGAGGCGGGCTACGATCCTTACGCGGCAGGCCGCTTCCTGCAGTCGATGTCGGCCTATACCGATTTCCGCTCGGTCAGCGGCGCCACCGACGCCAGCCTCGACTTCCTGGCGACGCACCCCAACACGCCGCAGCGCATTGAACTGGCGCAGCGCCTTGCGCGCAATTTCGGCCCCCCCGGCGTCGGCACGCGCGACCGCGACGCATTTCTGGCCGGCATAGACGGCCTGCTTTACGGCGACACACCGGAAGAGGGCTATGTGCGCGGCCAGACCTTCATGCACCCTAATCTCGGTGTCTCCTTCACCGTGCCGGACGGTTTCGTCATTGACAATTCGGCGGCCGCCGTCACCGCGACCGGGCCGGGCGACATCGCCATCCGTTTCGACGGCGTGGCGATCGACAAGTCGGTGTCGCTCACGGATTACATCCGCAGCGGCTGGGTGGCGGGGCTCGAAGACGCCAGCGTGCGGCAGGACACGATCAACGGCAACGAGGCGGCGATGGCGCATGCCACCGCGCAGGGCTGGCAGTTCGACATCGCGGTGATCCGCGCCGGCGGGCAGGTTTACCGGCTGCTGACGGCCGCGCCATCGGCCAGCGCGTCGCTGGATCCGGTAGCGCGCTCGGTCAGCGGCTCCTTCCGCGTGCTGAGCCCGGCCGAGAAGGCGGCGCTGAAGCCCCTGCATATCCGGGTCGTCACCGTTCAGGCCGGCCAGACCATGGGCTCGCTCGCCGCGCAGATGGTCGGCGTCGACCGCAAGCTCGATCTGTTCAGGGTGCTCAACGCCATGTCGCCGGGCGCCAGCGTATCGGCCGGCGACAAAGTCAAGATCGTCACCGACAAGTAGGGCTCCGCATTCGCGTTCGCCCGGCCCGGCGCTTTGAGAGCTTGCCGCGATGCGCGATCCCTAAAGCGCGTCGCGATTTTTCAGATCCGCTCCATGCGTTTTAGGTTTTTGATTTTGCGCATGCCTTTACCCCGAAACCGGTAACCACTTTCGCGAGACATGCTTTAACAGGCTGCGGAAAAACTCTTTCGTCTGGGGCCAGTCCGTGATTCGATTCCGCCGGAGAGATTGGAGGATGAGATGCGCGGTGGAGATGATGGGACGGAAGGGCTTTTTTCCTATGTGAGCTGCGAGGCTCGGGTTCCATCGGATCATCCGCTTCGAGCCATCCGGGCA
>NZ_SADP02000088.1:0-605 GCF_004010375.2 Mesorhizobium sp. M2E.F.Ca.ET.209.01.1.1 | reverse complement strand
CCCCGGCTACATCAAGAGCTATCCGCCGGGCGTGCGCGAGAATGGCGGCCAGTATACCCATGCCGCCACCTGGTTCGTGATCGCGTTGGCCGAAATGGGCCGCACCGACGAGGCGTATCGCTGCTTCTCGATGCTGAACCCGGTCAACCACGCCTTCGACGAGGCCTCGACCGAGCATTACCGCGTCGAACCCTATGTGGTGGCGGCCGACATCTATGCCGGGAACGACAAGGGAGGGCGCGGAGGCTGGACCTGGTACACCGGCTCGGCGGGCTGGCTTTACCGGGCGGCGGTCGAAGGCATCCTGGGTATCGAACGGCGCGGCAAGCAGATCACGTTCCGGCCGAAGCTGCCCAGTCATTGGGAGGGCTATCAGGCTTCACTCAAGATGCTGGGCGCCGAGATCAAGGTGCAGGTCATTCGGGACAAAAAGACCAAGACGATCTCGCTCGAAGTCAATGGTTCAAAGACAAAATCGGCGTCCTTTGAACCTAAGGTTGGTGGCCAGACCGAGGTCGTGGTCAAGATACCGGCGTAAAATCAACGGGTTGGATCACCGGATCGCGCGTCCTTCGGGCCGCGCGAAGCCGCGCCTCGTTACTTGC
>NZ_SADP02000894.1:0-311 GCF_004010375.2 Mesorhizobium sp. M2E.F.Ca.ET.209.01.1.1 | reverse complement strand
GTTGCCTTCGACGCGCACGACATCGAAGGTCGGCAATGTCGGGCCGGCCGCGGCGCCAGGCACCTGGGCGGCTGGAGCGGTCGCATTGTTGGCCGATGCCATCGTATTGGCGGGCGCCATGGCGTTGTTCGCCGGCGCCATCTTGTTGGCCGGAGCCATGGTATTGCCCGGAGCCATCGTGTTTGCAGGAGCCTGGGGCACGCGGCCCTCGGTGCTCGTGCTCGAGGATTCAGCCGGTTTGGCATCGCCCTGCGGCAGTGCCGCGACCTGCGCCGGCTTCTGGTTGTTGATATAGGGGTCGAGCGCGCCCG
>NZ_SADP02000893.1:0-311 GCF_004010375.2 Mesorhizobium sp. M2E.F.Ca.ET.209.01.1.1 | reverse complement strand
GCAAGTCTGGGCTGGCGGAAGGCGCTGATGTAGCCCTCGCGCTGTGCCCGCTGCTCGGCTCGGCTCATCGAGGGTGAAACGTCGACTGCGAAAACGAGCGCGAGGTCGACGTCGACGACGCCAACGTTCGGCCGGGGTGCGGCGGCTGCCCACTCGACCGCGCACAGCGCGAGCAGGCAAGCGGCGCCGCGTCGAATGCGTCGGAACGTTGCCGTTCCGTTGGTGACCGGCCGGGCCGCCGTGAAGGCCATTTGCATGCTCCGCGAAGCAAATGTCGGTGCATGCGAAGCTACCGGCCGGCCTGCGCGGAT
>NZ_SADP02000892.1:0-311 GCF_004010375.2 Mesorhizobium sp. M2E.F.Ca.ET.209.01.1.1 | reverse complement strand
AGCAGCTTCATGATCTCGGTCGGGACTTCGCCGGAAGCGTCGAACTCCTTGGTCATGAACCGCCTCAGGATCGCCTCGCCCGACGAATAATTCTTGTCGCGAAAATGGCTCGCCGCTATCTTCAGCGCATAGGCACCGTTGTGCGGATCGAGCGCCAGGGCCTTTTCCAGGATTTCCCTGGCCTCAGCCGGGCTGATCGCGTCTTCCAGCAGATAGAAGGCCCATTGGTAGCCAAACGCCGCCTCCAGCGGATGGTAGTCGGATTGCCGGGCTTTTAATTCCTCGAGGATCATGCCCGCCGCCCGGTGTCG
>NZ_SADP02000891.1:0-311 GCF_004010375.2 Mesorhizobium sp. M2E.F.Ca.ET.209.01.1.1 | reverse complement strand
GCCGCATCGCCGAGGACAGCACCAGGAAAGGCGGGCCGCCACCCTGGCAATGGCGGGTGAAGGCGGTGTCGAAGTCGCCGACCTTGCCTTCGAGCAGCGCGTCGACGGCGTCGTCGAACGAGGCGCCGGACACGTCGCCGGACATGGCTCGCACCTCTTCCAGCCCGATTTCTTTCTGGCCGTGGGCGTAGAGGGCGAGCTTTTCGATCTCGCCGCGCGAGGCCAGCCGGTCGCCGCCGAGATTGCGGCGCAGCGCTTGCCTCGCCTCCAGCGTCATCGACATGCCGGCCTTGCGCAGCTCGTCGTCGATG
>NZ_SADP02000890.1:0-311 GCF_004010375.2 Mesorhizobium sp. M2E.F.Ca.ET.209.01.1.1 | reverse complement strand
GGCCGGGTATCGGATCGCTGGCTGGAGGTTCCCGGGTGGATGTTCGATCGGAGCCTCAGCGCGAGCTGGCGCATCACGACTGCTCCGCACGTCTACCTTGCCGCGCTGGGCACCCTGGCGAAACTGCTCCACGACACGGGGACCCCATCGCAATCGCCGGAGATGGGCGCAGCATTGGGATGTCACGCAAATCGGGGAGATGTCCATGCCGCGCCAGCCCACGACATACCAGTTCGATCTGTTCTCGAAGCCGAACGACGCCGACGCAGTGCAGACGCCGCAATGGCAGGCGCTGCCGGCCGAGGCGCGCC
>NZ_SADP02000889.1:0-311 GCF_004010375.2 Mesorhizobium sp. M2E.F.Ca.ET.209.01.1.1 | reverse complement strand
CGGGAACGCCTGCCGGCCGTCGCCGTTGTCTCCATAATGGAGATGCGCGGGTTCCTGTTGTTCTGGTCGGTGCTGACCGCTTTCGTCGCGGCCCTCAGTCTTGGCCCGTCCTTTGCCCATGTGCTGGAATCGCTGCCCAGGCTGACGAAATGGTCGCCGGCGCTTTGGCGCGAGACGACCGTTTTCAATGCGCAGTTCCAGCTCTTCCTGCTGATCGGAGCGCCGCTCGATATCGCAGCCATTGTCTGCCCGGCGGTGCTTGTCTGGATGCTGCGCGACGAGCCTCGCGCCTTCTGGTTTGTGCTGGCCGG
>NZ_SADP02000888.1:0-312 GCF_004010375.2 Mesorhizobium sp. M2E.F.Ca.ET.209.01.1.1 | reverse complement strand
ACCTTGCGTGCGGTAGGACGGCGCCTGTCCGACAGCGCCGTCGATCTCGTCCTCACCTACGATCTCGGCCTGCCGGGGCATTTCAAGCGCATCCTGCTGCATGAATTGCGGCCGCACGCGCTTCTTCCCGCCGGCCATGTGTTGGCGGACAAGCACGCCGTCAGCCTGGCCGAGCTCGCCCAGCATCCGCTGATCACCACGGACCAGCCGCATAGCTGGCAGCACATGTTGGACCTCTTCCTCAGCCGCGGCCTATCGCCGATTGCGAGGGCGACAACGAGCTCATTCGAGCTGCAGCGCTCGATGGTGGCC
>NZ_SADP02000887.1:0-312 GCF_004010375.2 Mesorhizobium sp. M2E.F.Ca.ET.209.01.1.1 | reverse complement strand
CGTCATAGCCCCAGAGGCGCCTGATGTGACGCAGCGTCGCGTCGCGGCTTTCGCCGTCGAGCAGGATGCCGTTCTTGACATTGTGCTGCAGCCTCAGGTGCCGATCACCCAGGAGGTCGACGTCCACCACCTCGATGTCGGGCCTTTTCGCGCCAATCTCATAGCTGTGAGCCAGCGCGGAACGTATCTTGCGATAGCCGCGCTCATTGTGGATCGATGCGACCTGGTAATGCGGCTCGTCGGCGCCGTCGGCCAGCACGAAGAGCCGCCATTTTCGGATCAGCGCGGGGCTGAGATACTGGTGGATGAAGG
>NZ_SADP02000886.1:0-312 GCF_004010375.2 Mesorhizobium sp. M2E.F.Ca.ET.209.01.1.1 | reverse complement strand
GGCCGATCGGCATCCTCGCCGACCTGCAGGGTCCGAAGCTTCGGGTCGGCAAGTTCGCCAATGTCAAGGAAGCGCTGACTCCGGGGCAAACGTTCACGCTCGACGACAACCCGGAACCTGGCAATTCCAGCCGTGTGTATCTGCCGCATCCCGAAATCCTGAGCTCGGTCGAGCCCGGTCACCGTCTTTTGATCGACGACGGCAAGCTCGAGCTGAAGGCGATAAAGAGCGACGGCAAGTCGATCACCTGCACGGTGGTTGCCGGCAGCGGCATTTCCGACAAGAAGGGCGTCAGCCTGCCCGACACCGACC
>NZ_SADP02000885.1:0-312 GCF_004010375.2 Mesorhizobium sp. M2E.F.Ca.ET.209.01.1.1 | reverse complement strand
AGCCGTTCTGGGGCGGCACCTATTTTCCGCGCGAGCCGCGTTATGGCCGTCCGGGATTCATCCAGGTGATGGAAGCGGTCGACAAGGCCTGGCGCGACAAGCGGGCGAGCCTGCACCAGAGCGCCGATGGCCTGACCTCCCATGTCGAGGCGCGGCTCTCGGCCACGCATGCCAAGGCGCTTCTCGATCGCGATACGCTGTCCGACCTTGCCGGCCGCATCGGCGGCATGGTCGACCGCGACCGCGGCGGCCTCGCCGGCGCGCCGAAATTCCCGAACGCGCCGTTCATGCAAACGTTGTGGCTGTCCTGGC
>NZ_SADP02000087.1:0-611 GCF_004010375.2 Mesorhizobium sp. M2E.F.Ca.ET.209.01.1.1 | reverse complement strand
GTTCTCTGGCAATAGCTCGCTATCTTCAACGATGATGCCGAATGTTTCTTCAATGAACCCGATAACTTCGAGCACCCCTGTGGAGTCGACGATACCCTGATCGAGCAGAGACGCATCGTTTTGCAGGGCCTCGGCGTCGGCGACGTAGAAATTCGAGGCAAGGAAACCGCGAATCTGCTCGCTGTAAGTCTCCATCGGATCTTTTCTGGACAACATTTTATTCTCTCCAGTTAGTTCAGTAAGTTCAACGGAAGGCACTGTTGAAAGGTTATTTCAGGACAAAGCGGTTTTCTTCAATTTCCCTGTGTCTGTCATCGGCAGGCTGTTTACGATGACAATGGATTTTGGGACCATGAAGTTTTCCAGCCGCTTCTGACATTCCTTCTGCAGTTGCTTCTCATCGGTGGACCTCCCTTGCTCCATCACGACAAACGCCTTCACGGCCTGCCCAAGAAGTTCGTCCGGAACGCCGATCACGGCTGCTTCCCGCACCCCCGGAATGCCGATAAGCGCGTTCTCAGCCTTCTTGGGCGCGACCTTCTAGCTACGGGATTTGATGATCTCATCGCCACGATCGACGAAATACAGCTACCCTTCCTCGTCAATTCGGC
>NZ_SADP02000884.1:0-312 GCF_004010375.2 Mesorhizobium sp. M2E.F.Ca.ET.209.01.1.1 | reverse complement strand
GTGACGGCGCTGACGCTGGAGAATGGCGCCGCGACCGGCCTGACCTACACGACGCTGGACGGACAGAGCCATACCGCCTCGGCGAAGGCGGAAGTGATCCTCGCGGCCGGCGCGCTCGCCACGCCGAAGCTGATGATGCTGTCCGGGCTCGGTCCTGCCGCGCATCTGGTGGAGGTGGGAATTCCCGTCATCCGCGACATGCCGGCGGTTGGCCGGGATCTGCAGGATCATGTCGCCGCCCCGCTTTACGCGCTGACCCGCAAGCCGATCTCGCTCCTCGGCGAGGATCGCGGCTTCACGGCGCTGCGCCAC
>NZ_SADP02000883.1:0-312 GCF_004010375.2 Mesorhizobium sp. M2E.F.Ca.ET.209.01.1.1 | reverse complement strand
GTCCTCGGGTAGCAGACCGATACAAGCTGCAATGCAGCCAGACGGATATGATATGGGTTGTGGATAGTGACAGTTCGTTCACTATGAACCGCCCTTTTTCATTGAAGGCGCCCATCGAGCGCCTAGTGTGATCCACAACGGCGATTGTCCCCCTCCAGCTAGTGCCCGACGTTCCCGCCAGTCTGGGTCGATCACCGGTTTCTCTGTGATCGGAAATAATTTGAAATCCGACAGTCTCATTTGACCGATGCCGAACGTTTGCCACAGATGCCACCGGACGCGCCACCCGAGCGAGTTTGACCTGAAGCCGAC
>NZ_SADP02000882.1:0-312 GCF_004010375.2 Mesorhizobium sp. M2E.F.Ca.ET.209.01.1.1 | reverse complement strand
GGCGAGTAGAATGGCGGCCAAAAGCGCGAAAATCAGTCTCATCATGCTGCCCAAATCCCCAATTGACCCGGCAATGCCTTCGCCAGCCAAGCCTGTCAACAGTTTCTTACACTCGGTTTTAACTGAGACCTTTCATTATCTCCTACACTTCGAATGCTTTCGAAGCACAGTCGCCAGCTGCTGCCTACAAAAAGGAAAGTTTGATCTGAACGTGCCGTCCAGTAGCTGGTCAACCATCCGGCAGCAGGTCCTTAAACGCGACGGCTATCGATGCGTCTCGTGTGGCATTGAGCTCAAATAGGCCAGCGCCGA
>NZ_SADP02000881.1:0-313 GCF_004010375.2 Mesorhizobium sp. M2E.F.Ca.ET.209.01.1.1 | reverse complement strand
AGATCTGCAAGGACTTCGTCAAACATTCAGTGGAATCGATCAAATACGCTGTCGCGACGGCGTGAGGTCGGCCTGATCGCCGGGAACCGGATGGGATCGTGAGCAGGGTCCTCGGCCGAGGGGCGAATTGTTGCGGCGCTCCAGCCTTGAACGAGGCAGTTGTTCCCCGATCGTTACCCGAAGTTCGATCTCAATTGGTGGCGGGGCGCCCAACCGACCCGGGGAGCCGTTTGGACGCCCAGTTCACAGAAGCGAGAAATGCGAGCCCAGGAAGACGAGGAATTGGCCGGTGATCAGAGGAACTCTCAAGACG
>NZ_SADP02000880.1:0-313 GCF_004010375.2 Mesorhizobium sp. M2E.F.Ca.ET.209.01.1.1 | reverse complement strand
TTGACGACGACGTCGTAGAGGCCGCGTGTGAACGTCAGGCTGTTCATCCTGCCGCCGACGCTTTCGAAAAGCGCCTGGACTGCAGCTTCCCGGTTCGATCCCTGCATCAGCCCTTTGGCGGCATGGGGTTCGTAGTTGGCCAATATGGTAACCTTCATGGCAATCTCCTCCAAATATCATTGTCTCGGGCTGCCCGTGAGCAGCACGGACTTGCCTTCTTTCCCTGACATCTGACTTGGTCTGTGGACCGCTTGGGCAAACATGGCCAATGGCGGTTCGACCGGAGCAATGCTTCGGCTTGGGATAATATGCG
>NZ_SADP02000879.1:0-313 GCF_004010375.2 Mesorhizobium sp. M2E.F.Ca.ET.209.01.1.1 | reverse complement strand
TGGCGTGCGCGCTCAGGATGTCGAGGCGCACCGTGCGCACAGGCCGCCGCTGCACGTCGGTGTCACCCGCCGCGGCGGGCGCCGTCAGCGTCCAGCGATTGATCGCGGCAAGCGTGAAAAGGAAAAGCAGCAGACCGAGCTTCAAGAGCAGCAGGCGAGCATAGGACGTGTTGATCAACGCTGCCGGTTCCTGCACTTGGATGATCGCCAGCACGATGCCACTCGCCGCCAGGATCGCCACCACGGGCAGGATCGTTCGCGAAAACCGGCGAAGAAATGCTTTCGCCTCCTCGGGCTGGTATCGCAACGCGAG
>NZ_SADP02000878.1:0-313 GCF_004010375.2 Mesorhizobium sp. M2E.F.Ca.ET.209.01.1.1 | reverse complement strand
GCGATTTGCCGAAGCCGACGCAGGCATGCTTCATGGTGACATAGCCCGCCGCCGCCGGCCCGGCGAACAGGCCGGCGATCGAAGCGACGACGACGATGTTGCCCTTGCGGGCAATGAGATCGGGCAGGCATTCGCGGGCGCAGACGAAAGCGGTGTCGAGATTGGTGCGCGTTGCCAGCGCCCAGGTCTCGTCGCTCATCGTCACCGTCGGGCCGACACCGTGGCCGCCGGCATTGGCGACAAGGATATCGACCGGGCCGATCTTGTTGTGCACCTCGGCAAGGGCGGCGCGCACCGCGCTGGCATCGGCGGC
>NZ_SADP02000877.1:0-313 GCF_004010375.2 Mesorhizobium sp. M2E.F.Ca.ET.209.01.1.1 | reverse complement strand
TCGCCGACACCTCGATCGATAACGGCTTCAAGCTGACGCCGGAGGTGCTGGAAAAGGCGATCACGCCGAAGACGAAATGGCTGTTGATGAACTCGCCGTCGAACCCATCGGGCGCCGCCTACACGGAGGCCGAGCTTCGGGCGCTGGCGGACGTGCTGCTTAAGCATCCGCATGTCTGGACGCTGACCGACGACATGTACGAGCACCTGACCTATGGCGACTTCGTCTTCAAGACCATCGCCGAGGTCGAGCCGAGCCTCTACGAGCGCACGCTGACCATGAACGGCGTGTCGAAAGCCTATGCCATGACCGG
>NZ_SADP02000876.1:0-313 GCF_004010375.2 Mesorhizobium sp. M2E.F.Ca.ET.209.01.1.1 | reverse complement strand
GCCGGAGCAGCGCAAGATCCTGATGATGATTTCGGACGGCGCGCCGGTCGACGACTCCACACTCTCGGTCAATCCGGGCAATTATCTGGAACGCCATCTGCGCGCGGTCATCGAGCTGATCGAGACGCGCTCGCCGGTCGAGCTGCTCGCCATCGGCATCGGCCACGACGTCACGCGCTATTATCGCCGCGCCGTCACCATCGTCGATGCCGAGGAACTGGCCGGCGCCATGACCGAGCAGCTCGCCTCGCTGTTCGCCGAGGAAAGCGCGCGCGACACGCGACGCGGCGGGTTGCGGCGCGCCGGATGATCT
>NZ_SADP02000875.1:0-314 GCF_004010375.2 Mesorhizobium sp. M2E.F.Ca.ET.209.01.1.1 | reverse complement strand
GGCGAAATGGCCGCCGGGACGGCGCGCCTGCTGCATCCAGTGCGCGGCGGCCGAAACATTGCCGCCCACCGGTTGCGGCGCGGCGATGCCGCCGAGCAGGCCGCGACGGTGGAACGCTTCGATGGTGGGCGCCGAAAGGCCGCGCATGCCGAAAGGCAGCCGCTTGAGCGGCGAGCTGGGATGCTCGGCCTGCTCCAGCACCAGCACGGAGAGGCCCGCCAGGCATGGGCTTTGGGGCGTTGACCGTGCTCGTTTAATCAAGGGTTCACCGCGCTTTGCTACCGGCTACACCACAGGATAGTGAGATGCATCTG
>NZ_SADP02000086.1:0-624 GCF_004010375.2 Mesorhizobium sp. M2E.F.Ca.ET.209.01.1.1 | reverse complement strand
GCCGCATCGCCTTGCCTTCAGGGTCGTAGGGCGAGGCCGCGATGACGCGCGCCGGCCGTTTGACCCCGACAATGTGAACGGAAAGTTCGGTCCCCTGCCCGGTGAAATCGTCGTCCAGCAACGCCAAGGCGACGCTCTTGCCGAGCGTGTAGGCGTAGCCGCCGGAGGTGACGAAGCCGACACGCCGGCCTTTGGACCAGACCGGCTCGAAGCCGCTGGCATCGGCATCGACGGCATCGACTTCCAGCATCACGATACCCCGCGAGACACCCACCTTGCGCTCTTTCAGCGCCGCCTCGCGACCAATGAAGTCGCCCTTGTCGAAGGCGATGAAGCGGTCGAGCCCGGTCTCGCCGGGCGCGTAGCCTTGCGTGAATTCGCGCGACCAGATGCCGAAACTCTTTTCCAGCCTGAGCGAATTCAGGGCGTAGTAACCGATCTCGGCAAGGCCGAGATCCTCGCCGGCGGCAAGCAGTGTTTCACGCAGGCTCGAATGCAGGGTGGCCGGACAGTTGATCTCGAAGCCGAGCTCGCCGGCGATGGAGAGGCGGGCTACGCGGGCGCGCACCATGCCGATATCGAACGCGCCGCAGGCCATGAACGGCACGGTTTTGGCGGAAATGT
>NZ_SADP02000874.1:0-314 GCF_004010375.2 Mesorhizobium sp. M2E.F.Ca.ET.209.01.1.1 | reverse complement strand
GCATCGCCGACCCGACCACTTGCAAAAATGCAGTCGACCCCAATACGGGGACGGTCCTTTACCTCTCGACGACATCGCAGGTCTGCATTGTAACCGCCTCCGGCACCTACGCTTACGGTACCCTCGACAGCGCTGGATTGCTGTCGCTGCTCAGCATCACCGGCGTAACGCTTGGGGCTAGTCATCAGGAGCGGTTGAGCCGGTTTTGATGATGCTGAAGCAATTCATAAAGTCGGAAGTCGGGGCGACGATGGTCGACATGGCCATCTCCATGACACTGCTCGTTATGCTCACTCTAGGCTTCGTCACCTTCA
>NZ_SADP02000873.1:0-314 GCF_004010375.2 Mesorhizobium sp. M2E.F.Ca.ET.209.01.1.1 | reverse complement strand
CCGGATTTCGACAAGATGGTGCTGGCGGCGCGCGCCGAACTCGACGAGGCCAAGCGCAAGCAGATGTACCACGACATGGCGGTCATGGTGCGCGACGAAGGCGGTCTGATCCTGCCGATGTTCAACCAGTTCATCGACGCGACAGGCCCCAAGGTGGCAGGCTGGGTGGAGGATCCGCATCAGGAACTGTGCAACGGCTACGCCCTGGCGAAGTGCTGGCTGGAAGCCTGAGCACGGCCTTGCGGAGATGTCCTCACCCATCGTGAAACTGGTGGCCCAGCGCATCGCGCTGGGCATCCTCCTGCTGTTGGCCG
>NZ_SADP02000872.1:0-314 GCF_004010375.2 Mesorhizobium sp. M2E.F.Ca.ET.209.01.1.1 | reverse complement strand
CTTGCCGGCATCTTCGCTGCATGGCGGCAGGCGATCGCCGACAAGATCAGCGCCGACCAGCAGGAGGGCAGGGAGCAAGGCACGGACCCCCGGCAGTTTGCGATGGTTGCCGTCGCCGCCTATTCCGGCGCCATGTCGATGGCCAAGACATCGCAGGATGCCGGGTTCTTGCGGGAGTGCTTGAAGGAATTGGAGAGCCTCCAGCTGTCGTCCGGTGGATCGACCGTGAGGCGACGCCGCAGGGTGTTGCTGCGATAGGAGCTAGCCGGATAGAGCAGTGGAAAGGATCTCCTTCGCTTGAAACCCAAGCGCCG
>NZ_SADP02000871.1:0-314 GCF_004010375.2 Mesorhizobium sp. M2E.F.Ca.ET.209.01.1.1 | reverse complement strand
GCCTGGTCGGCGATCACCGTGCCGGTCTTCAGTTGGCCACCGTCGATAATCGTGCGCCCGTAGGAGCCGTCGAGAGCCTTGTCGCCCTTGTAGGTCGCCACCACGATTGCATCGTGGTCGAAAGCCACCAGCGGGTCGGTCGTGGCCGTCAGCACAGTGGCGTTCTTCGTGTAGCAGATGAAGAGCGTGCCGGTCGTCCAGGTGGCGTTGCCGGCTGCGATCGTGCGGGTGGCCGTGTTGCCGTCGTCGCCGGTATATCGCACGACACCACTGGTCCAGGAGACCTTGTTTGCGGAGGGGTTGTTGTAGTCGAA
>NZ_SADP02000870.1:0-314 GCF_004010375.2 Mesorhizobium sp. M2E.F.Ca.ET.209.01.1.1 | reverse complement strand
GCGAAAACCTGCGCATGAGATCGCCAGCCGCTTCCGCCTCATCTCACGACCCAGCCGCCTCGGCGCCGGACGCTTTCCACGCGCTCGCCACCGCCCAGCGTCTGGCAAAACGCGGGTTGCTCCGCCTGCTCTGCCTGCAAGTCGCCCGCACGGCGTTGCGGCTCGGTTTTGCCGCGACGGCAGCCATGGCGGTGGGCCGACTCGTCATGGGCGAGCCTGTCGCCTCCTGGCTTGTCCCGGTCACGATGGTTTTTCTCTTGGCTGCCTGCGTCGCCGGGTTTGCCGCTGACAGGGCGCAAGCCTCCGCAGAGACT
>NZ_SADP02000869.1:0-314 GCF_004010375.2 Mesorhizobium sp. M2E.F.Ca.ET.209.01.1.1 | reverse complement strand
CTGCCGCAAAGGTCTGGGATTTCTCCGAAAGCGGTTTCCGGTTTGCGGAGTCATGCGCTAGACCTGACTTTGAACCCTTTCCGAATCCCTGTTGGCGGGAGGCGCTGGTGGAAGTCCAGGACAGAGAGACGACCGGCGCCGCGCCCGCCGAGGAGCACCACGCCGACATCTATGGCGAGAACGGCGCCGTGCGCGCATCCTTCCTGGCGCAGATCGGCGCGGCGATCGCCGACCGCGACACGATCACGCTCAAGCGCGAAGTTGACGATCTGCACCAGTCGGAGCTCGGCGACGTGCTGGAGGCGCTGCATCCC
>NZ_SADP02000868.1:0-314 GCF_004010375.2 Mesorhizobium sp. M2E.F.Ca.ET.209.01.1.1 | reverse complement strand
CGGTCGACCGGCTGGCCAGGGCCGGCGTGACGGCCGAGGGTCTCGGCCGCTGCACCTATGCCGAGGAAGATCTGTTTTACTCCTACCGGCGCACCACGCACCGCAAGGAGCCCGATTATGGCCGGCAGGTTTCGGCAATCGTTTTGGAGAAGATATAATGGCGCTGCATTTTGAACGATCGGAATTCGACGCGCGGCGCGACCGGCTGATGATCGAGATGGCCGAAAAGAAGCTCGACGCCATGCTGCTGTTCGCGCAGGAAAGCATGTACTGGCTGACCGGCTACGACACGTTCGGCTTCTGCTTCTTCCAGT
>NZ_SADP02000867.1:0-314 GCF_004010375.2 Mesorhizobium sp. M2E.F.Ca.ET.209.01.1.1 | reverse complement strand
CCGGTCACTTACTATGACAGCGGCAGCTACCAGCTGGTCTTCCAGGTGGCTGAGTTCCTGTGCGTGACACAGCCGGACCTGACGCTGAAGCCAGTGCTGGCCGAGAGCTGGTCGCCCAATGCCGACGGCAGCGTGTGGACCTTCAAGCTGCGCAAGGGCGTGAAATTTCACAACGGCGAGGACTTCAAGGCCGACGACGTCGTGGCGACCTTCGACCGCCTCGCCGATCCAAGCGGCGCGTCCAACGCGCTGTCGGTGTTCAAGGGCCTGTTGTCGAAAGGCGGCACCCGCAAGGTCGACGCCCACACCGTCGA
>NZ_SADP02000866.1:0-314 GCF_004010375.2 Mesorhizobium sp. M2E.F.Ca.ET.209.01.1.1 | reverse complement strand
AATGCCTTCCGGCAGGGAGAACGTCTTGCCGTCGGAGAGCGTGATCGAATCGCCTTTCTTGTCGATGCTGGCGATCGTGCCGGTCGTCGCCTTCGCGTAGGCGACGTTGGCGGATGCGATCGCCATTATCATTGCTGCTGTGATGACGGATTTTTTCATCGTTCGGTTCCTTTCTCTCGTCTGCCGAGGACGGTTGCCCGGGGGCGGCTTCAATCCGGAACGCTCCAGCCCCGCCGGATCACGAATCCCGGAGCCAGGATGAAGCGAAGCGAAGCTTAGGGCCGGAAGTTTTCGAGAGGTTGGCCGTAGCCTTA
>NZ_SADP02000865.1:0-315 GCF_004010375.2 Mesorhizobium sp. M2E.F.Ca.ET.209.01.1.1 | reverse complement strand
TCGTTGACCGACAGCTTGTAGGCGGGCGCCTCACCCTTGTCGGTCTTCTTCACCGGTGCCGCCGCATTGAGCTGCGTGCGCAGCGAAAGCAGTGCATCGAGCTCGCAGTCGAGCGTCAGGTAGAAATGCGGGATGCTGGTCTTGGCCTCGACCAGGCGCCGCGCGATGGTCTTGCGCATATTGTCGTGCGGGACGAGTTCATAAGAGCCTTGCTCGAACAGCTTCAGCACCTGATCGTCCGACATTGCCTTTACAGCCGGAGCAGCGGAAGGCGCACCAGCCGGAGCCTTGGCTGCCGGTGCTGCCTTGGCGCCG